>JBFFHS010000013.1:0-54156 GCA_041556855.1 Gammaproteobacteria bacterium
CCGAGCGTAAAGCCAGCAGGCAGCGAGGCTCACTACCAGCGCGATGCCGTAAGGCGTTACCCACAACTGCTCGCCGAGTCGAGGCAGCATCTTAAGGGTAAAGGTCGTAGTCGGGAGCGACGCCGACTTCCTCCAGCATGTCGGCCAGCGCGCCAAAGTCATCCTGGGGTACGCGCTTCAAGGGCAGGGCGTTTTCAACAAAAAGTTCCGGATTATCGAGATTTTGGCGAACAAGACGTTCCAACTGGGCGCGCGTCATGCCTTCTTCAATACCTTCCAGCTCTGGGTTTACAAACTGCAGGGCCAGCGTGCTCTCGTCGATGAGCTCTGGCTTCATGACCCACCACGTGTCCGGATCCATACCGGTTTCTTCATCGATCATGCCGCGAAACTCGAAGGTCATGAACCAGACCCTCCTGATGCGTTTCCGCCAGGCCTTGATCAGATAAATGCCGCCGACCCTGAGCTCGCCAGCACGTAGCAAGTCGAGCGCAGAAGGCTCGGTGTCCTCGACGTTCCCGGCCTCCCCGTCAAGTTCCCCTCCTGCTGGCGGCTCCGGAGTGTCACCCGCTGCCAGATTGTCAGTGGCCTCGTCCCTCTCCTCCAGCAACACCCAGCGCACCAGCCAGGTGCGCTTATCGTAGGGCTCGAATATGAACATCCAGGGTTCGTCGACATCCCCGCCCAGCCAGACGCCGTTCAGGGCCGGATCAATGCGGCTTCTCTCAGGGTTGCCGACCGGCGCGGGGAGCTCGAAGCAAGCCATCACACCCAGTAGCGCGGGGAGCATCAACAACCCCAACAGCGCCCCAAGTCGTGAACGATCCCGTGCCTGCATGATGGCCTAGTATACGGCAGCGCCCAGCCGTAGAAACCGACACCCAGGGAAGCGGATGAGTGAGGCAACGGTGTTGAGCTCAATTGTCTCTGCCCCTTCGCTTCCCCGCCTTCTTGGCCATCAGCGGACATGGCCGCAGCGCAGCATTTCGCGGCACGCCGCGTTGGGTACTTCTGATCGATGCCTGCATGTCAAACGGTGGGACTCGCGCCGAATGCATTGCAGCCCTCCCGCCAGACATGCGCGTGGCGTTGGAGCCGACGGAGCGGGAGATCGCCGCTCGCCGCCGGGCATTGATGAGACGCCGAGGCGCCGAGGAAACGTTTGGCGCCGAGTGATTAATGGCGCTCTCCGGCTATTGGCCGTAAGCGATTGTTCCTTGTCGGCGAGCTCAACGAGGACTCACTCTCCGCTTTGCGGGAAGTAGACGGTCGCTGAATCGCAGAGCTGCACGCCTATTAGCCATGCGGTCTTGTGCGTTCGCCCCCCCAGGAGGCTGGTACCGCCCGGTCGCCGGCCTCCGGCCCGAAGCTCTGGTGACTGACGGCAGCCGCTAGGCGCGCCGCCTCCTGCGCCATTCAGAAGTCGAAGGCAAACGTGACACCAGCCGTGCGACCGTCATTAACCGCTGGACCGTAGCGTCGAAACTGGATGATGAACAGCGAGCTCGTGACATATGTCTCGTCCGTCAAGTTCTTGCCCCATGCTGTGACGGACCAACGCTCGCCCTGGAGCCCAACACTGGCACTCAAGTTGTAACGCTCCGGAGAGTAGGCCAAATTCAAGGCGTCCACGTACCGCTTAGATTGGTAGGTGAGATCCGCGCGCGCGAAGAAATCAAGGCTGTCTCGTATGGTCGTTTCATACTGACCCCCGATCGCGAACTGCGTTCGGGTCTGTCGGGGCAGCGTATTACCGCCGACTTCACCGTCCGCTGGGCAGAAGACATCATCGCAGACACCGACAAACTGGCCCCACTTTGTACCATTCTCGAACTGCGGGTCCGACGTCGAAAAAGCGTAGTTCAGACTGAATTGGTCCGTGATCAGAAAGCTGCCATCGACTTCGATGCCCCAGCTCGTTACGTCACCCACATTGAGAAAAATCGTGGGTGCGACGGTGCCCGGTTGCAGGTTGCCGGTGTCAAAGTTGCTCGGAATGGCTGTGATCTGCATCTGCTTCCAATCGACGAAGTAGGCCGCGGCGTTCACGAGCAGGCGTCCATCCATCAGGGTATTCTTGGTGCCGATTTCGAGGGTCCAGTTCTCCTCCTCGTCATAGGTTTGCTCGGCGGGCAACAAAGTGACTGGGCCTGCAACGAAGCCGTTGAACCCACCGGCTTTAATGCCCTTGGCGGCGGACACATACGCGAGGGAGTCTTCCGTCACGCGATACTCTGCCGTGATCCGAGGTGTGAAGTTATCAAAGCTGTTTGCTTGAGGAACGAGGTTTGCCACTCGGTCGAAAAAGCTGACATCGACGGAAGACTGGCGAAACTCTGCCGACAACGTGGCACGATCATCCAGAAAGTCATAGGACAAGCGGCCAAAGATAGCATCGGTGGTCTCATTGACCACGAAGTTGCGCAGGGGTATCGGAAAACCCGTGGTATCGGTGATCCCCGTCGTGGTATCGACGAGCTCGTATGCTGGGTTGCCAACCGCGAAACCCAGTGAGAAGACGAAATAGTCGGTCTGCTCGGCACTATAAAAACCGAGCTCCCCAGAGAATGGTCCATCCGGCTCGTAAACCAGCCGAACCTCGTGGCTCTTGAAATCGTTGATACCGCCTTCTTTTTGAGTGGTAAAGAAGCCAGCGGTAGGGTCATCGGTGATCGCGGCTATCTCCTGACCCTCCGCGTCCACCCGGCCGAAGACGTAATCGAGGGAAAAGTCCTGGCTAAAATCGTAGCCCAGACTTGCCCGGATGATCTCAGATCGCGTATCACTACCGGGTTGGTTGGGGAATAGATCACCGCTGGGTCGCGTGGAAAGCGCGGTCTGGAAAGAGTCGGCGGAGTCGGGCAATTCCCCACAATAAAACGACGGGTTACCTGTTGTCGGAACAGCGGGACCGCAGTTGTGAGAGATCTGGCGGCGGTTCCCGGACACCGTGTACCCGGGTCGGATCTGCTCATGGCGTTCAACCTCGTAGTAGAGGACGTCAAGATCCAGGTCTTCCGTCGGGTCTATGGCCAGCGAAACGCCCCAGGCCTCACGGTCGAAACCGCCTGTTTTGGCTAGTTCGGAGTTAACCGTCGGAAAGCTGTTATCCCGGTTGCCGTCGAACTCAGTGCTGGCGAAAAACGCCCGGGCCGCGACTTTGTCAGGCACGATAGGTCCGCCGATTGAGGCCTTGTAGTCGAATCGTCCATCGGTGCCCACGGTTGTCGAGATACCCGCTTCCAACTCGTTGGACGGCTTTCTGGTCACATAGTTGAGCGCGCCGGCGAAGGCATTCTGGCCGTATAGGGCGCTTTGCGGGCCCTTCACAACCTCAACGCGCTCAAAGTCTGCGATGCCCATATCGATTGAGTAGTTGCGGGGAATAAATACGCCATCTAGAAACACGGCGACGTTCTGCACTCGATTCTGAACGTCGGCCTGGGTCAGGCCGCGGATGGTCAAGACCCCGTTGAATGTCGTCGATAGATCCTCGAAATCAAGCCCCGCGGTGAAATTGGAAACGCGCTCCAGGTCGGCAATGCCGCGCCGCTCAAAGTCCTCGGCGTTAAGCGTGGCGATCGAGATGGGTACTTCCTGCAGATTTTCCTCACGGCGTCGTGCCGTGACCGTCACTTCCTCGATCGCGCTAACCTGCTGGCCCGCCGCGCTGCTGCTCCAGAAGGGTATCAGTGCCCCCAGCGCGCAGGGGGCGAGCCATGACTTTGACAATACGGCCCTCATCGCTACTCCTCCTTGGTTGAAGCCGGGAAATAGGGCGTACGTATACTAGACCAATCGGCACGCTCTACAAAACTATCTGGATCCGTATGTTGGCCAAGTTCGGCAATAAAGGCGCTGGCCGCGCCCGGCTTTACGCCCCATGACATCGTCCTTTGGGAATCCCAATACTTGCTTGACGATTGAGACGATTGCTCAAGTGCGGTATTCGTAGTCAGTTGAGGGGCGGCTCGTCGCGGAAGATTGTCGCTCGGACAAGATTGTTGGGGATCTGCTTCTGGTCGCAAGCTGCCGGGCAGGTTTCAGCTAGTCAGGCGATGTTGCATGGCAACATGAAGGTCTGCTCCCCACCCGAGACGGTCATCGGCGGTAGAGAGACATCAGCCGTGAAAACTCAAGTGAGTCGCGTTCGCAGTGTTAGCTTGGAGTGTAGAATTCTAAGATTGCCCCGTCCGGCGTGCGCGTGGAGAATGCCGTGACTGAACCAATTGGGGCTATCTCATACGTCGACGGATCGGAATAAAGCGAGCCCCCACGGGCACCGATTTCGGCAGCATATCCCTCTGCATCGGACACTGGAAAACGCTGGGACAGTAATCCGACGTTTGGTGCAACGCAATGCTCGGAGAAATCCCGTCCGTGCATGTCAACGTTTTCGATCAGCTCGACGCCGCCGGCGGCGACGCCAGGTGGGTTAAACATCCCAATCCGGCGCGTGACTGAAATGGCATATGGTAACGGCAGCCCTAGTACGTCGGCGCCCGGTTCGGCTGCATTCTCAATGGTAAACTCCAATCTCGCCTCCCATCCGAGCGTCTCCGTGAGAAAGCCTGCGCTACGATCATAGTCTTTCACCATATGCACGCCCCCTCTGATAGGTGACATCGCAGCTGATGGGTGCAGACCTTCTACAGGGGGGTTATAACGCTGAATAATAGCGACGATCAAACCATCGGGGCCTACTGCAACCACTTGGCGTACGTGCAAATGAGCTTCAGTGTAGTCAACCGGTTCGCCGAGTCCGGTCCAGCCATAGGTCTGGAGCTTGCGATAAACCGTGTCGACATCCCGCGAAAACACATCGACATCGAAAAGGCCGCCCGTATCCCAGCTCCGCTGGCTTGACCGCATCACTCGCTGCTCGACACCGTGAAATTTAACGAGGCGGATACCACCTCCACCGCTGTCGGAGCCCATGGGCGACAGGTACGCTTGTTCAATACGAGTGCAAGACGGCGGCACATGCCAAGCCGCAAACTGCTCGGGCGGGGCATCAGGGAGCGCCTGTCGTGTGAATGAACCGGCTTCCTGCATCGGCCGTGCGATTCGATCGATATCGAACACACTCATCACGTACTCGCGCAAGCCGGACGAGGTGCCCGATGGTCCGTTGCGCGCACGGGTGCCGGCGGCAAAACTCACTGCTACTGCGCCGGCAACTTGACACAAACGCCGGCGCGACAGGTGCTCCATCATTCCGTTCGCTCCTTATTTCTGTGCCACGCGCAACGCGCTGGCCGGGCGGGGCCATGTGGAATTTCGCCCCCTGGCCAAGGGCGCGAGCTCAATCGACGCTTCCAGATGACCTTGGCGGAACTGGCTAGAGGACGGCATTGTCTATCCATGGTGAACAGCATCATTGCATTCTGACAGGACGGAGCGTCTATGTCAGACTGCGCGGACGAAGTCCGCGATAGCCGCAGCGACGCCTTCGCTGTCGCACTGGGGCGGCAGGTTCTCGCCGCCGACCATCGCAACCTTTGCGTCGGGACGGATCGCGCAGACCTCGGCAAAACGCGGAAAAAAGAAATCCTCCGGCGAGCTCAGCAACAATAGCGGACACTCGAGCTTGCGAACCAGCTGCATGGCGTCGTGAAACGACACCGCGCGATAAGCCTGCGGCCTTGCCTTCCAGGCACGCATCATGTCGACCACCTCCTCGTGTACGGTCTCCAGATCGCAGGTCGGGTTGAATTTGCGACAATAGTTCCAGTTCTCCACCAAGTGCGAGCCGTCCTCCCTGGGCGCAATCGGCTGGTCGTAGTCGCTGCGAAACTGAACACGTTCCTCGCGCGTCATCGGTACCGGCCCCAGCATCATGACGCTTTGCACCCGCTGGGGATGGCGCCAGGCGATCTCCGCCGCCAGGCTGCTGCCGGTGTGATGGCCGAACAGATGGAATTGTCTGACCTTGAGACGATCGAGGGTGGTCACGATATAGGCCGCGTATTCCGCCATGGAGGGCCACCCCGAGGGATCGAAAGAGCTCCCGAATCCGGGCGTGTCGACGGCAATCAGCCGGTTGGGCAATCGTAATCGCTCCATCACGCGTGCGAACGAGCCGCCTGAACTCGCCGTCTGGTGAAGAAATACGATCGCTGGTGCCACCCCGCTTGTGGACAGGACATGCATCTGCCCTTCCGCCAGATCGACGTAGGACTTGGTAATCGTTCTCATGCTTGGAACTCTTGCCCCATCAACCGCTGACTCCGAGGCGCTTGTCGCATCGCTTCGTGCGCGGGTACCGGTGCCAAGCGCCAGTGCCGCTGCGCCGGCGATTTGGCACAGCCGCCGACGTGATAGGTGCTTCAACATGCCAATCTCCTTCTTTGTCACGCAAACTTGCCCGCGGCGCCGCTGAAATAACTTCGATCGTATCAGCTTAGGTAGCACGTTAAGGTAAAGCTGAGAGTGACCGTATATGGACTCCTGCTCCCGGCCGTAAGCCGACACTGCTGCAGCGCTGCATTTTCGGCTTGATCGGGCGATTCGATCGGCGGCTACCAGTCGCGCGGCCGATCATCAGCTGCTCCTATCGGTCTTGAGGGAGGTCGCTCGAGAACCTACTCCTGATTTCTTGCGGCTGCAAACCCACGGCCCTTACCAGGCAGCGTCTGGAGCAACACGTCAGCCAACCCATGTTGCGCCGCACAAGCGGGTGTCGCCTGCGGGGCCGTCGGCATTGCGGCAATGACCTGTCCCTGGCCAACGTCAACGCCTCGATTAAAGAATAGTCGGTTCCCATTGAGGGGAGGTTCGCATGGGTTTTTCCGGGCTCGCGTAGGCAGCCGCATGAGTGAGTGTGCGCGCCTGCGGCGGCGGCGGGCTCGCTCGGGGCGTCCGAGGCCGACGCAGAGCTTGGCGCGGAAGGACGAGCGGATCTCTTTGGGCCCTGCTAGGATAGCGGGGTTCACGAGCGGAGCACGTCATGTCCATTAGACAAATTTTCTTCCTGGCCCTCATCGCCGTGCCTGGCAGCGCATTAATGGCTCAGGGCACGTTGGAACGCATCGCGGATCGGGGCGAGTTCCGAATCGGTTATCGAACGGATGCGCGTCCGCTCTCGTATCAGGAGAACGGCGAAGCGGCGGGTTACTCCGTTGACTTCTGCCGCCGTATCGCCGCCGCCGTGCGCGACCACCTGGAACTTCGCGACATGAAGGTTACCTACGTTCCGGTGGCAACGGAGGACCGTATCGATGCCATCGTAAAGGGGGACATCGACATCGAATGCGGCGCATCCACCGTTACGCTCGGTCGCCAGGAGCAGGTCGACTTCACGCTGATGACGTTCGTCACCGGCGGAACCATTCTTTCCAAGTCCGCGAATCGGGTCGCCAACCTCGCGAACCTCTCGGGACGACGCGTCGCTGTCATAGAAGGCACGACATCTGCCGTAGCGTTAGAAGTCAATCTGAGGGAGAACCTGATCGACGCCGAGGTCGTTCTGGTGCCAGACCGAAAGGAAGGAATGACCCAGCTCGAGAACGGCGATGTGGACGGGTTTGCCTCCGATCAGATTGTGCTCATGGGCGAGGCGTTGGCGGCGCGGGAGCGTAACCCGGGCCTGAGCTTTTCGCTCGCGGACGAGTTGTTCTCGTTCGAGCCTTACGCGTTTATGGTGAGACGAAACGATGCGGACTTCCGCTTGGTAGCAAACCGCGCGCTGGCCCAGCTGTTCCGGGGAGGGCAGTATGCGCAGCTGTACCAACGGTGGGTCGGCAGCGTTGGGATCCGACCCTCGCCGATGCTGGTTGCAATGTATAAAGTGCAAACCTTGTCGGAGTAAAGCGTAACCCTGACCGCGGCTGTCGTTCGCCGCGGCAGCGGTCCAGGAATCGATAGCAGCAACGGTCTCGCGTTATCAGCCATGGGCGGACGCCGCTGTGCCGGCAGATTGGACTTGGCCGCAGAGCGCCGATGAGTCGAAAATGTTATATCGTTTAGTGGCAAAAACTTGACTGCGTTTCAACCGATGGATGTAACGCTTGGTCTCTTTGCAGCATGCGAGCCGCAAGACGCTCAGGTCGTCTTGCATCAGTTTGCTTGCTGATCCGGGGCTTTGGTCCACATGCAGGTACCGTTCCCTCGCCACCCAGCGCTCGTCGCGTTCGCGCTGCTCGCCACGTTGCTCGCAACAGGCTGCGGCGGTGGCAGGGATGCACCGTCCTTCGACGGGGACGTGCGCGTTGGTATCCTCCACTCCCGAACCGGGACACTCGCTCTGTCGGAACACACGGTCGCGGAGGCAGAACTCCTCGCCATTCGAGAGATCAACGACAGGGGAGGAATCCAGGTCGGAAACAGCCGGCTGAGGATCGTTCCGGTCGAGGAAGACGGGCAATCCGACCCATCTGTCTTCGCGACGCGCCTGTCCCGGATGATCGACCGGGACGGCGTCAAAGTCGTGTTCGGCGGATGGACGTCGGCGAGCCGAAAGGCCATGATCCCGGTTCTCGAGGCTCGCGACCACTTGCTCTTCTATCCGATCCAATACGAGGGGGAAGAGTGCTCCGCGAACGTCCTGTACGCCGGCGCGACTCCCAACCAGCAGGCGGGCCCGGCGATCGAATGGCTGCTCGAGAACCGCGGGCGGCGTTTCGTCCTGGTGGGTTCCGACTATGTCTATCCTCGCACCGCCAACGCGATCATGCGCCGGCAGATCGGTGCCCTAGGGGGAGAGGTTACCGGGGAGTTCTACGTCGATCTCGGTGAGATGAGCCTCGATCCGCTGGTCCGGAATATCCAGGCGAGCCTTCCCAGCGGCGGCGTGATCGTGAATACGATCAACGGCGACTCCAATGTTGCCTTCTTTGAGAGCCTGCAGCGTGCGGGGATCACGCGGGACATGGGTTACTCAGTAATGAGTTTCTCAATAGCGGAGGAAGAGGTCGCGGCGATGGGCGCCCAGGCGCTGGTGGAGACTCTCGCCGCGTGGAGTTTCTTCCAGAGCCTTGAGACGCCCAGGTCGATCGAATTCACCCGGCGGTTTCGTGATGCCTACGGAGCACACCGGGTGACGAGCGACCCGGCGGCCACCGGGTACAGTATGGTCCTTCTGTGGGCCGCGGCGGTCGAGAAGGCGGGCTCGGTGGAGCCGGAGGCGGTGCGAGACGCGCTCCCTGGCGTCACAATCGCGTCGCCGCTTGGTGAGTTGGCCGTCCTGAGCAACCACCACGTTCGGAAGGCCACACTGATCGGTGAGGTTCAGACCGACCACCAGTTCAAGATCCTGCACGCCGAAGAACCCATTATCCCCACCGCCTGGTCGCCGTGGCTTCCCGAGAACGAGGGGTTCGTGTGTGACTTCAGCCAGGAGCGGCCCGATGCGAGCCGGTTTCGCCCGGGCGAATCTGGAGATGACTCATGAGCAGGACGCAGCGCATCAGCGCTCTCCTGACGGTGCTACTGCTTCTGCTGCTGGTTGGTTGGCAAGGGCTCGCGGCTGTGCACCAGGCATCAGGCGCCGTGACGGATGGACATGACCCGTTCGAACTCGCTGAGTCGTTGACTCCCCAGATTTCGATCGCTGAGGCGACGCCGGATCAGCACGTGATTTTTATGGGCATGCACATAGAGAGGGTCTACGAACTCTCTCTGCAGTCGCGAACGTTTACTGCGGACGGCTATGTCTGGGTCGAATGGTCGAGGCGTACACAACAGTTCATGGAGGCCGAGGGACTGCGGGCGTCGGAACTCATTCATCTGGTCAACCGGATTGAACGGTGGGACTCGAGTTTCGAGCCGGAAACGGAGGAGCCCGCGATACTCTCGGCGGGACGCCGGTATCAGCGATTCCGCTTCTCAAGTCGTTTTCACGACGACGAGATAAACTTTGAGCGCGATCCTTTCGATATCCTGATCCTTCCCATCATGGTCGAGATTGCGCCGGATGTTCTGTCCGACAAGTACGCCCAGGCTCTGCTCTACCCCCACGAAGAGCAGAACGGGTTGCTCGGTGAGTCGGGCAGTCTGAGTGGCTACCAGCTACAGGGGGCCTCACTGCAGGCTCTGCTGCACCGCTATCCCTCGCGCTTTGGGTCGTGGTATCAACCCACGAAAAGCATGGTCCGGCTGGAAATTCAATACCGGTCCGACTACTGGAGCGCCTTCGTGCGCTGGGTCCTCCCTATCCTGGTGATCATGTCCATCGTGATCATGACGCCGACGGTCGTCGGGTCTCACGCGGATATCCGGCTGGCCGTGCCGACAACCGCCCTGCTGACGCTGGTGTTCATGCACCAGTCATATCGGTCCGACCTTCCCCCGCTCCCGTACCTAACGCTGTTGGACGCCATGTTCAGCTGGGGATACCTGACTTGTGTCGGGCTGTTCGCGCTGTTCACGTGGGGCACCAACGTGTATGCCAGTGCTCCTGAGCACGAGAAGCGGGCCGCTGCGATTCGAATCGATCGCGTCGACCTGGTCTTCCAGCAGCTCTCGTTAGGCACCTTCCTGGTCCTGATCCTGGTGCTGTGGTTGCGCACCGGCTCGTGAAATCAACGAGTGTGCTTAGTTTTACTAATGGCGACAGCTGGCTCCGCCAGAGGCAAAGAATCCATAAACCTGGAGGCTATTCGGACCATGAAGCGCGTAATGGCTTTGCCAACCTTGCGATGTTTGGCTGCCAAACCGCGAGCGGCACGCATGTCAGCGTAGATCGCTGGGCAGCAGCGCCGCATTGCGACGAGCGCCAGGCCACGCGGTTGCATCCAATGGACCCGCTGCGCTTGATGGGGATGCACCCGAGATACAACCGGGTCGATGCGTAAAGTAGAGGAGGAAGTGATGGTCGAAGCTGCTCAGACCACGCAACGCGTTTTAAAACCGGTGAAAGCAACGCCTGAGTCGCTCGAGGGCTACGGCTACCTGATCAGCGAACCCGACGACAGCGTTCGTGAGAAAATCAATTTCTATGGAACGGATGTGGTGGTTACCCAGCCGGCAAAATTCTACGGCAATGACGACTTGTGCCTGAATCTGGTGTCATTCAAACCGCGACCGCTTCAGGTCAGGTGGATGGAATACCATACAAAGCACACCCAGACCTTCATCCCGCTGGCGGGCAAGCCTTTCTACATGGTGCTCGGCAAGCCCACCGCGCAACCAACCGATAGCAGTGCGGATCTGCCTAATCTGAATACGGTGCAAGCCTTCGAGTTTGATGGCACCGGTGGCATCGTCATGAATGTGGGTACCTGGCATGAGGTGCCCTTTCCCATGAACGAGGAAACCCATTTCGTTTGCATCTGCACCAACGAGACCAATACCGACCTTGAACGGGGTGACCAGCAGGGAGAATGCGACGGCGGCGACCTGGCGAAACGCCATATTGAGACGAGGTTTGGCGTTCGATTGCTGATTGAGCCTTGAGGGCTTCTGAGTGATTGATTTTTATACCTGGTCAACGCCCAATGGTCGAAAAATCTCGATTGCGCTCGAGGAGATGGGTCTCAACTATAAGGTCAAGTTGATCGCCTTGCGGGAGATGATGCAGAAGCGGCCTGACTACCTGAAAATCAATCCCAACGGCCGTATTCCCACGATAGTAGATCGAGACAACGACGACTTCGCCGTGTTCGAGTCCGGTGCCATCCTCATCTATTTAGCCGAAAAGACGGGTCTGTTTCTGCCGGCGGATACGCGGGGCAGGTCCATGGTGCTGCAATGGCTCATGTGGCAAATGGGCGGCCTCGGACCCATGCAGGGACAGGCCAACGTCTTCGTTCGGTACTTTCCCGAGAAACTACCTGCGGTCATCGAACGCTACCAGAAGGAGACCAGGCGTCTCTATGGGGTGATGGATACCCGCCTTTCCGGCGTAGATTATCTCGCCGGCGAATACTCGATAGCCGATATGGCGTGTTATCCCTGGGTCGCCCAACACGACTGGTCAGGCCTGACCCTGGACGAATTCCCTCATCTCACGGCCTGGTTTCAGCGCCTTACCGATCGCCCTGGCGTAGCCGCCGGCATGGTGGTCCCCGAGCTCCAGCGTCCAGCCGAGAAGATTGAGGAAACAGGCCGTATGCTGATTGATATCTGATTGCAGCCCAGCACGGCGCGAGCCCCCAATGATTTCACGACGCCCGATGGTGGTCACCGGCGGCGTGCTCACCGCTGCAGGAACGCCTTGATCAGCTCGGCGGTCCGTTGGGGCTGTTCCAGCACGAGATAATGACCACAGTCCTCCAGCACTGCCGTCTCGCAATCGGGAATCATGTCTTTTATCCGGTCAAACCCAACGCCGCTCGGCGCCGGACTAAACGGCGTCATGTTGTCCTCGTCACCGGCGATCAACAGGGTCGGCGCGGACACCTTGGGAGCCAGCGGACTCAAGTCCGTCTTCTCATTCGCCAGAGTCGCAGCCACAAAAACTTGAGGGTCGGTGTGACTGAAGGCCTCGCGCATGGACACAAGCTGCGCCTGCGCCTCTGGCCGGTCGTAAAACTCCCGGCTGAAGCCGGCTACGGCAGTGAGATCCGCCACCGCGCCCATTCCGCTGTCCATGGCGGCGCGGCGCCAGGTTTCACGCATCACTCGGGCCGCGAGGTCGTAGCGGGCAACGAAACAGCTTAGAACCAGCCGAGCCACGGCCTGTGGGTACTTTGCCGCCAGGGTCAGAGCCACCATCGCCCCGTAGGATGTGCCGTGAACATGGATTGGGGAAAGCTCTAGAGCTTCGATGAACTCAAAGACCTGCTCGGCGACACCCGCCAGACCACCCTGGCGAGGCTCGCCCTGACTCTGGCCGAAACCGGGCAGATCGAAGTCGATCACCTGGAAATCGGCCGCAGACAGAGGCGTTAGCTTCTCGAAATTCCGGTGGCCGAACGCTGAGCCATGAATATGGAGCAGCGGCATGCCTGCCCCGACCCGCTGATACCAGACTACTTCGCCGCCCGGGAGTGTCACGGTGCTCATGGTAATTACTCCTTAATGGTCAGTTCCAGGGCAGATGAAATACTGCCACGATGGCTGATTGGGTCGATGGGCGCGTGCGCTTTTGGCGCCTATTCTGCCGCCCCACAGGCATGGCCAGCCATGGTCGAGCTTTGTATCGCTTCCCTAGGCTTGCGCCGTGGTGCCGGCGACGGGCTTTTCGGACAACGGGAAATCCACGTGAATGTGGTTGCCGTCCGGATCACGGAAATTCACCTGGACCAGACCCACATCGACCATATCCACGAGCTCATAGGCGCAGTGCTGGTCATCCAGACGTTGCAGAAACGTGTCCATGCCAGTGGCGGTAAAGGCAAAGTGCTCAATCTGCAGGTTGCCTTGGTCGGGTTCGGTGTACGGCACTTCGATGAAGTGGACCGCGGCTGCCCGGTACCCGGTACGCACTGACGCCAAGCTGTTGGGCATGTGCTCCTCCGCATACAGCCAGGCACCGCCCGCTCCACCGAAATGGGGCCGCGGTCCTGATGTCAGGTCCATCAACCCCGCGTAGAAGGCCATCATCGCCTTTAAGTTAGCGGTGCGGATGTTGACATGGTCCAGCGTCAGATTGAGACCCATGCCGGCCGCCTATCAGGTTTCCGGTACGATCTGAAAGATGAGGCAGTCATGGTCCTCTGGCGACACAATATCGTCCTGCATGATGTGCTCGGCATTCAGTGGGCTCTTCCGGCTATCGTACTCCTTGCTTCCGGTAAAAGTCTCCCTCGCCGGCCGGAGCTGGCCTCTCCTGTAAGGACCGCATTTAGGTCCTGCTCCGGACATGTTGCGCCCTGCAAGCCGATGTGGCCTGCGGGGCCGTGGGCCTAAGGGCAATGACCTATTTCTGACCAGCGTCGACGGTTCCTCGCTTGTACCGAGGCTGCGGGCGCATGGCCCGCGGGATCTTCGTAGTTCCACCCTGGCGGACCGATGATCTAGACTGGGTCCGGTGCAAATGAGCGAGGGTAAATCTCATGACATCCGCTGTGCGCGCATTGATCTTGTTCATCGGAGGCGCGTCTGGCGCTATCGGTTACCTGCCGACCTCGGTTGCGGCGGACACCATCGCTGTTATTGGTACCGGACGAGTGGCGACGGCGCTCGGTCCCCAGTTCGCAAAGCTCGGTCACCGGATTGTTTATGCCTCCAGAGACCCGGCTCGCGACTCAGTTCAGGCGCTGGTTGCCGCTACCGGCTCCACGGCCTCGGCCACCAGCCCGGCCGCTGCGGCAGAGCAGGCTGACATCGTTGTCCTGGCGACGCCGTGGCGTGCGACGGAGGAAGTGGTTAAGGGACTGGGCAATCTGGCAGGCAAAATCGTGATCGATCCGACCAACGCGTATGCCCGGACGGCGGATGGCCTGCGAGAGATGGCAGTAGAGACATCCATGGGCGAGCTGATACAGAGCTGGGCGCCCGAAGCCCGTGTGGTCAAAGCCTTCAATACGCTGCACGCAAGAACGATGGCCAACCCGGACATCGCCGGCGGGCCCGTCACGATACCAATCGTTGGCAATGACGAGGCGGCCAAGGACACTGTCGCCGAGCTGGTCACCGGCATTGGCCTGGAAGCAATCGATCTCGGCCCGATCCGCTACGCCCATAACGTTGAGGCCATGCTCATGCTCTGGACAAATGCGCGAATCCTGGGCAGCCCGTTCGATTTTCATCTGCGCCGCCAACCTGCTAACCAGTGAGCCAGCGGTCCGGCGCGGATGACCAGGGGCTACTCATAATTATTTCCTAGGGTGCGGTTGTCGCCCCATCACGAGGCAACCCATAAAGCCGGCGGCCATTGTCGTCCGTGATTTTCCGCAAGGTTTCCTGGTCGACATCGGTACGGGCCAACAGGCCTTGTTGCGCCTCCAGATCGGTACCGAAATCCGAATGCCCAAAGTCAGAGCCCAACACCAGATTGTCCTCGCCCGAGTATTTCAGGATTTCGGGCAGGTTTTCATCGAAGGTGCAATCGATATAGAGATTGGAACCCTTCATTGGTGTCTCGCCAATCTCCACGTGGCGCCGCGCTCCCCCGTCGATGCCACGGGAAATCTCGCGGTACGCAAACGGCAGCCACTCCGATCCGCCCTCCAGGAATCCGAAGCGCAGTTCTGGAAAGCGCTCGGCGAAATCGCTCGTTGCAATACTAATGAAGGCCGCGGCCATGTTGACGGCGGTATAGGCGACACTCTTCATCTGACCATAGACGGGCGTATCGGCGTTTCCGATATGAATTCCAATCGTGAGGCCGAGTTTCTCGGCTTCCGCGTACAGCGGGTAGAAGTAGGGGTCAGTCAGTAATCGACGAATCTCGAGTGGGCGCATGAGGAGCGAAACGGCGCCGTTGGCGGCGCCAAACCGCAACTCCTCCATACAGGCGTCCAGATCGAGCAGCGGCGGCACCAGGGACCAGCGCAAACGACCTCCGGTGCCACTGCAACGTTCGGCCAGCCAGCGATTGTAGCTGCGCGCCAGCGCAACTTGAGGCTCTGCTTTGTCAAACAGCATGACCAGGAAGAAGCTCGGGATGAGCACCTGAACCTCGGTGCCCAAGCGATCCATCCATTCGATCCGCTTGGCGGGGTTGTCCAGATAACGGACTTCATCGGGCGGCGTACCGGGCACATCCAAGCCTCGAAGACCTTGCGGGGCGAGTTGGCCCTGCAGATACCAGAAGCGCGTCACACCGTGCCACTCGGCTTGAGAGCCGTCGGTTTCGAATGTTCTCGGTCGCCAGCGAGTATCGTGATCGGCCAGGAAGGACCAGGTCGCATCGGATTCCAGAACGTGCGTATCGGCATCGATGTATCCCATGACCCTGACTCCCCGGTTGGACTGTTAGAATCCATGCGAATAGCCTTTCCAGGCCGTGTTTCAAGACTACACCTTCAGGGACAGCCACAAAAGGGAGCCACCCGCGGAGGACCGCGGTGCCGCCTCACGTGCTTGATTCAATCGAGTCTCAACCTGCTGCTATGCCTGAGTGGCCCAAGCCTGTCTATGCCTGGTACGTCATCGGGCTGTTGTCGCTTGCGAATATAGTGTCCCTGGTCGACCGGCAGATCCTGGCCCTGCTCGTGGAACCGGTTCGCAGGGATCTGGGAATCAGCGACACCGGTATCAGCTTGCTGCATGGCTTTGCTTTCGCGTTGTTTTTCAGTGTTGCGGCCCTGCCGATCGCGCGCGTTGCCGACGTGCGCAACCGCCGCAATATCATCGTGGTTGGCATTGCCGTATGGAGCGCAATGACCGCGTTGTGCGGTCTGGCGAGAAGCTTTCTGCAGCTGTTTGCAGCGCGAATGGGGGTGGGTGTTGGCGAGGCCACCCTGAACCCCTGTGCCTACTCGATGATAAGCGACTATTTCCCGCCCGAGCGTCGCGCGCTGCCGATGGGGGTGTTTGCTGCCGGTATTCCGCTGGGTGTCGGCGTCAGCCTTTTTGTGGGCGCCTGGGTTATCGAGACGGTGAGTGGCTGGGGCGCCGTCTCATGGCCCCTGATCGGCACAGTACAGCCCTGGCAAATGGTATTTCTGATCATTGGCTTATTTGGCTTCCCCGTCGCGTTGCTCATGTTGACTGTCCGGGAGCCCTTGCGCAGACAAAGCGTGACGGACCAACACATGGCGCCAGGCCAGGGTCATTCCCTACGCGCGGTGGGCGCCTTTTTTCTCACCAACCGGGTCACGTACGCCACCCTTTTCATTGGCTACACGCTGATGGTGTCGTCGGCCAGCGGTATCAACGCTTGGACACCAACCTTCTACATCCGCACCTTTGGACTTACATCCTCCCAGGCCGGCTATCTGATGGGACTCATCGCCTTGATCGGCGGACCATTGGGGGCGATAGGCGGCGGCGCACTAGCCGACTGGCTGCAACGCAGGGGTGTGCGGACCGCCAAGCTGCGGGTGCTCTTCTTTTGCGCGCTGTTGCTGCCCGTGCCCGGTATTCTGGGCCCTCTCATGCCATCGATAAACGGTGCGGCTGGCATGTTGTTCTGCTTTTTTGTGCTGGGCTCGGCCACGGCACCCACGACGCTGTCGGCTATCCAGGACATGACGCCGAACCGCATGCGTGGTCAGGCGACTGCGCTGCTGTATTTTCTGGTTAATCTGATCGGTATCGGGTTGGGCCCATTTATCGTGGCGTTGCTGACGGACTATGTCTTTGGCGACGAACTCGCGCTGCGATATTCACTGTCAATCTATTCAGGGATCGCGTACGCATTGGCAATTGCCCTCATTCTGATGAGCTTCCGCCCGTACCGGCGGAGCATTGCACATGCCTTAAGGGGACAGTGACCCTATTCGGCAAAGACAGCGGCACCCTCTAGGACTAAAGAGATGTCTGCTGGGGTAGCGATGGTGCCTTTGCCCATCAGGGTCAGCACTCGGGGTCACTGTACCTCGGCGTTTGTCGGGTCGGCCCTCGATGGCTAACCTCGCTTTGTGCCGGTTAATGGATGGTGCTACGGTCGGGGAAATGTAAAAGAGGGTGCTACCGTGATGAAACTGAAACCTGCAGTCGGGTGTGCGGCAATTGGGCTGGCGTGGGCGTTGGGCGTGTCCGCCGCATGGTTCTCGGGTGAGGCGACCGCGGCTGAACCCTCCGCAGCCTCCCTGCAGCATCCGGGACCGGCGGTCTGGATCGAGGAGTATTGGGACGTGAAGCCTGAGCGCTTCGACGATTTTCTGCGTGCGTACCGCAGTGAGGTGTATTCCATCACGCGCCGGATCACGGGCTACCGCGGGTACACGTTCTATACCAACCTCCCGGACGACCAGGGCCACCCGCGGGCGGGTCGCACCCCCGACAGTATGCTCACCGAGCACTATGGCGTACACCTGCAGGGCAAGATGCTCACCGAGCACGCTATCGACGTCGGCAACCTGCTGCGACGGACCCATAACGTGGTGATCGCGCACCATCTGCGGAACTGGGACGACGCACGCTCGTTTCGAGGCAGAATGGAACAGTTATACGCTCAGGAGCACGGCGGGCAGAACCTCTGGGACCACCTTTCCGACACAGTATTCTCGCTGGCCAACAACTATTGGGAGACTACCTTCCGCATGATAGAGACCGGGTTCGATACTCCAACGGACAGAACAGGTCATGATGCGGACGGCCTGGACCTGGAGCCGCGCCCTTCGCCGGTTGGCTGGTTCAAGGAGTATTGGGAGGTTCGACCCGAAGACCTGGAAGAGTTCCTCGACGTTTACCGCAACAACACGCTGGCGGTGATGAAGCCCCTGCCGGGGTACCAGGGGGTCACTTTGGTCACGACGCTGCCGCCGGGCGAAGACGAAGCGGCGCGCACCCTGTACCAGGGCGAGACCCTTGGCGGTCCCGATAGGTTCTATGTCACCCAGCCGGGCGTGATGATGGGCGGCAAGGTTCGCACGGACACGGCGATCAATTACTCGATGCTGTTCCGCAATACCTTTACGCTCATCACCTACTTTCAGGTTCCCTGGGACGTCCCGATGCTGCAGTTAATGCAGAAGAACTACGAACTCACCAATCCGGGCAAGGATCGGCTCAAGCACATCACCGAGGTGTTCTTTCCGCTTGCCCAGAACCACTGGGACATGCGCTACAGAGCGATCGAGTCGAGTTTCCTGCCGCTGCAGGAGTAATTGCCGGGGTTGTTCGCCGCCCCCCAGGGGGCGCTCGGCTCTTCCCGGGTACGGCGCGAGCCTGTAGCCGGGTCATCTGACAGTGTTGCCCGGCGTCTTGCACGGCTGCGCGACGCGCCTGCTTGCCCGGGTATCGATCGCAATGTTTTCATTCTGGATATTCGCCCGTGACTTTGGGATATTCGCCATGGGCGTCCCTTTCTCATTGGTGGGCTTGACTCGCTGAGGGGTTGTGGTCGGGGTCAGAGGATTTAAACCTCCGGCCCCACTCCGGGCACAGCACGCTACGCTTGAGCAGTGTCGCGGCGATCCCCGCGAAGTTGTGCCTTTGCTATTCGAAACAAGTGCGCTTCATTGCACAACTGGCGACACCTGGCCCTGCCAGAGGCAGGGCATCCCTCAGTATGGAGGCTCTTCGGACGATGAAACTTGTAATGGCTTTGATAGCACTGCTATGTCTGGCTACCAAACCCGTAACGGTGCTCGCAGCTGGCGACCAGGTAAATGCCAACATCGTGCGCTGGAGCAAGGGTGTATACACATACCAGACGACCAAGGCACAGCGGCAACGAGGTCATGAGGATTGGCTGCTTACCGTGCATCCGGATGGTTCCCGTACCATGATGGCGTTCGTGAACAACTTCGATGCCGATGTGCAATTCAACATGGTTCACCGGGTCGCGCCAACGTTCAGGCCACTGGAGACTTTCCTCACCCACTGGGTCGCGGGAGAAAGCAGAGGTTCGGGCCACTTTGTCGTCAAGGGGGATCGCTTACGTGCCACAGTGACTGGACAGCCGGTCCAGGTCATTGAAGTGCCCCTCGAGTTTGCTGTGCATCCACACCCTGTTTCGACAGATAGTTGGCGCGGCTGGGAATATCGCAAGGAGCAGGGCGGCGTGCAGGTGGCCAAGGTCTACAATATTGCGGTGGCGCCTGACGCACCGTCGCCCTTGATGGGGGTGCTGCAGGATCAGACCGTCGAATGGCGGGGCTCCGAACGGATCACGGTCCCGGCTGGGACGTTTGACACGGAGCGGTATAGGCTGAGGGGAAATTCCGATATCTGGATCGCGGGCCCGGACCGCATTGCAATCAAATACGTATTCCCCGATTTGGATCGCGAATATATTCTGACCTCATATGAAACCAGCGATTAACGAGGCACGGTCGACCGGCGGAGGGGCGACCCGGGCGCTGGCGGTGCGAATCGCTGGCGCGAATTTTGCTGATCTTGATGATCAGACAGTGCACCGTGCCAAGTACCATATCCTCGATTCGATCGGTGCGATCCTGGCCGGAGCTCGTCAGCCCGTGACCAAAATCGCCGGCCGCGCGTTGGAAAGCGCGGGATGCAGCGGTAATGTGCCCGTCGCCGGGCAGCATACCCGCACCGACATGCTGTCTGCTGCATACCTGAGCGGTGCTGCAGGGCATGGTCTGGAGCTGGACGACGGCTATCGGGCGGGGTCCGTCCATCCGGGGACGGTGATTCTCCCGGCCGCTCTGGCGGCCGGGTACAAGATCGACTGTTCAGGCGACGCCTTGATCAAAGCTGTTGTGACCGGCTATGAGGTTATGTGTCGTCTGTCAGCAGCCTGTCATCCACGGGCCCGCTGGCGCGGATTCCACAACACATCGACGACGGGCGTTTTTGGCGCAGCAACTGTGTGGGGGACGTTGCGAGACTTCGATGCGAAGCGGCTTGAACACGCATTTGGCGCAGCGGCGTCCACAGCCTCCGGCCTTTTCACTTTTTTGTATGGCGGGGACGTCAAGCGCCTGCATCCAGGGATAGCCGCCAAAAACGGATTGCTCGCCGGACTGCTGGCCGAAGGGGGGTTACAAGGACCGCCAAATGTTCTCGAATCAAAAGAGGGATTCTTTTACGCCTACGCAGGGGGTGATCGAAAGGAATTTGACTATGACTCCTTGGACATCCTGTCCGTGGGCGGCGGGGGGCTCTGGGCCATCAACGACTGCTACATCAAACCGTATGCCTGCTGCCGCCACATTCACTCGGTCATCGATGCCATTTTTGACATCATGGACGAGACTGGGCTTGTTGCTGAACAGGTGCAGGCTTTGCGGGTTGGTTCTTACAAGGTGGCAGCATCCCATGACCTTCGCCAATGGGAGACTTTTACCACTGCCCAGATGAGCATTCCCTTTGTGGTTGCAACGGCACTGCGCTACCGGGCGGTAGACCTGGATCACTTCACTGCGGAGCATCGGCGCGATGAGGACTCAAATGCCTTGGCTCGCAAGGTAACGGTTGGCGTGGATCAGGCATGTGAGAGCGACTATCCGCGCACGCGCTCGGCAGTCGTGGCCATCAAGACAACAGACGGCCAAACCCTCGAGCGACGGGTTGACGAGCCATATGGATCTCCCGCCAACCGGCTTGACGACGACGCGCTAACGGCTAAGTTCAAACGGCTGGCGTCCCCGGTTATTGGCGCCGATCGGGCTGACAGGGTTGCCGATGAAATCTGGGCCCTGGAGAGCACGGCGGGAGTCAGGCCCCTCATTGAGGCGCTCACGCCCGCTGGTGTTCAACAATAAGTAGCGAGCGGGATGAAGGCCAGCAAAGAGAAAGGATCGATTAGTTCTCCGACCAGCCGCCGTAGTTTCCTCAAGAGCGGTGTGGCACTGGGTCTGTCCAGTATTTGCGGCAAAGCAGCCACCGACGAATCGCGCAGGGTGACTCTGTACACCTCCATGCCGAGTAAGTACTCAAATCCTGCTGTGAAGGTCTTCAATGACTTGAATACCGGCGTCCACGTGGACGTGTTCTATTCGACAACCTATCAGGTGCTGCAACGTGTTATCGCCGAACTGACCGCCGATCGACTGATTGCCGACATCATGTTGATTGCCGACCCAGGCCCATACCTGGATTTGAAGGCCCGCGGCGAATTGCTGGATTATGTGACTCCGCACATCGACATGTACCCACCTGGGCAAAGAGATGTAGACGGGCTGTGGGTCAATGGGCGGACCATTGCAACCATATTTGCCTTTAATCACCGAGTGCTTTCCGCCAATGATGCTCCCAGGAGTTGGGAGGAGTTTGCCGACGCAGATTGGGCGAATATGCTCGGGGCTATGGATGTGCGCCAGGGCGGAACCGCTTACTCCTGGTACTATTCAACCCGCAACCACCCCGAATTGGGTGTTCGCTGGTGGAAGAAGTTGGCCAAGACCAATTTGGTGCTGACCAGGGGCCATGGCGCGCTGATGGATCGCATGGTTTCGGGTGAGCTGCCGATCACCGAGCAGCTTGATTACTATGTCTGGGAAAAAGTGCGCAACAAAAACGCGCCGGTAGCAGCCGTCTATCCGGCCGAAGTGATTCCAATTTCCCTGGCCCCGATCTCTATCCTGCGGCGCGGACCGAACAACGAAGGAGCCAAAATTTTCTACGATTGGTGGCTTTCCAAGCATGGTCAGGAAACCATTGCTGGCATCAATGGCATTTATTCGCCGCGGTCGGATGTCACACCGCTGCCGGGCAAACCACCATTCGACAGCCTCAATACCATGGATATTGACCTGACTGACTTTTCCAGATCGCGCGAGGCTTTGCAGAAAGAATTTACGCAGATCTTCGGCTTGTAATGTTGCAGTTAGGCCGTGACTTGCGCACCAGGCAACGCCCGATGACGCCCGGCATAGCCATACCCTCATGAAGGAGTCCCGCATCAGCTTGCGTTGGCGCAGGCCGAGGATAGAAACGCTCGTGTTTCCCGGCGTGACGATCTTGCTGTCCTGCGCGATCCTTTTCCCACTCGGGTTTCTGGTCTACGGGGCGTTCTCCATCACGCCCATTGGAACGCCAAACGAAGGGTACACCCTGGCGAACCTTATCGAGGTCCTTTCCAATCCGCGTTATCTTCAGGCCATCGGCCACACACTCATAACTGCTAGCGGGAGTACTCTTCTTGCGAGCGGGATCGGCATCAGCATGGCCTATCTGGTTGCGCGAACCAACGTTCCCGGTCCAAGGCTAATCCGCATGGGCGTGATGATTCCATTTTTTTCGTCCCCCTTTGTGGGGGCCCTCGCCTGGTCTTTGTTAGCGCAAAAGGACGTTGGCCTGATCAGCATCGTGATGTCGTTTTTTGGTTTGCCAGCCATCAACATTTATTCAGTCGGCGGCATCATTTGGGTGCAGGGTCTTTTCTACGCGCCTTATGTGTTCATTTTCTGCACCAGTGCGCTGTACAACATGGATCCCAGTCTGGAGGAGGCTGGGCATATGAGCGGCCTTAACCGGCGCCAGGTGATGACGCGGATCACGATTCCTTTGATCGCGCCCGCAATACTATCCGGAATGCTTCTGACCTTCGTCAGCACGGCCGGTCAGTTTGGGGTTCCGGCGGTTCTGGGAACGCCTTTCAACTACTATGTCATCACGACGTACATTTATGATCTGACAATGACCTATCCATCGCGATTCAACATGGCCTCGTCGTTGTCGTTCGTGTTGTTCTTTATCGTCGCTCTCGGTGTCTGGGTTCAGAACCGCATCATCCAGGGGCGTTCCTATACAACCCTCAGCGGAAAGGGATTCCGTCCGAAAATCGTCGATATTGGCGGCTGGCGCTGGGTAGCCGTGGGTTTCGCGCTCACGTTCATTCTTTGTTCGAGCATTCTCCCTCTGCTCATTTTAGGCTACGTCTCGGTCGTTTCGCTCTATACGGCAGAGTATTCATGGGCTTTTTTGACCCTTGATAATTACCGCGATCTTTTTTTTGGCAACGACATGAATCTGCGTGCGATAAAGAATACGCTGATGCTGGCGCCCAGCGCAGCAATGCTTGCCGTGGTCCTTGCGATTGTCATCAACTGGGTTACCTTGCGTACGCGCCTCCGCTACCGAAGGGTTGTCGACTACCTGGTGATGATTCCCGTTTCGGTGCCCCACGTGGTGCTCGCGATTGGCATGCTGTGGACCTATATCTATCTGCCTTTGCCCATTTACGGAACGCTTTGGATACTCCTGATTGGATACGTCACCGGGTTTATTCCCTTTGCAGTCAGAAACGTAGCGTCGACCTTCATGCAGATCGACAAAAGCCTCGAGGAGGCCGCGACAATGGTTGGCGCTAACTGGCTGCGGACCGTTAGGGAAGTAACGTTACCGCTGCTTAAACCGGGCCTGGTCGGCGCCTGGATGTTGTTGTTCATCATCTATGTCCGTGAGTTGACCACGTCCATTTTTCTCTATTCGCCGAATAGCGAGGTGATGGCGGTGATGATCTACAACCGCTGGGCCGAAGGAGATTACGGTCCACTTTGCGCAATGGCGATGGCTCAGGTCTTCTTCATCGGGGCTGTGATTTTTCTGGTCGGGTATATATTCAAAGTCGATATCTCGCGGTCGCTTGCCCAGTAGGTTGGGTGCCCGCGCTATCGGCCTTTTGGTGAGAACTTATGAGCCTTCTTGTTGTTAAGAATCTGGTGAAGCGCTTCGGTTCTTTCACAGCCGTAGAAGAGATTACAGTGGAGATCGCCAAAGGCGAAGTCTGCACGTTGTTAGGCCCGTCTGGGTGTGGAAAGACAACAACGTTACGGTGCATCGCAGGGTTGGAAAGCTTCGATGCAGGTTCCGTCGCCCTTGACGGCGAGGTGCTGGCGGATCCGGCCAAAGGCGTTTTTGTACCGCCGGAAGAGCGCAATCTGGGCATGGTATTCCAGTCTTATGCTTTGTGGCCCCACAAGTCTGTTGGTGAGAACGTATCGCTTGGATTGAAAATTGGCAAAGTAAGCGCCGCTGAAATAAGAGGCCGGGTTGCCGATGTCCTCAAGATGGTCGGTATGGCAGGAACGGAAAAGCGCTTCCCGGACAGCCTGTCGGGCGGCCAGCAGCAGAGGGTGTCACTGGCCCGTGCCCTGATCTTGCAGCCGGCCTGCCTGCTTTTCGATGAACCGTTGTCGAATCTGGATTTGCTGTTGCGTGAAAGAATGCGATTCGAGATCCGGGAACTTCTTGTCAAGCTGGGTATTACTGCGGTTTACGTGACTCATGACCAGTCCGAGGCCATGGTTATTTCGGACCATATTGTGGTGATGAAGGAAGGCGCCGTTAAACAGGAAGGGGCGCCCGCGGATATTTATACAAGGCCGAGGAGTCGTTTTGCCGCAGAGTTTCTGGGCCGGGCAAATTTGCTGCCGGTGGATCGTGCTGCCTCAGCACCGGCTGAAGGGCTGGTGGCAGTCACGAACGGCTATATTTTCGAAAGCGGTGAGGCTGCGCGGCTGACGGAATCGGATGAGGCAATGTTAGTGGCCTTCCGTCCGGAAATGGCGCGTTTAGTGGACGCTGATGAGAACCTTGCCAATGCATTCGATGCGCAAGTTCGCAGCGTCAGTTTCCTCGGCGCACAGACGCAGCTTGAGCTCGACTTCTCCGGAGACGATCTCAATCTTCTGGTCCCGGGTCATTACCAGGCATCGGCTGGCGATACGGTTCGCGTGGTTATTAATGCGGAAGATGTTCTCGTCATTGTTGACGATGATCCCGACGTTCAAGTTCTACCGTCTTGAGCGGAGTCTGCGCGCTGTTGGACTTGGGTACGGGCTGGCGAAACAACAGTACCGCTGACTGTCTTCAGGGCATGTTCCGTAAACGAAAATCCAGGCTCATTGCGCCGCTGCTGCAAAAACCGGATCGACGCCCCGTAGGGGAATGTCGAATACGGCTGTTTCGAAGACCCGTGCGCCTTCATCGCCCAGAACCGGCAGGACAAGTCCTCTGGCCTTCGCTTTCAAAGCTTCGGCCGATGGGAAATTGGCCGGATCACCCTTGGGGCAGGCCACATAGCGTTCGAGCCGTTGCCCGTCCACAAGGGTGATTGTCGCCCGTCCGGTCATGCGTTCCGGGTAGTCATGTTGGATCTGGTCGTCGTGGATCGGCCTGACGCGGCGCGCCAGGGCTTCCACTTCAGGATCGCCGAGAAAGCGTTCATAGTCGTCCCAGCCTATGCCGCCTTTCAGAATGGCGAGAGCCACAAGGAAGTAGATCGAAAACTGACCATCGACGATGTTTTCAGGACGCACTTTGCGGGCTGCTGGTTCCGCCACCGCCGCGAGCGCCTTGTGGGACAGACCGATGTGGACTGATTTGACGTCTCCGGCGGAGAGTTCGTTTTCCGCGCACAATTCGAGGACCGCGTCGATTGCCGCATGGGCGAAACGGCACGCTGGATACAATTTGATGCTGGTGGAAGCGGTCTCCCAGCGTTCGCCAAGCCCCGCCGTCAGCTGGCTTTCATCAGGGTCATCGGTAAAGACCTGGATCAGGCCATGTTGGCCCTCAATGGCCTGCGCCACGCCCCGGAAATCGTGCCGCGCCATCAGGGCCGCCACAACGCCGTTAGCGGCTGCTTGCCCCACTTGCCAGCGTTTGGTCCAGGCGCCGTTGGAATGGAACTGGAGGGTGCCGGCAGCACTGCTCAGGCCGATGCCGAATGCATTAGCGACTCCTCGGGCATTGAGGCCAAGAATCCGCGCGGCGGCCGCTGCCGCTCCGAAGACCCCCGTGGTTGCTGTCGGGTGAAATCCGCGCGCGTAATGATGGGGTGGTACCAGCCCCTGTCCCAGCCGGGTCATGACCTCAATGCCCGCGATAATCCCGGCCAGCGTCGTTTTGCCGTCGGCGTTTGCATGTTGAGCCGCAGCCAAGGCTGCTGGTATCACGGGCGCGCTGGTATGCGTTGACGATGGTACATGGGTATCGTCGAAGTCCAGGGTATGGACCAGCATGCCGTTGATCAAGGCCGCTGTTGCAGGCGCTGCGGTCGCTGCATCTCCGAACAGTCCGCAGCGGCCTGCCGCAATTCCGGCATCAGTAAGCCCGGCGATCAGGGCAGGTGTTGAGTCGCCATCATGGCGCGCCCGCACGGCGCTTGCTGAGGCGTCCAGGACCAGCGACAGCGCCCGCTCGATAACCGGCGCTGGAATCGTCGAGTGGTCGATGCCCGCCACAAAAGCAGCCAGCGTTTCCGTGGCTCTAGTCATTCCTCACGCATCCTCTTTGGGGCGCGCGGCGCGTTGCAGCAGACTGGATGGATGCCGGGGAGGCCGATAAGGAAGGCGTTACCGCCTGCATGTTTGGGCATCACGCGATAATAGATCATGCACGGCGAGGGACGCGAGACAAGAGCAGATGATAAGCTGAGCCGCAGGAAAAAGGGCACTATCTCATCAAGCTATCGCAGCACACCTGGACCGCACTGTTCCTGGCCGCCTCGGCCAGCGGCGCTGTTTGCCATGGCACGGCATGGGCCGATGATCTTGCAAACAACCGGGGCTGGGACTCGTTCGGTGGCGTACCGGGGGGCGGGCGATATTCCGCTCTCGACCAGATCAATCGCACTAATGTGGACCAACTCGAGGTGGCCTGGACCTACCACAGCGGCGACCTGTCGGACTATGGCTCGGACCTGGGTCCTACCTCCCTGGAAGTCACCCCGATCCTGGCCAACGATCTCCTCTACCTCTGCACACCGCTTAACCGCATCATCGCTCTAGATCCTGCCAGCGGTACCAAGGTGTGGAGCTTCGATCCCCACGATGGCCTGATCCGGAGCGAGCGGCAGGCGAAGCATTGTCGTGGCGTCGCCTACTGGGCGAGCGGTACGGCTACGGGGGACGCGTTCTGTGAGAAGCGTGTTTTCAGGGGCGACGGGGAAGGGCATGTGTTTGCCGTGGATGCTGATACCGGCAGGCCCTGTGGTGACTTCGGACGCGGTGGTGTCGTCCGGTTGTCCGACTACGACCCTCGCGGCGTGGGAGGTTTCAGCCTCACGTCGCCACCGGTCATACTGGGAGATCTGGTGATTGTGGCCGGGGCCGTGGGCGACAACATCCGGGCCAATGCGCCCGATGGCACGGTCCGGGCCTTTGATGTGCTTAGCGGCACCCAGCGTTGGAGTTTCACCAGTATTCCAGAGGCGATGAGCGCGGCAACGGGCGGGGCCGATGTTTGGCCCCCCTTAAGCGTCGATGTGGCGAGCAACCGGGTGTTCATCCCCTTCGGCAGCCCCAGCCCCGACCCCTTCGGCGGCAACCGGCTGGAACCCATTCCCTACGCGAATGCCCTGGTGGTACTGGATGGCGCCAACGGCGAACCGGTCTGGCATCAGCAACTGGTTCATCACGATGTTTTTGACTACGACCTGCCGGCCCAGCCGACCCTGATCGAGATTCGCCGGGAGGGTGAGGTCATCGAGGCGGTGGCGCAGATTACCAAGATGGGCACGGTGTTCGTATTCCGGCGCGATAACGGCGAGCCGCTGTTTCCCATCGAGGAGCGCCCGGTGCCGCAGACCGATATACCCGAGGAGCGGACCGCCCCAACCCAGCCTCATCCCGTGCTGCCTGCACCCTTTGCGCTACAGCGCATCAGCGAGGAAGACGTTTGGGGCTTTACGTTCTGGGACCGGGGCAAGTGCCTGGAGAGTTTTAGAAGCCTGCGCTACGAGGGGCCCTACACGCCACCCAGTTTGCAGGGCTCCCTGGTATTGCCGTCCACGGGTGGCGGCGGCAACTGGGGTGGCGTTGCCTATGACCCTGGCCGCAATCTCCTCGTCACCAAGTCCCATAATTACGGTTACGTTTTCAGGCTGGTGCCGCTGGACAGCGATGAGGCTCGGGGGAAATCGAACGCCCATCCCATGTCTCGCGAAATGATCGGCACACCCTACCGGGTTGAGGGCAGGCGCTGGTTGTCGCCTTGGGGCGCCCCCTGCTCGCGGCCGCCCTGGGGCGAGCTGACAGCCATGGATCTGGCAAACGGCGAGACCAAATGGCGCATTCCCTTGGGCCAGGTTTCTGTGGGGCCCTTTGACCTGTTCAAGACACCCAAGGCCTGGGGCTCGCCAAACATTGGTGGTCCCATCATCACGGCCGGTGGGTTGATCTTCATTGCTGCCACCATGGACAGCCGCTTTCGGGCATTGGACGTGGACACGGGACAGGAGCTCTGGCGTGCCGATCTACCCGCTCCGGGCATGGCAGTGCCCATGACCTATCAAGCGGGGCCCGAAGGACGTCAGTTCATCGTTATTGCAGCGGGCGGTAATTCCCTGGTTCAGACCAAGCTGAGCGACGCGTTGGTCGCCTTTTGGCTGCGCCAGCCATGAGGGCTACGAGAGGACGAGCAGCGTCAGCGTGACTGCCATCACCTGCGGTGGGAGCTTAGCAAGCAAGGATCGTCGGCCGGGGCACTCGCTAACAGGTTGACCAGTATGGGGCAATACTGGTCGGGCGGAGAAAATTGAACCTCCAGCGCCTTCCTTCCACCATTAAATTGTGTCTGTCGGTTATTGAAATAACGTTGGATTTCACGGGCACCCGTGAGCACGAGTGCGAACAGCATCTAAACCTCGTAGGGCGCAGCCGCTCTGATGCGGTGCTTATCACTTCCGGGCTACAGGCAGGGCAGCCCCGGTTTCCATATAGCCGAAAACAAACGCCGCTCGAGGTCGCGGTCGCCCGATTGACCTGCCCGGAAAAACTGATCCAGTTTTAAAGTTGGTTTACGCAGCTTTGAGCGGCCCCCGATTCGGCGCTGCCTGCGGTATTTCGATTCCTGAAAGTAACCGTCTCCCGGTGACCCGTCGAAGCGACCGGAGTTGAGGCGGCATTGGCTAAAACCCCCCGAAACCCCATGGGAGTCATGCGCCTGCCGGAGGGCATGACGAGGGCAGCGGCTGATGCTGTAGCTGTAATTGTGGTATATGGTATCTCTACCGCGGTTGTTCGCCCTGTCGGTCGCTGTCCGTGGCCCTGACACCGAGAGTGGTCGCTTCAGGTCTCGGGTCAGCACAGCGCTGGATCTGAGGACGAGCCTTATGTTGCACAGAGAAAGTCGCTCCGGGAAACGCCCGCTCACCAGGGCGGTCAGCAGGACATGAGCAAGTTCATCCGCGAACTGCAGCGCCGTGAAGTTTTTAAAACGCTGGGTCTGTACGTCGGCATTTGCTGGATCCTGATCGAAGCGTCCAGCGTTGTGCTGCCCGAGTTCGGGGCTCCTGATTGGGCGCTGCGGGTCCTCATCATCGCCGCCGTGGTCGGATTTCCGATCGCGGCCGTGCTGGCTTGGATATACGACATTACCGGGCACGGTATTGTCGTACAGGGGGAAGCGACCGATGCGGACGCTCCGCCCGTCGGCGCCAGCAAGGCGAACTTCGTCGTAATCGGCGTGCTCTTGGTGGCACTCGTGTTTTCGGTCTATCTAAACATCACGGGCGGGCCCGAGCGCCTCGAGGGGCCCGGATCCATTAGGATCGCGGTACTGCCGTTCCTCAATAGGAGCTCCGATCCCGAACAGGAGTACTTCAGCGACGGCATATCCGAAGAATTGCTCAATCGGCTTGCAGCGATTCCAGAGTTTCGGGTCGCGGGGCGAACCTCCTCATTCGCGTTCAAGGGGACGAACGAGGATCTGCACACCATAGGCGAAAGCCTCGGCGTCAGTTCCGTTCTGGAAGGCAGTGTGCGCAAGGGCGGCGAGCGCGTTCGCATCACGGCGCAGCTCGTTAACGTCGACGATGGATTTCAACTGTGGTCGGATAGCTACGATCGCGATTTGACCGACATCTTCGCCGTGCAGGATGAGATCGCAGCCGCCGTGGCCGGCGGACTCAGGGTCACCTTGCTAGGCGATGCGGCTGGCGAATTGGAGCCGCTCAATCCGGTCGATGCGGACGCCTATAATGCGTACTTACAGGGCCTGTTCTATTCGAACAAAGCCGGGCCGGATGACAGCAAGATTGCGATTTCCCACTTTGAGAACGCCGTTGCGCTCGAGCCGGATTACGCGTTGGCATGGGCGGGTCTGGCGAGAGCAAGCGCGGGATACGCCTCGCAGGCATCAGAGGGTAACCGGGAAGCTTTGCTTCGCGGGCGGGGGGCTGCCGCCAAGGCACTCGAGCTCGATTCTGCTTTGCCCGAGGCGCATACCGCCCTTGGCTACATTCAGTACTTTTTTGACTGGGACTGGGACGCCGCCGAGTCGTCGTCTCGGCGTGCCCTGGAACTGCGCCCCGGTGACGTACCGGCCGGCCGAAATCTCGCCCGTCTGATCGGCGACCGCGGTCGGCTAGATGAGTCGCTGAACACGCTTCGATCGCTTATCGAGGCAGACCCGCTCAACGAAGGCCTGCACTTAGTGTACGTGCACAAACTCTTCGACAACGAAGATTTCGAGGCGGGTGAATCCGTCGTCACGCGCCTGCTCGAGTCGAATCCTTCAATGAACTTCGGATATTATTTTCTTGCCTTGATTGCAATACACGAAGACCGGCTCGACGAAGCGTTGACGCTGGCCGAAGCGGAATCGACCGATCTGGGCCGCTGCGTCGCGCTGGCGATGCTGCATCACCGGCTGGGCAACCGGGAGGCGGCACGCGCAGCTCAGCAGGCATTGCTCGAAACGTATGGCAATCTTGCCGCGTATCAACAAGCCGAGATTCATGCCTTCTGGGGCGAGCATGACGAGGCCGTCCGATGGCTGGAGATAGCCTATGACGCCCGCGACCCGGGGCTGACCGGCCTCAAGATAGATCTCCTATTGCGATCGCTCCGCGAGCATCCCGGATACGTTGCCTTGCTCGAGAAAATGGCTTTGTGACACGGCCGAAAGAGCTTCCGACACACCGACGTTCGGACAGCGGCGGCCTTCATGATCCTATACAGCGTGCTGGCGCGCCGAATTTTGTGAAAACACAATGTTTCCAAACAAGGGATCAGCTGATGATGAGCGTTCCAAGACGCCAGCCCGCATGGTTTTGGGCGGCGGCGTTAACCGGTTTGGCGCTATTGCCCACAGCAAACACAATAGCCCAGGAAGAGCAGGAGCCTTTGGAGCCAATTATGGAAGAGGTCTTCGTCACGGGCTCACGCATCCCCCGGGCGGACCTGACGGGCAGCAGCCCCATCTCGGTGATCGAGGCGGACGACTTCCGCGCGCTGAATACGGTCAATGTAGAAGAGTACCTGCGCCGCATGCCGCAGTTCTCCGCAGCGCTTGGCAAGAACGCCAATAACGGTAATCCCGGCGTGGCCACCCTGGACCTGCGTGACCTCGGCGAGGAGCGCACCCTGGTCCTGATGGACGGTAAGCGCCTGCCGACCTACGAGGATGACGGACTGGTCGATATCAACATGATTCCGGCGAGTCTCATTGAGCGCGTGGAGGTGGTCACGGGTGGCGCGTCGGCCGTATACGGCGCCGACGCCGTGGCGGGCGTTGTTAACTTCATCATGAAGCGAGACTTCGAGGGCGTGGAGTTCGACGGGTCTTACTCGATTTTCGAGGAGGGCGACGGCGAGGTGTATGACCTGAGCGTCACGCTTGGCGGGAACTTCGATAGCGGCCGCGGCAACATCGTCCTGAACGTGGCCTACACCAATCAAGACAAGGTCAATCAGGACGCCCGCCCCTTCGGGGTGACGACTCTGGATGACCTGTTGGACGAGGTGGGCAGTGCGACTACGCCCCAGGGATCCATCTCATACACCACCTACCCGGGTGATCCAGATGGGGGCTTCGCTCAGTTCGACCAGAATGGTGATATCGTACCGTTTGCCGATACGTTCAACTTCAATCCCTTCAACCTGTATCAGGTGCCGGTGAAGAAGTGGACGGCGACGACAATCGCCCGGTACGATGTCAGCGATGACATCGAGTTTTTCGGCCGCGCGTCCTTCTCAAACAACCGTCAGGACACCATCGTCGCGCCGTCCGGTACCTTCTTTGAGTCGTTCAATATCGATTATGTGAACAATCCGTTCCTCGGGCCCGGTGCCCGGGCGCGCTTCGCCCTGGTGGACGCGGCCGAGATCAACTCGCCCAACGATGGCACCGTTGATGTTCTATTTGGGCGTCGGCAGGTGGAACTCGGAACCCGCGACTCATTGTATGAAACGACCACCTATCAAGTGGTTGGGGGGTTTGAGGGCGAGTTGAATTGGGGCGGCGGCGTCAGCTGGGAGGCCTTTGGCCAGTTCGGCCGAACCACGCGGACCCAGAATTTCCGCAACGATATCGTGCTGTCCAAAACCCAGCAGGCCATGAATGCCGTTGTGGATCCACTCACGGGCAACATCGTCTGTGCTGATCCCAGCGGTGGCTGTCTCCCGGTGAACTATTTTGGTCTGGGCAATTTCGAGCGGGATACTCCCGATGCTGATGATTTCCTACGCACCGACCTGAACGAGAACAACCGCACCAGCCAGACGGTGTTCGGTGCCTCACTGGCCGGCGATTTTGAGTTCGCGCTGCCCTCTGCCGACAACCCTATTGGTTATGCCGTCGGCGTGGAGTTCCGCCGCGAAGAGGGACAGTCCCTGCCTGACGAAAATTACGTCAGCGGCAATGCCATCGGCTTTGGGGCCAGTTCCAAGGTAGACGCCCAGTACGAGGTGATGGAGTTCTTCGCTGAAGCGCTGGTGCCGCTGGTAGAAGGTGTCAGCGGTGCTCAGCTGCTGGCGGTGGAAGCCGGTGTGCGTCTCGGTGAATATGAAAACCGGGTAGGTAATGCAAGCAAGAACTTCGATAACACCAGCTACAAGCTCATGGCGGAGTGGATGCCCTTTGAGGGTTTACGCTTCCGTGGCGGCCTGCAAGGGGCCGTGCGAGCGCCCAATCTGGAAGAGGTTGGTTTGCCGCGAACCCCGGGCAGCGGCGATCTGACCAACGATCCCTGCGAGGGGACCAACCCACTTGGCAATCAGGCGCTAATCGACCTTTGCACAGCCACGGGCGTGCCAGCGGCGGCCATCGGCAGCGTGGTCAGCATCATCGCGGGCCAGATCAACAACTTCCTCGGTGGTGATCCGCTACTGGAACCGGAGAAGTCAGATACTTTCACAGCGGGCTTCGTCTGGACCCCCGACGCAGCGCCGAATCTGGAGCTGTCCTTGGATTACTACAGCATCGATGTTGAGGATGCGATTACTCAGATCTCCGAGCAGAACATCGTGGATGCCTGCTACAACATCGAGCAGGATCCGAACAGCAAGTTCTGTCGCAGGATTTTTCGGAACACCATCAACGGTGGCCTGTCGGGACCGAAGTCGGCCGGCGTGGATGTGTCGCGCGTCAATGCTGGTTTCCTGAAGGTGGAAGGTCTTGACTTCGTCGCCGCCTATCGGGATCTCGAACTGGACGGTGGTTGGGGTGCGCTGAGCTTTACGCTGCAAAGCAACTACCTGATTTCGCAAGAACAGCAGGATGCGAACTTCCTGCCCGCGTTTGAGTGTGCGGGTCTGGTGGGCACCACTTGCTTGGCTCCGGCGCCGGAGCTCACCTTCTACCAGACTACCCACTGGTCCCGAGGTGGCCTTAATCTGTCCCTGGTCTGGTCGTATATCGATGAAGTAACACAGGAGGCCATCGTGCTCAGCGGGACGCCGGCATCGAACTATGCCCTGCCGAGTCTGGACGCGCAGCACTACTTCGATCTTCTTGGTAGCTATGATTTAAGCGACACTTGGACGCTTCGGTTCGGCATCACCAATCTGCTGGACAATGATCCGCCTGTCCCCGGCAACGACTACGGTGGCACCACTGAGAACAGTGGCAACACGTACCCGGCCACCTACGAGCCCCTGGGTCGGCGCTGGTTCTTTGGCGCTTCGTCCCGGTTCTAAGCTCTGGTTGCTTGGGCAAGTCGGATGGCGGGCTTCGGCCCGCCATTTCGTTTCAGGGCTACCCAGGCGTTGCTTCGGAGAGTGAATATCTCCGCAGGCCACAAAGCCAGCCAGTGGATCGCCTAGGATGGGCGGGCTCCACAGGGTGATCAGACTTATAAAACTAATGGCAGCGCGCATGACTCTATAGGCTAATCCACATGGCCCGGCTTCTCGCTTTAGCTCCAGTCTGAGGCAGTCAAGCTTCCGAAACTTGTCGTTCCATGTCCGGAATTCGGCGCAAACGTAGGCCTCACAAGCTCGCGGACGAGCTCACTCCATCAGTCTTGTCAAGAGGACTTTAAATTGTGTCTGTAGGTTTTTAAAATAATGTTGGATATCATGCACATTCCTGCCGGCATTTCCGAATCCGGGCCGCAGTGATAAAGTACCCCCCGCGACTCAAGCTTGCCCTTAACCCGAACCTCTTAATAGGCCCGATCCGGTAGCATGGAGCATTGATGGATTCACCGAGAAATACCGCAGCTCTCTGGACGCTTAACTATCTGTTTGGGCTTTCCCAGCTGCCCGAAGAGGGTGTCGATCAATTGTTTAATCAGGCCCTCCTGCTGTGCAGCGGCGGCGATGGCGAGGTCAGCGGAGAAGAGCTGCAATGGCTGCTGGGTTTGGCCGCTGCAAAAGGGGCGGACGAGGCGGAGTTGCAGCGTCTGCGGAAAATGTCCCAGTCCATTGACCTCGGGCTGCTCTACGAGTTGGAGATCCCGGAAAAACTGAAGAAGGTGCTGATCTACTGTGCTATCAACGCCAGTTCCGCCGACGGTGTCTATCACGTCATGGAAGGCGAGATGATGCGCAAGATCGCCAACCGGCTAGGGGTTTCCGACTACATCGTGGAACAGATCGAGGACTTGTGTAAGCGGGAAGACGAGTTGCGCCTGCGACGTATAATGCTGTTGTCCCCCGAAGGCATTGCGTGAACCGGTTCGCCAGGTAAGAACTGGATAATCCAATGAAAAGAATCATCGGTCATTCTGAATCGACCGGGTTGCTGGTGCTGGCTGCGTTGCTCCTGTTGGTCTTTTATGCCGGCGATCTCTACGCCCACGCCCGCTGGTTTATCTCTCAAGAAGAGGCGGAATCGATTCCGAACGCGCGAGAGGTCGTGAGCCACATGTTCGATAGCGGTGCTTTCTCCGCCCTCGCGCTCATCGTCATCTTTTTGCTGATCGCCGTAACCAGTCTGGTCGAGGATCTCTTGTTCAAATACATTAAACGGATCTACTACCTGGCGTTCGTCCACATGGACAAGCTAACCTATTTTCTCAAAATCACCGTCGCCATTTCCCTGCTGTACTCCTCTTGGCAAATGAACTTTCTGGTGCCCATGATGCCGCTGCCTGAGCAAAGCCTGTGGCTGCTCATCGGACTGCAAATCGGTATCGCCCTGTTATTGCTGATCAATGCCTATACCGTGCTGACCGCCAGCCTGCTGTTGCTGAGCTTTTTGGTGCTGTGCGCCCTGAACTTCTGGGTCTCGCTGGAGCATCTAGAGATTCTCGGTATCGCCCTGTTCCTTCTCCTCATCGGCAGCAGCCACAGGAAGCTCAAAATGCTCAAGCACCGTGCGGTGCTTATCCTGCGTGTCTGTACCGGGCTCGCTCTGCTGTTTGTCGGTCTGGGGGAAAAGATATTGCAGCCCGAGTTGGGAGCGGCGTTCCTGGCTGAAAACGACGTGAACTTCATCAAGCTGTACTTCTTTCCGGGGTTCCAGGACAAGCATTTCGTCATGTGCGCCGGGCTCGCGGAGGTGGCCTTCGGCCTGATGTTTATCTTCGGCTATTCGGTGCGCTTATTAACCCTGGTCCTGTTCGGCCTCATGACAGTCACCAATATCTACATGATGGAGGCCAGGTCGACGGCCTCGGCGTTCATGGAGCTGGCCGGGCATCTGCCGTTTTTCGGCATCATCGCGCAGATACTGGCGTTTGGCGACGGTAAACATATCAGGGTCAGGAGGACCAGCTATCTCAACTATCCGATGGCCCGGGCGTAACCCAGCCGTTTGCCGCTGCGACCTCCGTAACGCCTGGGACCTGTCTCGGTTTAGAACGCAGAGACTGCAACGCTCGGTTCAGGAGCTTGCGAAAGCGCTCGATCGATCAGCGCGTTGAGAAAACGTCATCGTTGTAGTGTTCTTCTAGGTCGATCAGGTTATGCTCTGACCGCTATTCAAGTCTGACCAATAACAATGGAAAGTGACTGGATTCTCGCGGAAAGCTCCCGAGTACGCTATACGGCCGGTGCCTCCATGTATTTCGCCCAGGGCGTCCCTAATGGTTTGCTGAATATTACCGTGCCGGCCTGGTTAGCGAGCCAGGGAGTGGATGCCAGCCAAATCGCAGCCTTCCTGGCCTTTATCATCCTGCCCTGGGTTTTCAAGCTATCGGCCGGGCCGTTGATCGACCGGTACCAGTTCCTGCCCATGGGCCGGAGAAGGCCCTGGGTTCTGGGCGCACAACTCGGTATGGCGTTGTCGTTTTTCGCCCTGGTGCTTATCGACAACCCGGGCGAACAGATCGGCCTGCTGATGATGGTCGGTTTTCTGATCAACGTGTTCTCGGCCACGCAGGATGTCGCCGTAGACGGCATGACCATCGAAGTCACGCCCGTCAATGAGCAGGGTCGCCAAAACAGCTTCATGGTGTTCGGCAAGGCCATCGGCACTAGCACGTCGGCGGCCGTGACCGGTATCTTGGTGGTCGCATTCGGCCTCAGCATCACGGCGATCGTCGCCATGGCCGTGCAAACGATTATATTTCTCGGCTTCATGCGGACACTCGAGCGTCGCGGCGAGCGCCATTTGCCGTGGAGTGCTGGAGAAGCGATGTCCGAGCGAATGATCGGTAGCTCGTTCGCAAGCCTGCTCAATAGCCTGAAGGCGGTCTTATGGACCCGCGCCAGCCTGGTCGTGATGACGATCATGCTCTTTCATGGTTTCGTTGACGGCTACGGTACGGCTCTGATGCCTATCGCAGCGATCAATCTTTTTGGTTTTACGACGCCCCAATGGTCACAATTGGTCGCAGCTATGGGGCTTGTAGGCGCGCTGGCGGTCCTCGGCCTGGGCCCGCTGATCGATCGCGTCGGCGCCAAGCGAATGCTGATTTTGACGGTCTCTCTCGTTGCGTTTCACGCGCTCCTTCTCGCAGAGACCCAGTTTTTGTGGGAGAACACGCTCTACGTCAGGGTGATGCTGTCCGCCTGGGTGATGCTCGACCCGGTACTGGCGGTATGCGTGCTCGCACTCGCCATGGCGGTTTGCTCCGGCGCGCTCTCGGCCACGCAATTCGCTGTGATCATGTCGTCCGGCAATCTCGGTAAGTCGGCTGGCTCGGCAATCTATGGTGTCATCGCCGATCAGACGACTGGCGTCCAGGCTTTCCTGCTGTTGGCCGCCTTCGCGGTCGCGATGAGTGCGATTGTGTTTTTCCATCGACAGCAGCAGGAAGCTGCAAAAGGTCGCATACGGCCATCACGCATCACCGTTGGCATGGGCCCCATTGGCAGCGGGGTTTACTTTTCCGGTGCGATGCGTTGCCCCAAATGCCGATCGGATATGGAGCAGATTACGATCGACGACATTGAGGTCGATCGTTGTTCGAGGTGTCATGGCTTGTGGTTCGACGACGGCGAGCTCGGTGCGCTGCGTAACAAGCGGGCGGCTGCTGCGCTGGATATTGGCGATGTAAAAGTCGGCAAGCAACAGAACACGATCGAGCACTATCGTTGCCCGCGCTGCGCAGGTGAAATGAATCGGCTGGCCGACCCCATCCAGAAGCATATCTGGTTCGAGCAGTGCGATTCATGCCGCGGTTCGTTTTTCGATGCCGGCGAGCTGACCGACCTGGCAACGCTGTCGGTATCAGACTTTTTCAAGCGTTTCGTAACCCCAGAACGCCGCTGAAGCCGCGCGAGGCTCTTCGCGGTCGACATGGAGCGCTTCTTTCGCTGCGGCGTGACCCTCGAGGTGATCGCGAGCGTCGAGGAACCGGAGGTCATCGAGCGGATGCTCATCGCGCTAGGCCCGGGACCCGCAACCCGCGCACCTTCCCATGCCCGCGCCGACCCCCCGCCAAAGCGCGCCGCGATAATGTGCAGTTTGGAGGAATGCAGATTGGCAAGACCTCCCTGACGTGGCATTGAGAAAGTCACCGATCAGCTCGCCTGCGGCGGCAAAATGACGCGCCGACGAGTCTAAAATATGAGATCAGCCGCGTTCAGAAACAGGTGTATATTCGCGGATGATCGGGCCGGTATAGATCTGGCGTGGCCGATCGATACGGGCGGCCCGGTTGGTGCGAACCTCACGCCAATGTGCGATCCATCCCGGCAGACGTCCAATAGCGAACATGACGGTGAACATCTCGGTTGGTATGCCGATCGCGCGGAGAATGATGCCGCTGTAATAGTCGACGTTGGGGTAGAGCTTTCGTTCGATGAAATAAGGATCTCGCAGCGCCACTTCCTCTAGGCGCTTTGCGACGTCCAGCAGCGGATCGTGGATGCCGAGTTTGTTTAACAATTGGTCGCAGGCCTTCTTAATGATTTTTGCCCGCGGATCGAAGTCCTTGTAAACACGATGCCCGAATCCCATGAGGCGAGCGCCACTGTCCTTCCGCTTCACGCGTGCAATATAGCGCTCAAGCTTCTCGCCGCTCTCGACAAGGTCCGTCAGCATCTCGATCACTGCGACGTTGGCGCCCCCGTGCAGCGGGCCCCAAAGAGCGCAAATTCCGGCTGCGATCGATGCATAGAGGTTCGCCTGAGCGGAGGCCACCATCCTGACCGTCGACGTGGAGCAGTTCTGCTCGTGGTCAGCGTGCAGAATCAGCAGGCGATCGAGCGCGCTGATGACCGTTTCATCGGGCTCGAAGCGCCGATAGGGGTCCGAGAACATCATATGCAGGAAATTCGCCGTATAGCGAAGCTCGGATCGCGGATAGATGAGTGGTTTCCCTACGGACTTACGGTAGCTGGCTGCGGCAATCGTGCGAATCTTGCTCATGAGCCTCGCGGCGGGCTGCATGAAGCGCTCATTGTCCTCGGGCTGCCGGAAGACGGGCTCGAAACACCCTGCCGCATTGACCATGGCCGAAAGAATTGCCATGGGTGGTGCGTTGGGCGGAAACCCTTCGAAATGGTGCAGCATGTCCTCGTGGATGAACTCGTGCTGCGTGAGCAACGCCCGGAATTCCTGGAGCTGGGCCGCGGTGGGTAGCTCGCCGAATATCAGCAGATACGCGGTCTCGACGAAACTGGATTGGGTGGCCAATGACTCGATGGGGTAGCCGCGGTACCTCAGAATCCCCTTTTCGCCATCGATATACGTGATAGCGCTGCTGCAGGAACCGGTATTCCCGAAACCGGCGTCCAGGGTGATGAGCCCGGATGCAGATCGCAGCCGCCCGATGTCGACCGCCGTCTCATTCTGGGTTCCTGTGACAACGGGGAGCTCGTAGGACTCCCCGTTGTACTGGAGCGTGGCATGATGCTGAGTCATCCCCGACTGACTCAGTACGGCAGGCCCCATGCTTTCACACGGGCGCGAGCGATGCGCTGTCGCTCTGTCTCATCCTCCTTGACGTACTTCTTCGGTTTGCGCGGGGCCGCCCGGAGCTTGGGACGCGCTGTAACGGCCGGCCATCTCTCCATGCCGGGGAACTCCAGGTCCTCATCCTCATGAAGGGTCGTCTCGTCAAAACCATCGTCGTAGTCGTGCCATCTGCGTTTCACGGTCATCCTCCCGCCACAATGCGAGCTGTCGAGCGAAAATATCTTGATGTCAAGCTATCTTCCGGGTTTTTCTCTCGATGTCAAGTTATTTGATATCAAAATAGTCTCCTGGTAGGGTGCGTCTCCATGACCCAGGATTCCGTCGACAAGGTGCTGGAGCAGTGGCGAGAGGAACGCCCGGATCTGGATGTATCGGTGCTGGGTCTCGTGGTCCGGGTTGAGTTGTTGGCCAAGCGGTTCAAGCGGCGCACTGCCGAGGGCCTGGCGAAATTGGGGCTAAAGACCTGGGAGTACGACGTGGTGTCCGCCCTTCGTCGGCAGGGGCCACCCTATGAGCTGCCCGCGACTGAGTTAGCCAGGGCTTCCTTGCTGACCACGGGGGCTATGACGACCCGTATCGATCAGTTGGAAGCGCGGGGCTTGGTCCGGAGGGAGGCAGATCCGGACGATAGGCGGGGTGTCCGGATACTACTCACTGCCAGAGGCGTAGCGCTCGTCGATGAGGCGTTCAAGGCACGGCTGGCTGCCGCGGAATCGAGTCTCGACGGCCTTCGCAAAGCAGACCGCGTTGCGGTCGTCGCTGGACTTCGCGAGCTGATGGTCGCGCTCGAGAAAGCCACGCCGGCCTAGTCGAAATTCGGGTGCTTGCGTTTGGCCGCCCTCGCTGTCGGCTCCAACCTAATCTCGTGTGGGCTGGGCTACTTGAAATCCCAATCACTCAGGCTTTCCAGGTCAATGTCCTGGCCCAGTAGCTCCTCGGCTCCAAACTCATCCAGAAACATATCTGACTCGGATGGATCGGTTGAATCCCAGTCCAAGTCTTCCAGCGGTCTTGTGTTATTCGGATCCATCTTATCTGCCTCCTAGAACTTGTGGCCAATTAAATAGCGCGGGGCGATCCTTCGGTCTAGCGAAGCAGTTCACAATTTTTGAATGGGGCCGTGGAGGGTTTGTAGGCCCTTTTTGCCCATGAATCCGGATATTGGCTGGATCTTCTTCGGGATCTGTTCTCATTGCCAGGCTATTCTTCAGCATGGCCGCCCCTAAAAGCGCGTGAGCTGAGCGGCCGCGTGATGGCGGCAGCTCAGCTCAATCTCGTTTCCGCAATCTCCATGGATAATTTCAGAAACGCCTCACACGCTGATAGCGAAGCCATCTCCCCGACCGTGTGATATCCCGTGGTTGGAATCTGTAATGTCGTTCCCTCGACCGCGCCGTTCGACGCAGCAATTATGCGACCCATCTCCGTACTGCCGAGTGACAATGTGTCCATAGAGGCTGACGTGAGGCGGCGATTCTGCCTTTCGATATACTCGTCCTTGAAGGAATACAGCAAGCCAAGCGAATTGCAAACTTTCTCTAATTCGTCCGTGATCGGTTCGCTGAAAGACGCATTAACGTCTTTTCGGCGCAGCACGAGCTGCTGAGCTTTACTTGCCTCACTATCCGGGTAGGGGCTTGTATCGACGACGATCAGCCGATTTGTCCTATTGCCGAATCTCCGAAACCATTCAAGGAGATATCGCCAGCTGCGTCCAGCTTCTTCTTCCGCGGTAAAGAACGCCGTCCCCTGATACCCGAGACTGAAAAGATGTATCAGAAGGGCTACGGTCAATACGTTGTCCAGTTGGCCCGTGATGGTATCGCCGTCGATTCTAAGCCGATCAGAAAAGGCAACCGGCGTCCCCGCAACCAGATGTTCGAGGCCCTCGACTTCGAAAATCAGGTTATTGCGAAACTGGCACACGTAGGCGTTCTTGACCCTTCCGTTACCACGATAGACGCCCGACCATGGTTCGTAGGCTTGCACAGCCTGACCGGCGAACCGGCCCGCGACTTTCAACATCATTCTCTCGGACACGGAGTTCCCGAGCAGATCCGATCTATTCCCGGCAATAAAGGCTGCGTACTGAAACTCGTTGGGGCCGGTGCAAATGAGCCCGTGTCGGTCGATGTGTGCCGAGAACATCGCGGAGCCGGGGTCGCGGCCGCGCGCGACCAGGAGGCCTTGATACCAGGAGACCTTGACGTCCCGTTGCTCCAGTTCCCATTGTATTTCCCTGAAGAACGAATGCTCCGCGCCCACCACGCTTGGTTGGCGGTCGAGCAGCTTGAGGAGATCTGTGAATTCGCTGAGCCGGGTCATCGAGCCATCAGGCCGCTCGTCGGGATCGCACGACCTGGTTTGGTATCGACACTCGCTCGGCACACGCGGCTAGTATTGAATTGAGCAGATCGGAATAGCTCATGCCGGCATGCTCAGCCATGCGGGCCAGATGCCCGTCCCAGCACCATCCGGGGTTCGGGTTCACCTCCAGCAATCGTGGGGTGCCATTCGCATCCAGGCGCCAGTCAAAACGCGCATAGTCACGGCAGCCCAGGCGTTGGAAGAGCCGGGTGCAGGAAGCGTTCAAAAAGTCGACGGTCTCCTGGGGCAAGTCGGCCGGTATCGATCTCACTTTCTTGAAATATTCCGACTGCGCGTCCCACTTTGCCTCATAGCCGCAGATCCTCGGGTATTCATCCGGCAGCTCCGAGTAGTCTTCCTCGATGATGGGCAGCACAGCGTAGCTATCGGGTGGGTTGCCAATGATGCCAACGCTGATGTCTTTACCCATCAGGAACTGCTCGACGAGCACCGGCCGGTCGAATCCGCCGGCTTCGCGCGCCGTTGCGATCGCCTGCTCGAGCTGCGCGACGTCGTAACATACGCTGTCAGCGGTAATCCCAACACTCGAATCTCCGAAGTTAGGCTTGACGATGACCGGGAAATCAAGGGATAGAGCGATAAACGTCACCTGCTCCGGGGACACGATGAAGCCCTCCGGTACTGGTATGTCGAGTTCGGTCGCGACGCCACGCACAAGGGATTTGTCGTAGCAGTACGCCAGGCACTGCGGGTCACCTCCGGAATACGCGATACCAAGTATTTCCAGAAGGGCAGGAACATGCAGCTCTTTAAGCGCCTCGTTATTGAAGCCCTCGTCGCAGAGGTTGAGAACGAAATCGGTAGTCGCCGATTTCTCTCTCAGCACGTCGATCAGCTGGTCATGGTTGTCCAGATAGGCGAACCGGTATTCCGGTATAGTCGCCAGCGCCTTCTTCAGTTCGCTGATCGTTTGAAAGTCATCATCATCGAATCGGTTATCAGGCTTAACGCTATCGCTGCGGCGATGATCACCAAGCAAAACGACTACTTGCCGAAACGGCTTGTCAGTTTTCTGGCGGGCACTCTTAATCTTGTTCGAACGTGCGCTTAGCACAATGCGCTGGGCCATCATGCCCAGATCCTGGTTACGCTTCGAGACCGTCGCCATCGATTGTGTGTCTAGCACCGAGTAGCCGCAATATTCGATCAGCTCGCTAAGCTGTTTGGCAGTGTAGAGACGTTCTGCGTAAAACTGATCGGCGATGACCCCCTTCTTTGTGTGAGTGATCACCTCGCGCGACACGAGGCGCGCATGGTCCTTCGAGAGGGATCGTTCGCGGCAGACAAAGTAGTTTTTGTCTATCCATTCCCAGCTCCGAGGATCGAAGTTGTGACGAAGATAGTCTCCATCGGTGAAATCGATAAGCAACCGGCCCGCGGGCTTGAGAATGCGTCGGATTTCCTCGAGCACCGCGACGTCATCGTCGGCCGACTCGAAGTACCCGAAGCTGTTACCGGCCAGGTAAACGATATCGAAATAACTGTCACGAAATCTCAGTTTGCGCGCGTCACCTTCGCGAAACGTGATGGCGAGGCCATGTTGTCGGGTTGCCCGCTTCGCCCGGGAAATCAGGTAATGTGAGCGGTCCACGCCAAACAAGTTGACATAGCCGCGGCGCCCCAACTCAAGCACATGACGACCCTGACCACAGCAGAGATCCAGGATGCGCGCGTCGCGCTCGATTTGGAGCATTCCCAGATAGGCGTCAATTTCGGCTTCGGTGATGTCTGGATCATCGACAACGTCGCCATCGGTGCGCAGATAGTTGGCATTGAAGATATCGCGCCACCAGTCGGCCTTCACATAGCTTTCCAGGTCCTCGACCGGGCCGATCGACCCCAGGATCTTCGCCTTGCTCTTGGCTCCGGCCTTCGGGGTCTTCCGCTCATCTAATCGTTCCGCCATCACCCGACTCTCCGTCCGCGCTAGCGGCTGGCAACCGAGCGGATTGAGCGCTCAGGCGTCGACAGTGTCAAGTATTTCTTTTGCCGCAGCTGGGGGCGCGTGCCGAGCGGGATGGGTCGTCCTGGCTCAAACGCCAGAAGACTTGTAACACGTTGATTCGAAGAGATTTAATTTTGTTGACAGGTTGAAGAAAAGGAATATATTTCGTTCGCTTTTTCAGCGTACAAGGAGTTTGCCGGTATGAAGCTTCGCCCTTTGCATGATCGGTTGATCGTCAAGCGCGTAGCGGAGCAACGCGCCTCGGCCGGGGGTATTTTCATTCCGGACTCGGCTGCGGAAAAACCGGTTCGGGGCGAGGTAATCGCCGTTGGGTCGGGGAGGTCGCTCGACAACGGTAAGGTTCGGCCGGTGGATGTCAGGGTGGGGGATCAGGTCCTTTTCGGAAAGTACGGTGGTACGGACGTCACAGTGGAGGGGGAGGAACTCCTCGTGCTGAGAGAAGACGACGTAATGGCCGTGGTCGACTAGGGCCAGGGATTCCACGACGTTGCAATACAGCGAGGTAGAAGGGAAATGGCAACTAAGCAACTAATTTTCGCCCAGCAGGCTCGGTCAGAGATGCTCAAGGGCGTGAACGTTTTGGCCAATGCTGTGAAAGAGACGTTGGGCCCCAAGGGTCGAAACGTCTTGATCGATAAGAGTTGGGGTGCGCCCACCGTCACCAAGGATGGCGTCACCGTGGCAAAAGAGATCGAACTCCATGACAAGTTTCAGAATATGGGCGCTTACATGGTTAAGGAAGTCGCTTCCAAGACATCGGATGCGGCGGGCGACGGAACGACGACAGCTACGGTACTCGCGCAGGCCATCTTCCGTGAGGGTCTCAAGGCCGTCTCTGCGGGTATGGACCCGATGGACCTCAAACGGGGTATCGAGAGTGGTAGCGCGGCCGCGGTGGAAGGGCTCAAAGCGCTCTCCAAACCGTGCGGAGACTCTAAAGCGATCGAGCAGGTTGGCACCATCTCGGCCAACGCGGATGCGGCCGTGGGTGCCATCATCGCCGAAGCCATGGAGAAGGTAGGAAAAGAGGGTGTGATCACCGTGGAGGAGGGCTCTTCCATCGAGAATGAGCTCGAGCTCGTCGAAGGCATGCAATTCGATCGCGGCTATCTGTCACCTTTTTTTATCAACTCGCAAGACGCCATGGCGGCCGAGCTCGAGGAGGCTTATGTGCTTCTTCACGACAAGAAGATCTCCAACATTCGGGACCTTCTACCCGTGCTCGAGGCCACGGCCAAGGCGGGTAAGCCCCTGCTGACGATTGCTGAGGACGTGGAGGGTGAGGCGCTCGCCACGCTTGTGGTGAATAATCTGCGGGGGATCATCAAGGTAGCGGCCGTGAAGGCGCCCGGCTTTGGAGACCGCCGCAAGGCCATGCTCCAGGACATCGCCGTTCTAACCGGAGGCCAAGTTATCTCGGAAGAGGTGGGGCTTAGTCTCGAGAAGGCGACCCTTGCCGATTTGGGCACCGCCAAGAAGATCAGGGTCAGCAAGGAAGACACGACCATCATTGATGGTGGAGGCGAGAAGTCGGCGATTGAGGGGCGGGTAGCAGAGATTCGAAAGCAGATAGAAGAGTCGACGTCCGACTACGATCGAGAGAAACTCGAAGAACGCGTGGCCAAGCTGGCGGGCGGTGTCGCCGTCATCAAAGTTGGTGCCGCGACTGAGATTGAAATGAAGGAGAAGAAAGCGCGTGTGGAAGACGCTTTGCACGCTACTCGTGCCGCTGTGGAGGAGGGCGTCGTTCCTGGAGGCGGAGTGGCGCTGCTGCGTGTCCGCGACGCCATCGAAGCAGTGCAAACGCGCAACGAGGACCAGAAAGCGGGCGTGAAGATCCTCCTCAGGGCGATCGAGGAACCGCTGCGGCAGATCGTACGCAATGGCGGTGGCGATCCCGCGGTGGTCGTAAATCAGGTCAAGGCGGGCGACGGGGCGTTCGGCTACAACGCCGCCACCGACGAGTTCGGTGACCTCGTTGAAATGGGTGTCATCGATCCTACGAAAGTCACGCGTTTTGCGCTGCAAAATGCCGTGTCGGTGGCCGGCTTGCTACTGACGACCGAAGCTGCCGTCGCTGAGCTACCCAAAGAGAAGAAGAAGCCAGGCATGCCCAGTGGGATGGAAGACATGATGTAGCGTTCTGATTAGGCGCGGGAGGGTTGAGTCGGTCTGTAAGCCGGGTGCTGCAACAGTTGTGAGGATTGTGCCCGACAGAGACGTGGCAAAAGAAGGGCACAGCGAGTGGCGCAAAAAGGCAGTGGCCCGGGGAGAATGGGCTAAGACACTGATCCCTAAGAGAAATTCTGGTCAGGGTGAGAGCATTTGAAGCTCCAGCCCCTGCCTGAAGACGCCAAGTCGTGTTGATAGGTTATTGAAATCAAGGGGATGCCACGAGCACCTGTGGGCACCAATCAGAACGGCGTCCAAGACCAACGACGCCGAGTGCTGAAAACGTCCAGTGAGGTGGAAGGCCTGCCGCTACGGGAAACGCATCGCAGTGCAGCTCAATGGTTGTCCTCCGTCACGGCCAGATCCTGACTCTGGCTTCGTCCTAGATGCAGTAGAAGATACTCGGCGTTGTGGAACTGCTGATGACTGAGCGAGTTGACCGTGTGCTTCAGAATGCGCAGGTGGATGTCGTCCATCGGGTCTTCGGGCGCTTCGCTGAGCGAGGCCATAAGCGATTCCATGTTGGCGTCGCCGGGCGCGCTGACCATCTCCAGTTCGAGTTCAACCCCGCTGGGGCGCATCAGAAGGGTAAATTTATGTCCTGCCGCCTGGCTCGCCTGAGCGAGCTGGTAGAAGAAGGCTTCCTCCACGACCAGCTCGAGTCGCGAAAGGTCGTCTCCGCGCCAGCCGAGCTTCAGCGCGTTTGCTCTGGCAAAAGCATGCAGGTCGGCTAGGGATTCGGCGGCGAGCGGGACCGAAATGCGCCACGCGCGTCTGGATTTGAGGGAAACGAGCCACGAAAGCAGGATCGCCGTGATACCGCCGGCCGTCATCCCGTTGCCCAGAATCTGGAGCGCAACCGGCGGCAAAAACTCCGTGAATATCTGCTGATTCTGGAAGCCGACCCCGACCCAGAAAGCGAGGCCGAACACGATCCCGTTGTCGAATGACAGGCCGTTCGACAGGATCAGCCGGATCCCGTGGGCAAAAAGAAGCACCAGCAGCACTACGATGAACGCACCCATCACGGGTCCGGGAATCGCCTGCAGCAGTGCGGACAGCTTGGGCGAGAAGGCCAGCAGGGCCAGAAAGCCGCCGCCGTATAGGCCAACCCGCCGCGCGCCAACCCCGGTCAGGTCAACGACCGAGATGCTGGTGGAATAGGTGGTGTTCGGCACGGTGCCCATCAGGCCCGACAGCAGGTTGCCCATGCCGTCTGCGTTCACGGCGCCCTGCACCACTTTGAAATCTGTCGGCCGTTTCTCGCGATGTGAAATTTGTTGAATGGCGATGCCATCGCCAAAGGTCTCAAGGGCCCCGATCAGCGTTACGATCAAAAAGCTAGGAAGCAGCGTCCAGTAGGCCACGCCGAAACTCAGGTCCAAGCCCGGCCATCCCGAGGAGGGCAGACCGATCCAGCTCGCCTGGCGCACGGCTGAAAAGTCAATGAGTTCCAGAGGGTAAGCGATGGCACATCCGAGCACGACACCGATTATGGGGCCCCATAGCCTCAGCTTGCCGGTGCCGAAGAGCGAGATCACCAGGATGCCGATCAGCGTCGCGATGGTCGTCCACATCGGGCTGAGCTCATGACCGCTGAAGTTGCTCGGCACGTCCGAAGTCATTCCAAAACCAATGGGGAACACGGTCACGGCTATGAGCGCGATCACGGTGCCGCCCACCGTGGGATTCACGATCTTGCGGAACCAGCCCAGGCGCAGCGCGAACAGGAACTGCAGCAGGGCCGAGGAAGCCACCAGAGTGCCGAGAAGTGGCAGGCCGCCGGCCTGGATGGCAGTGATGGAAACGGCGATGAAGGCGCCTGACGTGCCCATGAAGAGCACGTATCCTGCCCCGAAAGGACCAATTGGCCGGGCCTGCAGCATTGTGGCGAGCCCGCTGACGAGCAGCGCTGCGAAAACCACCCAGTCGGCGCCCTGGTCCTCCGCGCCGGCCGCCTTCAGCACGATGATCGGCGTGAGCGCAATCCCAGCGAGAATGAGCACCACGATCTGAATGCCAAGGACGGCCGAGAGGCCATGCGGAGGAGACTCATCCGCTGAGTAACGGATCGAGTCGTTCACCTTGTTGCCCTCGCTCATTTGAGCCCCCGTCGTTTGATTTGTTGTTGTTATCCCGGCGGCTGCTGGCGGGCCTCCGGCACGACCGCCGCCGTGAGCCCTCGCATGGATTTCAATATAACCCCGTGCCATAAGATGCTCCAGCGAAATACGCCACGGGCAAGAACTAATCGCTACGCGATCGGCGTATACTGACGAGCCGCACAGACTCGTTGCCTATGTCACAAGCCACGGATCAGAACGAAATCTCGAGGGAATCCCTGGTCAGCATCCTCGAGATCATGCATCGGCTTGCCTCGCCGGACGCCATGCCCGAGCTCTTGAGGGAGATCGTGGAGGTCGGAAAACTGGCGATCGTCGCCGAAACGGGCGTGCTGTGGCTGGCCGAGCGCGACGGGGAACAGCTTGTGATGGTCGTGCCCGCCCATGAGCCTCCGCCCCGGATAGACGTCGGCATGACTTGGGCGGGCCAGTGCGCGCGAGACCAGGCGATCAGCAACGTACACGAGTGCCGGGATGATGTCCTGTTTCAGGACCATCCGCTTCATCTCGAGGGGATGGAGACTCGATCCCTTCTCAACGTTCCCATACTGGGTCGGGACCGCTCTCTTCTTGGCGTCATGCAGTGGCTGGGAGCCTCGCCGGGACAGTTCGACCAGCACGACGAGTGGGTTGGCCCGGCGCTCGCCGCTCAGGCAGCCGTTGCCATCCAGCATGCCTACATGACCGACGAGCTGCTCGCCAACGCGATCCTGAGCCGAGAGGTCGCTGTGGCCCGCGAGATTCAGCGCAGCACGCTCCCGGACGTCATGCCGATCGTTCCCGGATACGACGTGCACGGCTACTTTCAGCCGGCGGAAGCAACGGGTGGCGATCTCTATGATCTGGTGATGATCAACGATCGGCTTTTTATGCTGCTGGGGGACGCGACCGGCCATGGTTTCGGGCCCGCCCTGTCAGCCACTCAGCTGCAGGCGATGCTGCGCGTCTCCTTTCGCCACGGCGCCAGCCTGGATGAAGCGTACATGCACGTCAACAATCAGCTGAGCGAGGATCTTCCGGACGACCGCTTCGTTACGGCGTTCATGGGTTTTCTCGACCCTCGCACCCACTCGGTCGGCTATCATTCAGGCGGCCAGGGCCCCATCCTGCATTTCAGCGCCGCGGATCTGAGCTGCCGCTGGTTCAAACCGACCAGCTTCCCGGTGGGAGCACTGGACATCCACGACGCGCCGAGCGCTGCCCGCATCGAACTGGCACCAGGAGACGTGCTGGCCCTGATTTCGGATGGCGTGTACGAATATCCCGACCCCGCGGGGGAGATCTTCGGGCAGGAGCGGGTTGCCGAGCTGTTCGCCCGGCATCAGGGTGCCTCCGTGGAATCGCTCTGCAGTCGGCTGCTGAGGGCAGTAAGCGAGTTCGGTCAAGGCCTGCCCCAGGCCGATGACATCACCATGGTGCTCGTACGCCGCCTTCCGGAACACTCTTCCCCGGATGAAACGGAAATCAGCTCATCGTGAAGCGCAGATTCAAGCGAACACGGGAAGAGCTAGCCAGCATCGTTGCCATGACCGAGACGTTCTTCGCAACCGAACAGATCGACCCCGCGCTGCGCCACGTCGTCGATCTGGTGACGGAGGAGCTGTTCGTGAATACGATCTCATACAACACGGAAACCGACGCGGACGTGCTGATTGAGATGGCTACCGCCGGCGATGGTGTGGAAGTGAGTCTTGTGGATTTCGATGTGGAACGCTTCGACCCGACCCTCGAGAGGCAGGTGAACGTTGACGCGCCGCTGGAGGAACGGGAGCCCGGCGGTCTGGGCCTCTTCCTGATTCTGAAGATGGTCGACGCCATCAACTACGAGTACCATGACCGCCAGAGCAGAACGACATTTCGTGTGGGTGGGAACTGACGAATGCTGGAAATCAAATTGACGGAAGCGGGAACGATCACGGTCGGTGGCCGCTTGGACGCGATCGAGGCGCCAAAGGCTCAGACCTTTCTCGATGCTGTGGAGGGAGACTGCGTGCTGGATCTTTCCAGTCTGGAGTACGTTTCAAGCGCTGGACTCGGCGTTCTGATGAAAACGCACAAACGTCTGGTCGGGGCGGGCGGTGGGCTAAGGCTCATCAATGTCAAAGGCCACATCTTCGACATCTTCAGTTACTCGGGTTTTGACAGGCTATTCGAGATCGACAAAGCTGCGGATTGATCAGGCTCTCTATTCGAACAGCACCGTCGCGGGGAGCACACGGTGTCTGATGTATTTCAGCAGCTACCGCCTGGAAGGTGACCTGGATCCGGCTGGGCGCTGAGGGCAGGGGGCCAGGCGGCACCGTGCCAGGCACTTGATGCTGCACTGCACAAGATCGTATTGAGTGGGCGTCCGCTAGCGGCCCTGGTCTTTGAATACGCCTCATGCGGCACAAGCAACAGGCGAAAATCCCGACTACTTCAAAGACTCTGATGTTGGTCTTTGCTTGAATCTGCCAGGGCGCGGCAACTGGCGAGAAGCAATGCAGATCTTGGTATGGAACCTGAAGCGGGCCACGGAGCGCCGAGAACATCTCTGGGAGTATTTCGCCGGGTTCGATCCTGATATCGCGATGCTTCAGGAGCTGGGAAATATTCCTGCCAATATCGCAGCGGACTACTCTATCCTCCAGCGCAAGGCTTATGCGGGGAATGGCTCAGACCAGAGATTCTCAACGGCAGTCGCCGTCAGAGGAGAGATTCTCGAATCCATCAGTTTTTCGACACCCTGGGACTGGGTGAACGAAGAGCTTGAGAATTTCAAAGGCAATATCGTCGCGGCTAAAATCAGGCTGAACAATGGCGCAACTTACAATGTGGCCTCCGTGTATTCCCCGGCATGGCCCATATTTAAGCGATCACGTCACGAAGAAATTGATGTTTCGCCGATCAAGCTGAAGAACAATCCGGACGTGTGGCTTACGGAGATTCTCTGGGCGGCGCTGCAACATGCCGATCGCACTGAGCACCCATGGATTGTGGCCGGGGATCTTAATTCCTCCGTCACTTTCGACACCCTTTGGACGGGCGGCCCCAGGGGCAATCAGGAAATTCAAGACCGCATGGTGGCTTTGGGATTCACCGAGTGCCTTGCGTTTTCACAAGGGCGGCTCACGCCAACGTTCGAGAACCCGCGCGGCAAACAGGTGATCCACCAAATGGACCACCTGTTCGCAAGTGATCAGATGATTCCAAGGCTTGCGAAATGTGAGACCGCCGATCCGAAGAGGGTTTTCGGTGAGTCCATGAGCGACCATCTGCCCATTATTGGGGAATTTGCCTGACAGACACGCAAGCGCTTTGCCTCCCGAAATCTAATTTTTTTTACGTTATTGAAATCATTGGGGATGTTTCGGACGCCTATACGCACGAATGAGAACGGCATAGCGACCGCGAACGAGAATTCAATCCGGCCCATCCGCTGAGCCAAAGAAGACCTCATTGAGATACAGGCTGACGCTGCCGGCGCCGTACTTCGTGCTCGACGGCGGATGCTGGGCCCACAGCTCAGGGCAAAATCGCTCAACCCAAGCGAGCTCGATGTGACTGATTACGGCGCACCGATCGAAGCCGGGGTGGTCGCCGTAGAGAAGCTCGCTGATGAGGTAATCCTGGCTGCGCTTCAGAATGCGCATGTCGAGCTGAAAGCCCTGGACGCCCTCCGCATAGAGCGCATTGTGAAACGCCATGCGCACGATACTCTTGCCGGTCTTGAGCGGCCGAAATCGCGTCACGTAGATCGGCGAGCAGTACGGCACCGACCGTTCCCCGAAATAGCCCGGAATCATCTGCCAGGCCAACCAGCGATTTTCCGTTATCTTGAATCGATCCAAGTGTGCACCTGTCATTTCGCGGGGTGTGCCACCCGCAAGACCTCTTCGGCCTGCACCGGTTCCGGTAGCCATGTGAGCGCAGCGCCGATCTCGACACCGGTTCGTGCCCGCACCTCACTGGCTAAGGCCGAGCGCGCATTGTGATGCTCCCGGAGGAGGTAGGCCAGTCCCTGGGTGCAGAGCAACTCCGATTGGGTGGAGAACGACCCAAATCGGGCCAGGTGACCGAGCAGCGTCGCTGTCGTCATGGATCAACTCTCCTTCCACGGTTCGGGGGCGTCCACGCGAGCCCGGTTGATCACCGTCGTCTCTTCGGCCGGCCAGCCCATGGTCCAGTACTTGAACTCGTCGATGGCCCAGTAGATATGCCGCACCTGGTAGTAGAAGTCGGCGTAACCGAAACGCCGAATCAAGGTGATGAAGCGGTCGAAATCCCGGTTCCCCTGCTCATCGGTTTCCCACTTGCGCACGACGTACTCATGCGGCGCCGTCTCGCGGTATGTGACCGCCTCGCGCCATCGCCGCCGCCCCACGAACTCCCGCGCCCACGCCCACTCCTCGGGTGTCGGCTTCTCGAGGAGCTCTGGGAGGTCGAGCTTGCCCTCTTGCAGGGGATCGCCGTTCAGGCCATAGCGCATCATCGAGCTCCATTGCCGGTCCGCAGGCGGAGTATAAGCGCCACATGGCGGAATCGCAGGCTGCCGCTGCACGTTTGCCCAACAAACACTCACTCAACACAGCCATCCTCAGAGAAAGTCCCTGCCGACTGCTGTCCGTGCAAGGCAGGGGCGAATACAATAGGCCATGTTGCGCCGCACAAAACCATGTTGAGCGAACGTCTGCTGCCAACCCGAAGTGACCAACCATGAGCATTGTAGACTTGGACGGGGTGTTGTTCAGGCCGGGCTTCTTATGAAATTGCCGATGCTGTGCGTCCTACTGTTGTCGCTTCTATCTGCGCCCACGGCTCAAGCGCAAACACTCATTGACTGGATCGATTCCAGTTGCGGCGACTGTGTCGAGCGCATGTCGACACAATCCGGTGCCTACATACTCGAGAAGGGCGAGGAAGCGCTGATTGGTCGTGCGTGGCTTGCACAACATGCAACCGAGTCCATCGATGTTCAGTACTTCATCTGGAGCACGGACAATGTTGGCATCCTGGCAGCCCAGCAACTACTGAGTGCTGCGGAACGCGGAATTCTCGTTCGCGTGCTCGTTGATGACTTGCTGATCGATGCGGAAGATCGGACGCTGTTGTTACTCTCCGCGCATCCGAATGTGGAGATCCGCATCTACAACCCGAACATCACGGTCGGCATGAGCCTGTGGGAGAGGATCAAGAACGTCTTTTTCGACTTTCGTGCCATTAACCAGCGGATGCACGACAAGACGGCACTCTTCGACGGCATTGCCGGTATCACAGGCGGTCGCAATATGGCCGACGAGTATTTCGACTTCGATCACGAGTACAATTTCCGCGATCGCGACGTTCTCTTGCTCGGCGTAGCCGTGCAACAGATGAGCGAGAACTTCGAAGAGTTCTGGAGCAGCGGGTACGCAGTGCCCGTCGAACAGGTCCTTGCCGAGGAAGTCGAGAGAATCTCGGCCGAAGATGTTGCGCAACGCGCGAGGGAGCTTCACGCATACGCTGCCGAAGCGAGCAACTTCGCCCCCGAGGTCCGCGGGGCAATCGAGGCAGCCAGCCAGTTCTTTCCCGTGCTCTTGCAGGCGATGGTCTGGGGCGACATGACCTTCATCAGCGACATCCCGGGCAAGAACCCTGGCAACG
>JBFFHS010000014.1:0-53912 GCA_041556855.1 Gammaproteobacteria bacterium
CGCCCTTCCCTGGAGCCCCGAGACCTCGGTCATTTTCAGGCGTCCCTGCCCGTGCCGCTCAAGCTGCGCTCCGCGACCGACTATCCCACAGTCCGGCGCCGCCGCGCGGGCGCAAAACCCGCCTGAGGGGCCGGAAGTGTTCCCTTGCGCGGCCTGGCCGCCATCGGGGATAGTGCCGCCAGGCTAATCGGCACAAAGTGGGGCATGGGCCGTGATTGCATTGTTGCAGCGGGTCAGTGAGGCGGCTGTCAAGGTGGATGGGGAGACCGTCGGGGCCATTGACGCAGGCGTTCTGGCTCTGGTGGCGGTGGAGCCCGGCGACACCCAGGCCCAGGCGGAGCGCCTGGTGCAGCGAATTCTGGCGCACCGCATCTTCCCGGACGACCGGAACCGCATGAACCTCAGCCTGTCTGATATTAAAGGTGGCCTGTTGCTGGTGCCCCAGTTCACGCTGTTGGCGGATACCCGCCGGGGGAACCGGCCCAGCTTCGCCAAGGCCGGTGATCCGGCGCTGGGGGCTGGTCTGTTTGACTACCTGGTCGCCTGCGCCCAGCGCCGCCACCAGCCGGTGGCGAGCGGCCGTTTCGGCGCCCATATGGCGGTGCAACTGGTGAACGATGGGCCAGTTACTCTGACCTTGAGGGTGGCGCCGGAGACCTAACGGGTCGCAGTGGCGCGGGGCGCTTTGTCGTATGATAGGGGGTTCGAACCTTTGCTGGAGTTAGGGACATGGGTCTAGGTGGCATTAGCCTTTGGCAATTGCTCATCATTCTGCTGATTGTCGTGCTCATTTTCGGGACCAAGCGCCTGAAAAGTATCGGCGGCGATCTCGGCGGCGCGGTGAAGGGATTTCGCCAGGCGATGAACGATCCTGAGGAAGAGGAAGACGCGAAGCAGCTCGAGCAGGATGCCAAGCCTGACGCCGAGTTTGCCGAGGAGCACGATCGCAGCCAGACCGGTTAGCCGCCAATGTTCGACGTCGGTTTCTGGGAGCTGGTACTGATCTTTGGTCTTGGCCTGATGATTCTCGGGCCGGAGAGGCTCCCCCGTGTCGCCAATCGAATCGGTCGCTGGGTTGGTAAAGCCCGGCGGACCGCTGGCGAGTTGCGCCGGCAGCTGGAGCGGGAGCTGGACTTCGACGACCTGGCCGGCCGCGGTAACTACCATCGGCCAAAACCACCACCGGCCCCCGGTGCCAACCCGACGACCGGTGACCACGCGCCCGCCAATCACGCGGACCTGGACCTGGACCCCGAGTTGGACGGCGTTGACGTTGAACCTGCTGCGGAGGCTGCCGCTGCCGACCAGCCGGAGCCGGACGCCGCGATCACGCCGGACACGCAACAGACGCCTGATCCCGGCGCAGTGGCCAGCTCAAGCTCGAAATGAGCCCCAAGCCCGCAGAAGATCCCGCCTCTAAAGAGGAGGAACAGCTTGCCGAGGGCACGCTGCTTTCCCATCTGGTGGAATTGCGCACCCGGCTGTTGCGGGCATCGGCCGCAGTGCTGGTCATGTTTCTTGCCCTGGTGGCGTTCAGCGAAGATATCTTTGCCATTGTCGCCACGCCGCTGATCAACCAGCTGCCCGGGGAGGAGATGATTGCCACCGGCGTTGCTTCGCCCTTTCTGACACCCTTCAAGCTGACTCTGTTTGTCGCGCTTTTTCTCGCCATGCCGGTAGTCCTCTATCAGCTCTGGGCTTTTGTGGCGCCCGGGCTGTACCGGCGCGAAAAACGCTTCGCGATTCCGCTGGTTGCCTCCAGCATCGTGCTGTTTTATCTAGGGATCGCGTTTGCCTATTTCGTGGTGTTCCCGCTCATGTTCGGTTTTTTTGCCGCCGTGACGCCTGAGGGTGTGCGCATGATGACCGATATCAGCGAATACCTGGATTTCATTCTCACTATCTTCTTGGCCTTTGGCATTGCCTTCGAAGTGCCTATCGCCACGGTGCTGCTGGTCGGCAGCGGCCTGACTTCACCGAAGGCACTCGGGCAGGCCCGTCCCTACGTGTTCCTCGGAGCTTTCGTCGGCGGCATGCTGCTCACGCCGCCGGATGCCATATCCCAGACCCTGCTTGCCGTGCCCGTTTACCTGCTCTATGAAAGCGGCATCCTGCTGTCGAAGTTCATGGTGAATCGCGAACCCGCCGAGGAGGCCGAAGACGGCACCGAGCCGGCCTGAACTGCTGCAGACGCCGCGCCCCGGATAAGAAAAAGGAACGCGCCATGACCCATAACACCGCTGAGCTTGACGAGTCCGAGGTGCTGGGCCATCCGCGCGGCTTGGCCACTCTGTTTTTTACAGAGATGTGGGAGCGCTTCAGCTACTACGGCATGCGGGCATTGCTGGTGTTGTTCATGGTGGACCAGGTGCGCTCGGGTGGCCTCGGGTTCACCGATCAGACCGCCACCGCCATCTACGGGCTGTACACCGCTGCTGTGTATCTAGTAGCGCTGCCTGGCGGCTGGATAGCGGATCGGGTGATGGGCGCCCAACGTGCCGTATGGGTTGGCGGCATCATCATCATGCTGGGCCATTTCGTGCTGGCAATCCCCAGCCTGCCAACGTTCTTTCTCGGTTTGATTCTGGTGGTGACAGGTACCGGGCTGCTCAAACCCAATATCAGCGCCATTGTCGGTGAGCTGTACGGTCCCGATGATCACCGCCGCGACGGCGGCTTCACCATTTTCTATATGGGCATCAACCTGGGCGCCGCGCTGGGTCCGCTGGTCTGCGGCCTGCTCGCCCAGAGTAACTGGCATTACGGGTTTGCCGCGGCCGGCGTAGGTATGCTGGTGGGTCTAATTCAATTCAAGCTGACTCGCAACTACCTGGGCGAGGCCGGTTTGTTCCCCGCCAGGGCGGCGGATCATCAGCAGGCGAAGACGGCGCGGCAGCGGGCCTGGATGGTGCTTCTCTTGGTGCTCGCTGCAGTGGCGGTGCTGTTCGTGGGCGGTTTTGCGGGCTGGATAGAGTTTCGCGCCGTGGAACTGGCGCGGGGCGCGACCGGCGTTATCGTTGCGGTGGCGATCGCCTACTTTGTGTGGATCTTTGCCTTTGGTCGGCTCACCCGGGAGGAGCGGAATCGGGTTATCGTCATTGGCGTATTGTTTCTGGCCGCAGCCATGTTCTGGGCCGGTTTTGAGCAGGCGGGCTCTTCGCTGAACCTGTTTGCGGAGCGCTATACCGTGCGCCAGTTCGGGGGGTTTGATATTCCGGCGACCTGGTTCCAGTCTCTCAACCCGGTTTTTATCATTATTCTGGCGCCGGTCTACTCCATGTTCTGGATCAAGTTGGCGGATCGAAATCTGGATCCGTCAGCGCCCTTGAAGTTCGCTTTTGGACTGATCCTGCTGGGTGTGGGTTTCCTGATCATGGTGGGCGCCGCCCAACTGGTCGCCGGGGGCGATCAGGTGCTACCTACCTGGCTGTTCATGACTTATCTACTGCACACCATGGGTGAGCTGGCCCTGAGTCCCGTGGGCTTGAGCTCGGTCACCAAGCTGGCGCCGCGTCGTTTCGTGGGCCAGATGATGGGCGTGTGGTTCCTGGCGGCCTCGCTGGGCAGCGTGATTGCCGGGCTGATTGCCGGCGAGTTCAGCGCCGATGCTGTGGCCGACATGCCGGGGCTGTATCTGCAGATTGTCATGACGACCGTGGCGTCCGGGGTCGTGCTGTTACTTCTGGTGCGGCCCCTGCGCAAGCTCATGGGCGGGGTGGAGTAGCCGGGTAGCCGGCCGCTGCGGGACAGCTTGCTAGAATTTACCGCTGCCACACCGGTGTTCAGGAAACGCTGATGAAGAAAGTCATCGGGCCGCTCGCGCTGGCGGCAGCCTGCTGCATTGTGCTCGGCTGCGACCGGGAGCCGCCTGCGCCGCTGACCCGCGAGGATGCGCAGGACCCGGAGGAATTTTTAGCTGAGCTGAACGAGCGGCTGGAGGGCGTGATAGCGGCGAATTCCATCGCGGGCTGGGTGCGCGCCACATATTTGACCGATGACACCGCATTTCTCGCCGCCCAAGCCCAGGCTGAGTTCCTGAAGCTCCACAGCGAGGTTGTGGCCGAGGCAGCGACATTTCCTAACGCCGAGTTGCCGCCAAAGGTGGCCCGGTCTTTGTATCTGCTGAGACTCGGCACGGCCATGCCGGCGCCGGACGACGCGGTCTTGCGCACCGAGCTGACACAAATCGCCGCGCGCATGGAGGGCGCCTATGGCGCCGGTCGGTACTGCCGGACGCCGGAAAGCTGCCAGGAGCTTGGAGATCTGGAACGGGTGCTGGCGCGTTCCCGGGACTACGACACCCTGCTGGACGCGTGGACCGGCTGGCGCACCGTCGCGCCGCCTATCAGGGCGGACTACGCGCGCTTCGTGGAGATTTCCAATGCGGGTGCTCGGCAGCTGGGGTTCGTCGATCTGGGCGAGATGTGGCGTTCCGGTTACGACATGGCACCGGAGACCTTCCGTGCGGACGTGGAACGACTCTGGCAGCAGGTCAAGCCCCTGTACGACGAGCTGCATTGCTATGTGCGCGGCCGGTTAAGCGATTACTACGGTGCTGACCGGGTCCCTCCGGACGGTCCTATCCCCGCTCATGTGCTGGGCAACATGTGGGCCCAGCAGTGGGCTGAAATCTACGACCTGGTGGAACCCTATCCAGGCGTCGCCAATCTGGATGTGGATAAGGCGCTGCAGAGCCAGGCGTACACGCCCAGAGGCATGACGGAATCCGCCGAGGCGTTCTTTACGTCACTGGGTTGGCCGGAACTGCCGGACACGTTCTGGCAGCGTTCGGTGCTCGCCAAGCCAGCCGATCGTGATCTCGTGTGCCACGCCAGCGCTTGGACCGTGGCTGATCCCGGCGACGTGCGCATCAAGATGTGCATCGAACCGACCTGGGATGATCTGGTCACTATCTATCACGAGCTTGGGCATATCTACTATTACCTGGCCTATGCAGATCAGCCACCCCTGTTTCGCGCGGGTGCCCATGATGGTTTTCACGAGGGCATCGGCGATACGGTCACGCTGTCCATGACACCAGGTTTTCTTGCCCGGATCGGGCTGAGCGACGCTGTGAAGGCCAGCCACGAGGCCACCATCAATACCCAGATGAAGCAGGCGCTGGACCGGGTCGCCTTCCTGCCCTTCGGCCGACTGATTGATCAATGGCGCTGGGATGTGTTTGCGGGCCGCGTTACCCCCGAGCAGTACAATGCGGCCTGGTGGACGCTGCGCCGGCACTATCAGGGTATCGCTGCGCCGGTGGCGCGCAGCGAGGCGGATTTTGATCCGGGGGCGAAATACCATATTCCTGCCAACGTCCCCTATGCCCGGTACTTTCTGGCCTACGTGCTCCAGTTTCAGTTTCACAGGGCCGCGTGTGATCTGGCGGGTCATCAAGGTCCGCTCCACGAATGCTCGGTGTTCGGCAGCAAGGCCGCCGGCCAACGGCTGTGGTCCATGCTGGCCGCCGGGGCCAGCGAGCCCTGGCCAGAGACGCTGGAGACACTCACCGGCGCGCGGGAAATGGACGCCGCGGCCATCATTGACTATTTTGCGCCGCTGATGGACTGGCTGGCCGAGCAAAATGCGCCGCTGACCTGCGGCTGGTAGCTCAAACCACGGGGAGTAGCTGCACCGATGCAGGATTACGAAAAGCTGGGGGCCTTTTACCTGGGCAAGCGATACGCTCTAAAGACGAATAGCCTCACCGACGAGCTGATTCTTTACGACAGCAAGGATCTGAACACCCACGCCGTGATCATCGGCATGACGGGTAGCGGCAAGACGGGTCTGGGGATCGGTTTGATCGAAGAGGCCGCGCTGGATCACGTGCCGGTAATCGCTATTGACCCGAAAGGGGACCTGGGCAACCTGCTGCTGACGTTTCCGGAACTGGCGGCGGAAGATTTCGAGCCCTGGGTGGATCCGGCGGCCGCCACCAAGAAGGGCATGGACGTAGCCGGTTATGCGGCGGCCCAGGCCAAGCTGTGGCGCAAAGGTCTGGCTGAATGGGGTCAGGGGCCGGAACGCATCCAGGCACTACGCGAGGCTTGTGAGCTGCGGTTGTTGACGCCGGGCAGCGTTGCGGGTACCCCGGTGTCGGCTCTGAAGTCTTTTCGCTGTCCCGGTGCTTTGATTACGGAAGATCCCGACCTGTATCGGGACAGTGTGCAGACAACGGCCACGGGCATTCTGGCGCTGCTGGGTGAGAGCGCGGACCCGCTCACTTCCCGGGAGCACATTCTCATCGCGCGGATCCTGGATCACGTATGGACCCAGCGCCAGGACCTGGATCTGCCTGCACTCATCGGGGCGATTCAGCGCCCAGGGTTCGATCGTATCGGCGTCATGGAGCTGGACGCCTTCTATCCCGCCAAGGAACGCTTTGCACTGGCCATGAAGCTCAACAATTTGTTGGCCGCCCCCGGTTTTGAGGCCTGGACCCAGGGCGAGCCCCTGGATGCGGCGAGTCTGCTTTACAACTCGAATGGCAAGCCGCGGGTGTCGGTGCTGTCCATTGCCCACCTGTCCGATCAGGAGCGGATGTTTTTCGTCACCCTGTTGCTGAACGAGATCGTGCGCTGGATGCGAGCCCAGCCGGGTACCGGCTCGCTGCGCGCCGTGCTCTACATGGATGAGCTGTTTGGCTATATGCCACCGATCGCCAACCCGCCGTCCAAGCAGCTGTTTCTGACCCTGCTCAAGCAGGCCCGGGCCTACGGCCTGGGTCTGGTCTTGTCCACCCAGAACCCGGTAGATCTGGACTACAAGGGCCTTTCCAACACCGGCACCTGGTTTATCGGCCGTCTGCAAACCGAGCGGGACAAGGCGCGGGTCATGGAAGGCCTGCAAGGCGCTGCCGTGTCCGGTGATTTCGATCGCCGCCGCATGGATGACATCCTGTCGGGCCTGGGCAAGCGCCGCTTTCTGCTGCACAACGTTCACGACAGCGAGCCCGTGGTGTTCAACACCCGCTGGGTGATGTCCTATCTGGCCGGTCCGCTGACCCGGGAACAGATCAAGCGCCTGGCACCGCCATTGCCCCAGGCGCCTGCCGCCGCTTCGCCCGGCCCGTCCGGCGGGGCGGCCTTGCTGGGGCCACCCGTGCTGCCGCCGGATCTGGAGCAGTACTTCGTGCCCATAGAGGGCCGATTGCCGGAGCGGGTGGCTTACGCCCCCGTATTGCTGGCCCATGTGCGTACCGGGCTGCATAGCGCCCGCTACAAGGTCAATATTGAGCGGGCCGGCTTGCTGGCCTTCCCGCTGCAGGATGGCGCGGCCCCCATTACCTGGGACGGCGCCGTGGACCTGGTTATCGAGCCCCCGGAACTCGTCGCCGAGGCGGAAACATCGGGGGATTTCCGGGAGGTTCCGGGCGCGATGCTCAAGCCTGGTGAGAGCAAAAAGACCCGCCACCGGCTGGTGCGCTGGATCCGCAGCGAGCGTCCTCTGACGCTTCTGAAAAGCCCGAGCTTAGGCCTGGTGTCCGCCCCCGAGGAGTCCGAGGGCGAGTTCCGCGCCCGGCTGCAGCTTGCGGGCAACCAGCGCCGGGATCAGGCGGTGGAGAAGCTCAAAGCCCGTTATGAGTCAAAGACCACCACTTTGAATAACCGTCTTCTGCGGGCCCAGCAGGCCTTGGAACGTGAAAGCCAGCAGGCGCGGCAGAAGAAACTGGATGTTGCTGTGTCCGTGGGCACGGCGATTCTGGGCGCCGTTTTCGGGCGCCGGGCGCTCAGCACCACCTCAGCGGGGCGCATCGGCACGGCGGTGAAAGGTTACGGGCGCACCCACAAGGAGGCTGGCGACGTGGCGCGCGCCAGGCAGACCCTGACGGCGGTGCAGCAGCAGCTTGCGGACTTGGCGGCGGACTTCGACGCCGCTGTGGCCAAGCTTGATGCGGCCTTCGATGCCCAGGCTGAGGCGCTCACGGAGGTGATCATTCGGCCCAAGCTCAGCGATATCCATGTGGAATTCATGGGTCTGGGCTGGCTGCCCCACGCCCTCGAGGCGGGGGCCACGGGCGTCCCGCTGTGGCTTGAGGAATAGGGCCGTCAGCGGCGTAGCAGGTTGACCAGAAGGGTCAGCACTACGCTGATCAGCAGCATCGAGGTGAACGGAATATAGATACGGGTACCGCCCCGTTGGATATTGATGTCCCCCGGCAGCTTCCCGAACCAGCTCAGTGCGCCGGGGGCGATGCTGAGAACCAGCCCCATGGCCAGCAGCATCAGCCCAAGATAGATGAGGATTTTGGCGGTCAAATTGGTATCTACGGGTTGCCCACGGTGACGGCGGTGCCACTGACTGAAACCATCAACATGCCGTTGTTCTGGCCAAGCACCTCGTAGTCGATGTCGATGCCCACCACGGCGTTGGCGCCCTTGGTCCGCGCGGCGGCGGTGAGCTCGTCGAGCGCCACCTGGCGCGCTTGAGCCAGCTCCTTCTCGTAGGCGGCCGAGCGACCGCCGACGATGTCGCGAATGCCCGCGAACAGGTCCTTGAAGAGGTTGGCCCCCAGCACGGCCTCGCCGGTCACGATGCCGTGATAGTCTCGAATCATCTTGCCCTGTACGTCGGGTGTGGTGGTCAAAATCATCGTCTCTCCTTTGCAGCAGTCGGCCGGGTGACCGAGAGCGTCGCGGTCACCCCGGTGGCACGCCAGGCTGGATACGTCAGTAGAAAATTGGTCTGCATCAACAGGGCGAACAGCCACTCCACGGAGTTCTCCAGAGGCTTGGGGTTGTCCAGGAACGGCTTGATGAACGTTAACACCAGCCCCAGCAGCAGCAGGCTTACGCATAGCGCCAGCTTGATCCTGGCGATCGTGAGCACCGAGCGTATCTCGAGGCGGAACAGGCTGCGAGCCACCAGGACCTGTGCCAGGACGGTAAAAGCGAAGTAGACGGTGACGCCGTAGCGGCGCATTAACCGATAGAAATCGCCCGAGGAGCCGAGATAAGTGGTGTACAGCATCAGGAAGAGCGCGCCGATGATGCCAATAATGCGCAGCGTGTTGATGGCTGCCGTGGTTTCACCCAGGCCCTTGAGCCAGCTGCCCATCAGCCACCAGTACAGGGCAATGACGGTCGCTGCGGGCAGAAAACCGCCCTTGAACAGGAATACCGCTGGTGGCTGACGCCCGGCTGCGCTGATCGACACGCAGCCATCCCAGAACACGTTGCAGGCAGGAATATGGCCGCTGCGCAGGGAAATCCAGTAACTCACCAGCCCCACCAGCAGGGGCACGCCGCCGGCGAGCAGTGGAATCACCCGAATGGCGTTGGATTGGGTGGGCATGAGCGTCGTAGTCCGGGCGCTGGCGGCCTGCCGGACTTAAGCTTACCCTAGTCGCTCTCCGGCCGAGGGGGTGCTTGCGAGTGATCAAACCGGCGTTGCAGAGCAAACTGCCCGGCGTGGGCACCACGATATTTACCGTGATGTCGGCGCTGGCGGAAGAGCATGGCGCCATTAACCTGTCCCAGGGCTATCCTGATTTCGAACCCCCGGCAGGGCTGCTGGCGCGGGTCAATTACTATCTGACCCACGGCAAGAATCAGTATCCACCCATGGCTGGCATTCTGCCGCTGCGCGAGGCCATTGCGGAGAAAACGGCGAGCCTGTACGGCCGTCGGGCCGATCCTGACACTGAGGTGACGGTGACCTCCGGTGCCACCGAGGCCCTGTTCTGCGCCATTCACGCTGTCGTGAGACCCGGTGATGAGGTCCTGTTAATGGATCCGGCCTACGATTCCTACGAGCCGGCGGTGACCCTGGCCGGCGGGCGCGCAGTTCGCGTCCGCCTTCGGCCACCTGACTTCAGCCCGGACTGGCAGAGTCTGGCTGATCGGCTGACTGAGCGCACCCGACTGTTGATTATCAATTCGCCCCATAACCCTTCCGGCGCGGTGCTCACGGCCGCCGAGCTGACCCAGCTCGCCAAGCTGCTGCAACCCTTTCCGACCCTGGTGCTCAGTGATGAGGTCTACGAGCATATTGTTTTCGACGGCCGGTCCCATGCCAGCGTGCTGGCCCACGCCGAACTGGCCGAACGCAGCTTCGCGGTGTTTTCCTTCGGCAAGACTTATCACGCTACGGGCTGGAAGGTGGGGTACTGCGTCGCGCCGCCGGCGCTGACCACGGAATTCCGTCGGGTGCATCAGTTCAATACCTTCACCACCATCACACCGGTGCAATGGGCATTGGCGGACTATCTGCGATCCAACCCGGAGCACTATCGAGATTTGCCAAGATTCTACGAGGCCAAGCGGGATCAGTTCTGCCGCGAGCTGGCCGCTTCACGGTTCCGGCTGCAGCCCAGTCGGGGTACCTATTTCCAGTTGGCAGATTACAGCGACATCTCGACCCAGCCGGATCTTCAGTTCGCCCGCTGGCTCACCGAGGAGGTCGGGGTGGCGGCTATCCCCCTGTCCCCGTTCTATGGCGAGCCGCCCGAAGACCGCCTGGTGCGTTTCTGTTTTGCCAAGGAGCCGGATACCCTGACCCAGGCCTGCGAGCGCCTATGCGGGATCTGACTGTTGCGCTGATACAGGAAGACCTGGTCTGGCAGGATCCGGCGGCCAACCGGAATTTGTTCGCCGATCAGCTGGCTCAGCTGGGGTCCGCCGATCTGGTCGTTTTGCCGGAGATGTTCACCACCGGCTTCACCATGGCAGCCGCGCAGCATTGCGAGCCCATGGCGGGTCCCACGGTGACCTGGATGCGGGACCAGGCGCGTCGTTACGCTTTCACCCTCGCTGGCAGCGTGATCATTGAAGATGGTGGTCGTTACTTCAATCGCCTGGTGTTGGCGGATAAGGGCGGCGGGTTACAGTGGTATGACAAGCGCCACCTGTTTCGGATGGCCGATGAGCACGCCCATTTCGCACCAGGGCAGCAGCGGGTCATCGCCGGGCTCGCGGGGTGGCGGGTCGCGCTGCAGGTCTGCTATGACCTGCGATTCCCGGTGTTCAGTCGCAACCGCGACGACTACGATGTGCTGCTGTATGTGGCCAACTGGCCGGCAGCCCGACAAACTGCCTGGGACACCCTGCTGCGCGCCCGGGCCATGGAAAACCTAAGTTACTGCCTCGGCGTAAACCGGGTGGGCACCGACGGTGCCGGTATTACCTACCAGGGGGGTAGCGTCATTCTCGACTTTGTCGGGGCGCCGCTCGCCAGCGCCGGACAGGAGGTGGGGGTTGTCCAGGCCCAGTTGTCCATGGACCGTCTGCGCCGTTTCCGCAGCAAATTTCCTGCCCATCTGGACGCAGACGAGTTCCGCCTGGGCGGTCCTGACTGAGCCAGGACGGCGGCAGTTCTGCCGGGTTGGTAACATAACGCCTGCCATGAACGAGTCCCGCAGTACTGTCCAGTCCGGTGCACCGGCCGTAGGCGGCGATTACCGCCGCTTGGTGCAAGCCGCCTCCTATGCCTCGGTGGCCGTAGCCCTGACGCTGATCGTGGTCAAGGTGTGGGCCTACAACATCACCGACTCAGTGTCCCTGCTGAGTTCCCTGGCAGATTCCCTGCTGGATCTCATGGCCTCGTTGATCACGTTTTTCGCCGTGCGCTATGCGCTGGCGCCGGCCGATCGGGAGCACCGTTTTGGTCATGGCAAGTCCGAGAGCGTGGCGGGTCTGTTGCAGGCATTTATTGTTACGGCATCGGCGCTGTACGTGGCGGTTCAGGCCGTGCAGCGCCTGCTGCAGCCCGTTCCCGTGGTAGCGCCCAACTTCGGCATGGTCGTCATGGTGGTATCCATTGGACTCACCCTGGCGCTGGTGTCCTTCCAGCACGTGGTGGCGAAACGGACCGGGTCCCTGGCCATTGCCGCAGATGCGGCCCATTATCGGGCGGATCTGGCGACCAACCTGGCGGTGCTCATGGCCCTGGCGATGGACAGTTTGTTCGGCTGGTTCCGGGTCGATGCGCTGGTGGGCCTGTTGATCGTCGGGGTGATTCTAGCCAGTGTTTATCAGATTGCGACCCAGGCTCTGGACGTGCTGCTGGACCGCGAGTTGCCCGAGGACGAGCGGCGCAGGGTGCACGCCATCGCGACCGCCCATCCGGCCGTGATGGGTGTGCACGACTTGCGCACGCGCCATGCGGGGCCTGAGCAGTTCATTCAGTTTCACCTGGAACTGAATCCAGAGCTGAATCTCATTCAGGCGCACGAGATTTCTGATGAGGTGGAGGCCGCGGTGCAGCACGAATTTCCCCAGGCCCAAGTGATCATCCACGCCGATCCTTTCGGCGTGGATGAGAAGCGGGACCTGTTCTAGCCGGGTTGTGCCTGCTTAGCCGACGTCGCCTTCCAGCAGGACCAGCTCATCGATGACTTCCATGAGCGCGTCATAGCCGCCGGTCATGGTGGCGCTGGTGGTGTATTTGCCATTCACGACCACCAGCGGCACGCTGGTCACGCGATAACGGCGTGCCAGGGTCTCAGCCTGCTGCAGCTTGGTGTGAACGGCGAATGAATTAAAGGCCGCGGAGAAGTCATCGGCGGTGACGCCGAAATTGCCGAAGAAGTCGATCAACTTGGCTTCAGAATCCAGGGCATTGCCATTGAGATGAATTTCCCGGAAGAAGGCCGTGTGCATCACCGACTCCTTGTCCAGCGCCTGAGCGGTGTAGAAGGCGCGGGCATGGAACTTGACCAGCGGATTCCACACCGCCGGGATACGGACAAAGTTTACCTCGTCCGGTTTTCTGGTGAGCCAGCGTTCCACGTAGGGGTCGAAGTTGTAACAGTGGGAGCAGCCGTACCAGAACACCTCAGCCACCTCTACCTGCTCGGGGCTGGAGCTGGTCGGCTGGGTCGGCGTTAGCCGCTGATAGTGTTTGCCCTGCTGGAAACGCGGCGCGGGCTGGGGCGCCGCGGGCGCCGTCTCCGCCTGAGCGAGCACAATGTTTTCACTTTCCTCGGCGGCTTCCCCGGCCGCAGGGTCCGTGACCGATTCTGTCGCCGTCTCGCTGGCAGGCTGCGCGGGCGGTGCCGTGGTCGCGGCCGCCTCTCCAACTGCCGCCGCGGGCGCCTCAGGCTGCGCCGTGGCCGTCGCTTGTGGCGTGGTGGCTGCCTGCTGCTCAGCGGCAGGCTCCTGGACGTCGCCACAGGCGCTCATAGCCGCGAACAGCAGCGTCAGTCCCAATCCCTTGATGTTCATGGACGGCTCCTTAAGTTGCGTTTAGCGCAGGCCCTGAATATAACTGGCCAGGGCCACAATCTCGCTCTCGGTCAAGCCGGCGGCGATATTGCGCATCATCTGGTTGTAAGGCGTATCCGACTTGCGCGCGCCGGCCGCGTATTCACGCAGCGTGACCGCGGTGTAGATTGCGTGCTGCGCGCGAAGGGCGGGGTAGCCAGCCAGCGGATTGCCAATGCCTTTGGGGCCATGACAGGCGGCGCAGGCGGGAACCCCGCGCTTGGCGATGCCGCCGCGGTAGATTCGCTCTCCTACGGGCGCCAGTTCCGGATCTGCGGTCCGCAGGGTAACCGGCTTGGACAGGTAGTAGGCGGCAAGGTCTGCCATGTCCTGCTCTGTCAGGCCCATGGCCATACCGGACATGAGCACGTTCTGCCGGCTGCCCGTCTGGTAGGCCAGCAACTGTGCGACCTGGTAGCGGGCGTTCTGTCCTGCCAGAGACGGCCACTCCGGGTTCATGCTGTTGCCGTCTACGCCGTGGCAGGCGGCGCAGGTCAACGCCTTTTGCTGGCCCGCCTCAGCGGATCCGGACGCCTGCACGCTGAGAGACACGCTGCACAACAGCACCAGGGAAGCTAGCCGGAACATGGGTCCTATCCTTTTGCCATTCATAGAGATTGGGTCAAGATCCGCCGCAGGGGCGTGGGGTCGCCGCGGTGTGTCTACAGCAAACGGCGGCAAATTGTACACTAAGCGCCGCCCGGGTCGCAGTGCAGAGCCGGCCCGCTGGGAGCACAGCAGGCTCAATGTCCGCCTATCCTGACGTCAAGTTCATCACCAGCGCCTATCGGCCCGAGCAACTGCTCCCCGACCGCGGCCTGGAGGTTGCCGTGGCGGGGCGGTCGAATTCGGGAAAATCCAGCGCTATCAACGCCATAGTGGGCCGCAAGGGCCTTGCCAGAACCAGCAAGACGCCCGGCCGGACCCAGCTGATCAATTTCTTTGGCCTGGCCCCGGAGCGGCGCCTGGTGGATCTGCCCGGTTACGGCTATGCGCGGGTGGCCCCGCCCGTGCGGCGGCACTGGCAGACCCTGATGGAGCACTATTTTGCTCAGCGGCGGTCACTGCGCGCCCTGCTCCTGATCGTCGACATTCGCCGCGGCCTGACAGATTTTGACTGGCAGATGATGGACTGGGCCGCTGGGGCCCAGCGGCCGGTGGCCGTCCTGCTGACCAAGGCAGATAAGCTGCGCCGCGGCCCGGCCCTGGACCAGCGCTTGCGTGTCCGTCGGTCCCTGGACTCCGAGGTGCCCCTGATCCTGTTCTCGGCGGTGACCCGGCAGGGCGTGGATGAAGCCCGCCGAAAACTGAACGAATGGCTTGAGCTGCCCCAGGAATGCGCGGGAAATGCAGGCCATGAATGACGGGCAAAAAAATGCCCCGAGTGCGGGATAAAGGGGACACACTCGGGGCAAGAGCCCTACGATATGGGGTCTATCTGTAAGGCATTCCCGCTCAGGGAGGTTAGCGGGGAGCACTTAAGTGCTCTAATTCGTTAGAGGGAGGCGCCCAACGAAAGTTCCCCGGCGATCGTCAGTGGGCCTGATCCCAGTTGTCTCCGATGCCCGACTCCACCTTCAAGGGTACCGACAGATCCGCGGCTCCCGTCATGAGCGCCGTGATCTGGGGGGCCACCTGATCCACTTGATCCGCCGCGATCTCCAAGACCAGCTCGTCATGGACCTGCATGATCAGCCGCGCGTCCGGCTGATCGGCTGCCAGCCAGCGATCCACGGCCAGCATAGCCCGCTTGATGATGTCGGCCGCGGTGCCCTGCATGGGTGCATTGATGGCGCTGCGCTCCGCATACTGACGGCGCTGATAGTTGCGCGAGCCGATCTCCGGCAGATACAAGCGGCGGCCGAAGACGGTGCTTACGAAGCCGGCCTCGCGGGCCTGATCCCGGGTGTTGTCCATATACGCTTTCACGCCTGGGTAGCGGTCGAAATACAGGTCTACATAGGCCTGGGCCTCGCCCCGGTCGATGCCCAGCTGCCTGGCCAGCCCGAAGGCGGACATCCCGTAGATCAGGCCGAAATTGATGGCTTTTGCGGAGCGTCGCTGCTCGCCACTGACGGCTTCCCGGTCAACGCTAAACACTTCCGCCGCCGTCGCCCGGTGGATATCCACATCCGCGGCGAAGGCCTCCAGCAGGCCCGAGTCCTGGGACAAATGGGCCATGATGCGCAGCTCGATCTGGGAGTAGTCCGCCGCCAGCAGGCGATAGCCATCCGGCGCCACAAAGGCCTGGCGGATGCGGCGTCCTTCCGGCGTCCTGATCGGAATGTTCTGCAGGTTAGGATCCGAGGACGATAGCCTGCCCGTGGCCGCAACGGCCTGATGATAGGAGGTGTGAATGCGTCCGGTGCGCGGGTTGATTTCCGCCGGCAACTTGTCCGTATAGGTGGATTTAAGTTTATTGAGGGCGCGGTAATCCAGGATAAGCTGGGGTAGCTCATAGTCTGCGGCCAGCTCTGCCAACACGCTCTCGGCGGTGGAGGGCTGGCCTTTGGGCGTTTTGCCCAGCACCGGCAGGCCCAGGCGCTCATAGAGAACTTCCTGGAGCTGCTTGGGGGAATCCAGATTGAAGGGCCCGCCGGCGGCTTCGTGGGCCTGAGTCTTCAAAGCTTCCATAGTTGCGGCCAGCTTCTGGCTCTGGCGTTTGAGCATGGCCGCGTCCACCAGCACGCCCGTGTGCTCCATTTTCTGCAGCACGCCGACCAACGGCTGCTCGACGTCCTGATAGAGATCGCGCAACTCGGGAACCGCTTCCAGCCGTGGCCAGAGGGCGTTGTGCAGCTGCAGAGTGACATCCGCATCCTCAGCGGCATAGGCGCTGGCCGCTTCCACAGGCACCTGGTCGAAACGCAGCTGCTTGGCACCCTTGCCAGCAACGTCCTCGTAGTGGGTGGTTTCTACGCCCAGATACTTAGCGGCCACCGAATCCATGTCGTGGCGGGTGGCCGTGCTGTTCAGCACATAGGACTCCAGCATGGTGTCGAAACCCATGCCGGCTAAATGGATGTCGTAGTTCGCCAGCACGTGCGCGTCGTATTTCAAATGATGACCGACCTTCAGTTGCCCCGGATCCTCCAGCCAGGGTTTGAGTTGGGCCAGCACCCAGTCGCGCTCCAGCTGGTCTGGGGCGCCGGCGTAGCAGTGGGCGACGGGCACGTAGGCGGCCACGCCCGGCTCGACTGAAAAGGACAAGCCCACCAACTCCGCTTGCATGTAGCTCAGGCTGGTGGTTTCCGTATCGAACGCGGCCAGGGGCGCCGCGTTGAGGCGTTTCAGCCAGCGGGTGAGCTCGGCCTTGCGGGTGACGGTTTCGTACTGGCGCTGGGTCGCGGCGGCGGCGCCGTCCTCGGTTTCCAGCTTTTTCAGCAGCGAACGGAACTCCAGCCGTTGGTACAGGGCGGTCAGGGTCTGGGGGTCACCGGCTTGCCGATTCAGGTCGTCGACCTTCACGGGCAGCTCGATGTCGGCCCGAATCCGAGCGAGTTCCCGGTAAAGATCCAGATCGGGCAGCGCCTGTCGCAGGCGTTCGCCGGCCTTGCCCTGGATGTCATCGGCGTGGGCCTTCAACGCCTTCAGAGTGCCGTACTGGGCGAGCCATTTGGCGGCGGTTTTGGGTCCCACACCCGGCACGCCTGGGATGTTGTCCGACGTGTCGCCCACCAGCGCCAAATAATCGATGATCTGCTCTGGTGTCACGCCGAACTTGGCCTTGACGCCGTCCGCATCCAGCCGGGTATCGCTCATGGTGTTGACCAGGGTGATCCGATCGTTCACCAGCTGGGCCATATCCTTGTCCGAGGTCGAGATCACCGTGTCCAGACCCCGGGCGGCCGCGCGGGCTGCGAGCGTGCCGATGACGTCGTCCGCCTCCACGCCAGCTACCCGCAGCAGCGGGAGCCCCTGAGCCCGTACCGCTTGGAACAGCGGTTCGATCTGGGCCTTCAATTCGTCGGGCATGGGCGGCCGATTGGCCTTGTAGTCGGCATACAGCTCGTCACGAAAAGTCTTGCCGGGCGCGTCGAACACGACCGCAACATGCTCCGGCTGATATTCGTTCAGCAGTTTGTCCAGCATGTTGAGGACACCCAGCACAGCGCCGGTGGGTTCACCCTGGCTGTTGGTCAGGGGCGGCAAGGCGTGGAAGGCGCGGTACAGGTAGGACGACCCATCGACCAGCACCAGGCTAGCGGGCATCCTCGTCCTCCTCCTCGTCGCTGGTCTGGGACGTTGCCGGGGTTTCAGGCGAAGGGCTCCCGGGCGGTGTGCTGCCAGGCAGATACAGAGGGCCGGTCTGGCCACAGCCCATACAGGCCAGCATGGCGACCACCAGCAGTGCGCGGGCGCTAATCATCGTCCCGCTCTGCGAGTTCCCGGGCGACCTGCCGGTAGGCTTCCCGAAAAGGCAGACCCTGCTCCGCGACCAGCCGATTGGCCCGTTCCGCCGCGTACAGGTCGTGCGGCAGCGTGATGTTTTCGGGCCGGAATTCCACACCGCTGAGGGCGTGGGCCATGATGGCGCTGGAGTCCAGCCCCAGGTCGATAGCCCGGAACAGGGGTGGCTTGAGCCGCTGGAGGTCCCGATGGTAGCCGGAGCTGAGTTTGCCGGTGATGGCCAGAATCTCCTGCAGCGCGCCCTGGGCGACGGCGGCGCTGCTGCGCACCAGCTCCAGCACGTCCGGATTACGCTTCTGGGGCATGATGGAAGAGCCCGTCGTCATGGCAGCGGGTAGCCGCACATAGGCAAATTCCCGCGTGTAGAACAGCAGCAGGTCGCTGGCCAGACGACCCAGGTCAGCCAACAACAGGCTGATCTCAAAGACCAGTGCTGCCTCGGCTTTACCTCGGGACAGCTGCACGGCCGTCACCGGTTCCTGGCTCTGGGTAAAGCCCAGGGCCTGGCGGGTGTGATCCCGATCCAGGCTCAGGCCCGGTGTGCCGTAGCCGGCGGCTGAGCCCAAAGGGTTCTGGTCGGCACGCGTCAGCGACCGGCGCAGCCCCGCGGCGTCGTCTGCGAGCTCTGTGGCGAAACCCGTTGCCCATAGCGCGACGGAGCTGGGCATGGCGGTCTGCATATGGGTATAGCCGGGCAAGGCAATCTGCCCCTGGTCTTGGGCCAGCGCGGTGAGGCTCGCGGCGACCGCTTCCGCACCCTGGGCCAGCGCCTCGCCGGCGTCCTTCAGGTACAACCGCAGGGCTGCGAGCACCTGATCGTTGCGGGACCGACCCAGGTGAACCCGACCGCCAGCCGCCCCGATGCGCTCCGTCAAGCGGCGCTCCAGCGCGGTGTGCACGTCTTCATCCTCCAGGCCGATGGACCACTCGCCGGCGGCGTGCCCGGCGGCGAGCTCTGTCAGGCCGGCGCAGATCCGGTCGCAGTCGCCTTCACTGAGGTAGCCCCGACTCTGAAGCATCCGGGCATGGGCAATGGAGCCCTGGACGTCGTAGGGCACCAGGCGCGCATCCAACAGATGATCTTCGCCCGCGGTGTAGCGGAGGATTCTGGCGTCCAACGCCTCGCCCTTGTCCCACAGCCTGCTCATGGCCCTTAACCCTGCTCCGCAGCGGTCAGGTTATCCACGTCATTCACCACCAGCGTACCGGTGCCCTCATTGGTGAAGACCTCCAGCAGCAAACTGTCTTGGACGTTGTGGGATATGACGTGCACGCGGGGCACGCCGCCCTTGATGGCCGCCTCAATTGCGGCGGCTTTGGGCAGCATGCCGGTGGTCAGCTTGCCCTCGTTCCGCAGGCGCTTCAGCCCGGCCAGATCCACATAGGAGATCAGAGAGCGGGGGTCTTCGGGATTTTCCAGTATCCCGGGTGCGCCGGTGGCGAGAATCAGCTTCTCCGCGCCCAGGGCGACGGCCAGGGCTGACGCCACGGTGTCGGCGTTGATGTTCAGCAGCGTGCCTGATTCGTCAGCTGACAGCGGGCTGATCACTGGCATGATGCCGCTCTCCAGTTGCTTCATAACGATCTCGGCCTCCACTCCATCGATGTCGCCGACGAACCCGTAGTCCACGGCCTGGCTTTCGCCTTCGGGGGTGACGGGCGGGCGCTTGTGAGCCTTGATGAGGCCGGCATCCACGCCGCTGATACCCACGGCGGGGATGTCCAGGTCCCGGCAGGCGGCGAGGATGCGGGTGTTGATCTGCCCGTTCAGCACCATGCTGGCGATCTCCAGGGACTGCTCGTCCGTGACCCGCCGACCGGCGACGAACTGGGTGTCCACGCCCAGCGCCGCGGCCAGTTCGGTGGACTGAGGGCCGCCGCCATGGACCAGTACCAATCGAATGCCTACCTGGTGCAGGATGCCCACCTGCTCCATCAGAGCGCGGGTCTCTGCGCGGCTTGCGAATATCGCGCCGCCGGCCTTGAGCACGAACACCTTGCGTTTGTATAGACGGATATAGGGCGCGGCATGCTTGAGTGCCGTGACCACAATCGCCTTTTCATTTCTGGACAGCTGCGTCATGTCCTGGTCTCCTCAGCCGACCAGCATGTGATGCAGGACCGCCATCTGCACCAGCATCCGGTTGCGGGCTTCGGCGATTACCACGCTGCGCGGTCCATCCAGGACTCGATCCGCAACCACCACGCCGCGCCGCACCGGAAGACAGTGCATGAAACGACAGTCTTGGGCGGCGTTGGCGAACCATGGCTCGTCCACGCACCAGTGTTCCAGTTCGTTGCGCAACGCTTCGTCCTCGTGACGCTGACCATAGTGGCGTGTGGAGGACCAGGATTTAGCGTAAATCACGTGGGCACCCTCCGTGGCGGCCTTGGGGTCGGTGGTCACGCTGATTCGGCCGCCGGACTGGGTGGCGGCCGCCTGGGCTTTTGCCATGATGGAGTCGGGTAGCTCGAACCCCTCGGGACGACACAGCGTAACGTCCATGCCCCGCATGGCTGCCATGTGCAGCGTGGCCGCCGGCACCGCCAGGGGCAGGGCTCTGGGGTGGTAGGCCCAGGTCAGCACAAACTTGCCGTCCCTGGGGATGTCCAGATCATCCATGGTTTTCCAGTCCGCCAGGCTCTGACAGGGGTGATTAATGGCCGATTCCATGTTGATGAGCGGTTTGTCCACCAGTTCCCGCAGGGTGTTGAACTCGGCGTCAGCGACATCCTGGTCAAGATCGCGGCGCTCGGCAAAGGCGCGGATCCCGATCGCATCGCCGTAGGAAGCGATTACCGGCACCGCCTCACGGATGTGCTCCGCAGCCACGCCGTCCATCACGATGCCTGGACGCGTCTCGATGCCGTGGATGGACATATCCGGCGAGATGACAAACGATCCGCCGCCCAGCCGCGCCATGGCCGCCTGGAATGAGGCCAGGGTGCGCAGGGACGGGCTCAGAAACAGCAGGGACAGTACCTTGCCCTCCAGTGCCCGGGGTTCCGGTATGCGGTCCAGCCGACCCGCCAGCTGCAGCAGAGCGTCGATTTCAGCGGCGGAAAAATCGGCCAGGTCATTGAACAGCTTCATCCAGGGATCTCCTCCAGAGCGGTGGCGAGCCGCGCCACGTGTTGTGCGTCGAGTATGTAGGGGGGCAACAGACGGATCACCTGGGGATCGCCGCTGGTGCCCACCAGAATGTCATGGTCTAACAGGGCATCGCGGACTTCCCGCGCCGGTGGGCGGGTCCGCAAGCCCAGTAGAAATCCCAGGCCCTGCAGCCCCGTAACCGGTCCGGTGACGCAGGTTTCGGCGATGCGCGCGGAGACTTCGCAAATGTTGGTCAGCAAGTCGTCCTGCTGGATGATCTGAAGCACGGTAATGATGGCCACTGCCGCCAGCGGCCCGCCGCCGAACGTGGTGCCCAAAGCACCGCGCTTCACGTCCGCTGCGATGTCATCACTCACAAGCATAGCGGCGCAGGGAATGCCGCCGCCCAGCGCCTTGGCGGTGGTGAGGAAGTCCGGGCGCACGCCGAAATGGGCGGCACCGAAGCTTGCGCCAAGGCGGCCGACGCCGGTCTGTACCTCGTCCATGATGAAAAACGCGCCGCTTTCCGCGCAGCGTTGTTGTACCGCCTGCATGAATGCGGGGTCGAAATCGAACGCGCCCGCCACGCCCTGGACCGGCTCAATGATGACGGCGGCGGTGGAACTAGTGACCGCTGCGCGCAGCGCGTCCGCGTCGTTGCGGGGTACGAAGGTGACATCGAAGGGCGTGCGCGGGTATCCGTACCAGCTCTCGGCGGCGCCCCAGGTGACGGCGCCCGCGGCAGCGGTGCGGCCGTGAAAGCCGTGCTCCAGCGCTACGACGTGGCGCCGTCCTGACAGCTTGAGCGCCAGTTTCAAGGCGTTTTCGTTCGCCTCGGCGCCGCTGGAGACGAAGAAGACCCGATCAAGCCCCGCAGGGGCAAAGTCCGCCAGCAGTTCGGCGGCGCGACTGCGCACCGCCATCGGGACTGCGTTGCTTTGAAACAGCAGCGCGGCCGCCTGCTCGGAGAGGGCCCGCGTCAGCCGTGGATGGTTGTAACCCAGCGAGGCGACAGCATGTCCGCCGTACAGGTCCAGGATGCGCCGCCCGTCCCGCGTGGTGAGCCAGACGCCCGAGCCGCTGACAGGCTCGAACGGCAGCTGGCCGTAAACGTCTAGAAGATGATCCGCCATGACGCGTCCTACAACCAACCGATCGCCGGTGCCGCCAGGCCCGTGTCTTCGGGAATGTCCAGCAAGCGATTAAGCCACTGCACGGCGCCGCCCGCCGCACCCTTGAGCAGGTTGTCAATCACGCACACGACCACGGCGGTGTTTTCATCCACGGCCACTCCCAGGTTGGCGTAGTTACTGCCGGCCACGTTCTTGATCCGCGGCATGCTCGCCTCAACCGAGACAAAGGCCGCGTCAGCGTAGTAGTCGGTCAGATGATTGCGCAGCTCGCTGGCGCTGACGGACACCGAAAGGGGCGCGTAAATGGTGGCGTGGATACCCCGGGCGAAGGGTCCGGAGTGGGGCACGAAGTGCAGGTCCACGTCATTACCCGTCGCCGCGCGGGTCAGGGCACGCACCTCCGGGGCGTGGCGATGCTGCAGGGGCTTGTAGGCGAACAGGTTGCTCTGCCGTTCCGGGTGGTGGGTGGTGGCTTTGGCGCTGCGGCCCGAGCCGGTGCTGCCGGTTATGCCGGTGACGAAGAACCGGTTCTCGGTCCAGCCGGACGCTGCCAGAGGCACGATGCCCAGCAGCATGGCGGTCGCAAAACATCCGGGCTGACTGACGTGGGGCGTGTTCACTTGTGGGCAGTGCTCGGGCACGGCGCAGGTAAATTGCTCCAGCAGGGCTGGTGCGCCATGGGGTTCTCCGTACACGTCCTGAAACGCCGCCCCTGTGTGGTACCGAAAGTCCGCCGAGGCATCGACGATGGACAGCCTGGTGCCGCGACCTTCAGCGGCGTCCGCCACCTGTTGCAGTAATGCTGCCGACACCACGTGGGGTGCGGCGGCCAGCACGGCCCAGTGCTCGCCGGGGCCGAACTGGCTGATGGCCTGCTCCAGGGTCGCGAAGCGCAGCGCCCCGAGGACGGGCGCCAGATGGGGAAAGCTCTCCCGCACCGGCTGATCCGGCAGGCTGGAGGACACGCACGCACGAATGTCCAGCCGCGGATGGGCTGCCGCCAGGCGCAGCAGTTCCCCGGCGACGTAGCCCGAGCCGCCCAGCACCAGTGTCGGCCAGGAGGTCACGATGCGACCTTGGCCGGATGGCCGATGTGGGCCAGCAGCAGATCGGCCAGCTCAACACCGTTGGACAGGGCGTTGATACCGGGTAGACCCAGGCGTTGCTTGATGATCTCGATGCCCACCTGGTTATCGGTGGCAGGACCCGTGATGACCGTAGGCTCCAGGTCGAATTCATCGCGCAGCAGCCGGGCGCCGCCCCAGGCGGCCACCGGGTCATTGGCGCACAGCACGAGGGCGGTGAGCGCCGGTTTGATCAGCGGGTCTTTGAGAATGGCTTCTACGCCGTAGGCGCCCAGGATACCGTCGCCCAGTTCGAACACGATGGCGTCGGGCCGCTCCGCCGCCAGTGTATTCAAGAGGCTGCGGGTCAGCTGGGGTGCGTTTGCAGCCGTCGTGGCCACGATCCCCAGGTCCGTGAAGATCAGCGTATTGCGCGCGCCGGCGTCTTCCATGGCCAGAATATCGCGTCGCAGCGCCACGCCGGTCGCCTTGAACGCATCCACCACCAGCCCCTGATGACGGAACCGGCTGACGATGGCGCAGGCGGCCGCCGTTTTACCAGAGTCCATGCAGGTGCCGGCCAGGGCAATCACGGGAAGCCCATGAGTTTCGCAGCCGGCGGCTGTGCCGTCGCTCAGGGCACCCACGCGGGCGGGGACACCAATCCGCTCGCCCAGATAGGGGAACTCCAGCACCGTGCCCAACACCCTGCAGTCAAAGGGTGGACCCTGGGCCGGGTTGGCCGAATCGCAAACGCCCAGCACGCCGCCCAGGTTGAGAATTTGAATCACGTCGCCGGCGGTCAGCTCGCCGGGCAGATGCCCCGAATAGCCAAACAGCGCTTTGCGATGGCCCAGCGCGCCGACGATGATGTCGCCCCGCTTGAGCGTGGCCATGCGGCCGCTGGTCAGCTCCAACTGGTTATAGTGTGACTTGTTGTTAAGCACCTCTGCGGCCACGAGCACGCCTTCCTCACAGGGAATGTCGGCGCTGATCCGAATCTCCCGCCCCAGGTCGGCGGACTGGGCCACCGAGGCCACCTTGTCGACGACAACCGACTGCATCAGTCGCTCCCCGCCGCCCGGGATTGCAGAATGCCCGGGATGGCCAGCACCCGGGAAAAGCCCACAGCGTCGCTTGCGGTCCATTCACCGGCCGCCTCACCGTAAGCACCGCGGCTGGCCGCGAGCAGGGAATGGGCAGATGTCACGCCGGTTACGAACACATGGCCGGGACGCAGGGTCAGATGCACCTGGCCGGTTACGCGCTGCTGCGACGATGCGAGCAGCGCCTCGATGTCGCGACAGGCGGCATCAAGCTGTTTGCCCTCATGCACGAAGTCGCCGTAGCTGGCCGCGACCGGATCCTTGATGCGCTGCTGCAGGCTGGTCAGGGTGAGCTTTTCCAGCTCCCGATGGGCGTTGATCAAAATCTCCGCCGCCGGCGCCTCGAAGGCGACCCGGCCCTTGGTGCCCAGAATGGTGTCGCCCAGATGTATGCCACGACCGATACCGTAGGCCGCGCCGATAGTTTCCAGCCGCTCGATTAAGGCTACCGGGTCGAGGACATCACCGTTCACGGCCGTGGGTATCCCTGCAGTAAAAGCCACGGTCAGCTGACTGGGTGCTTTCGGATCAGCGAAGGCATCCGGGCTCAGCACCCAGGCGGATTCGGGAATGCTGCTGACCGAGTCCAGCGTCTCTCGGCCGCCGATAGTCACGCCCCACAGCCCCCGGTTGATGGAATACGTGGATCCCGCTGGTGGTCGCGGCAGTCCGTTGTTATCGAGGAACTTCAGCTGGTCTTGCCGCGCCCAGGCGTGATCGCGCACGGGTGCCAGCACTTCCAGGTCCGGCGCCAGCGTCTTCAACGCAATTTCAAAACGCACCTGATCATTACCGGCCGCGGTGCAGCCATGGGCCACCGTTTGCGAGCCCAGCTCAGACGCCAGTTGGCCCAGAAACTGGGCCTGAATTCCCCGTTCGGCGCCCACGCAGAGAGGATATAGATGGCCCCGGCGGACATTACCCATGATCAGGTACTTAAGCACCTGATTAAAGAACGGCGTGCGGGCTTCCACCAGCACATGGCGCTCGGCCCCCAGCGCCAGGGCGCGCTGCTCAAGATCTGCCGCCGCAGCGGCATCCAAGCCGCCGGTGTTAATGGTGGCCGTGACCACCGGACGCTGATAACGGTCCTTGAGCCAGGGGATACAGAAGGACGTGTCCAGACCGCCCGAATAAGCGAGCACGATGGGAGATGGGTCAGTCATGATGAGCTCTGTTTAAAGGCGTCGCGGAGACGCAGGATTAACCGCCGCTGCTCGCGCGCGCCCGGGGTGGCAATAAAGATGGTATCGTCGCCGGACACCGTGCCAACGATTTCTGGCCAGGCGGCGCGATCCAGGGTCACGGCGACCCGCTGGGCAGCGCCGACGGCGGTCGTCAGAATCAGCAGGTTGGCCCCAGCGGGACGCAACTCACGCACGAAATCAGCGACAGCAGCCACGTCGGCCGATCTGGGACGGGTCTCTTCGGGCAGCGCATAGCCGTCCTTCAGTTTTGCGGCGCCCAGATCCTTGAGATCGCGGCTGACGCTGGATTGGGTGGCGTGAAAGCCTTCCGAGCGCAGCAGTTCCACCAGTCGGGCCTGCCGGTCGATCCGGTGGGTCCGCAACAGGCGGCTGAGCGCCTCGCGTCGCGCGTTTTGCTGTCCAGTTGCAGCGGGCATGGCGTTAACATATGAATAAAATTGCGCATAGATTATCTGTTATGCGAATATCAGTCAAGGATCGTAGGGGATATCGAAGACCATGAGCGCGGAGCTTGAAACCCTGGAGCGTGTGACCGGTCCAGAACCGAACTGGGCGGTGATCTGGCTGCACGGGCTGGGGGCGGACGGCCGCGATTTTCTGCCCATTGTGGAAGAGCTGGCGCTCGCACCCCATCAGGTGCGCTTCGTCTTCCCCCACGCGCCGGTGCGCCCGGTGACGTTGAATGGGGGCTTGCCCATGCGGGCCTGGTTCGACGTGGTGTCTTTGCAGCGCGACAGCGGGGAGGATCTGGCGGGCATTAAGGCCAGTGCCGCGGCTGTGAATGCGCTGATCACCCGGGAGGCGGCCCGTGGCATTCCAGCGGAGCGCGTTGTGCTGGGCGGCTTTTCTCAGGGTGGCGCGATTGCCCTGTATTGCGGCACCCGTCAGCCAGTGCCCCTCGCGGGTATTGTCGGGTTGTCCACTTATCTGCCCGGCGCGCGGCAGCTCGCTGCAGAACTCGTGCCGGCCAATCTAAAGGTGCCGGTGTTCATGGCTCACGGTGAACAGGATCCCGTCGTTGCAGCGGGCTGGGGGGAGCTGTCGCGGGATGCGCTGGCCGCGGCCGGGTTCTCCATCAGCTGGCACAGCTATGTTATGCCCCACACCGTGTGCGAGCAGGAGATAGCGGATCTCGGCGGGTGGCTGCGTGACGTGCTGGGCCGCCTTCAGTCCCCTGGGTAGCCGGTCTGCGCCTGCTCGGCCGCGCCGGGATTGGAGTAGTAGATCAGCATCTCGCGGATCTTGCCGCCCTCCAGCTCAAAAAAATTGCAGTTGAACAGATGCTGAGCAGCGACGTCTGGACGGTCCGACCGCGGCGTCAGTTTGACCTGGAAGCGGCTCGCGCCGGTATGAGCCTCGGGGTCATAGTAATGGTGGTAGTCGCCGAACCAGGGGTCGAACTGCCCTAACAGGTGGCTGTAAAACTCCGCCACATCCACCTGTCCCGGCCCCGGGTTGCGATGGAAAAGCCGCGGCGCGTCATCCCCGTGGCGGATAGTGACCACGGCATTGTCCGTGAAGCAATCGAGTATGGCGGCCATGTCGCCGCGGACGACGCTGCCGAAATAGGTGTCTTCAACCAGGGTGATGTAGGCATCGCGCGCCGCGCTCATGGTGTGTCCTCCGGGGAAGTTTGCGACCTGTGTCACCCGTATTTTCCCGTTAGACGAGCTGGAAACCAAACTCGCTGCCGCCCACCGGGTGACCCTGGGCGTCGAAGCGCCGTTCCTCGAACCGCATGGCGCCGTCAGCCGTCTGGATCACGACCGTGGAACAGCGGGTGCCGTAGTCAGCGCCACGGATGAACGGCGCCGAAAGACGCCTTTCCAGCTCGATGCCCACACCCGTGTCCGGCAGCGCCGAATCGGCCGCGGGAGCGTCATCGGCGAGGGCGGCAAACAGGGACGGGGCCGGGTCATCCTTTTCCAGCGCATCCCGGAGCACGCCCTTGATCCTCTCGACCTTCGGCCAGGGAGTATCCAGGCTGGCGTTGCTGAGACCGTAGACGCCGGGTGGCAGGTCGCGCGACTCGCCCTCGCCGCCCTGGTTCGAGAAGAAAGCCAACCTGCGGTTGTCACTGACCAGTAAGTTCAGGGGGCCGTAGCTGGCGGCTGTGGGCCGCAGATGATCCAGGTAGGCGGCTGTGTCCATGCGCTTGGTCAGGAATTCACGAACCAGATGGCCGCGGGAACGCAGCGCGGTGGAGCCGCCGCCCGGACGGCGCACGTTGGTCACCACCGCCAGACGGCCGGCCTGATCAACCGCCAACCAACTGCCACCGGCCCGCAGATCCAAACCACCGAGTATGCTGGCCGGTTCCGCCCACCAGTCGGCGGGGGCGCTGGGTCGATCATGGAACTCGTCCCGATTGGTGGCAAGGACCAGAGGGAATTTGGCGCTGGTCCGCCAAGCGATCGCCAGGAGGCACATCAGCGACGATCGGCGCGGCGTCCGAAGGGTTTGTGAAGATCCCGCTCGGCCACCAACTGGCGCAGTCCCGGACCGTCGTGCTCGTCGAACCAACTTTCAATCAGCCCGAAGGAAATCGACGTGGGCGGTGGCAGACGGGGAAAGCCGCTGGCCAGCTGATCCCGGGTAAACCAGCGGGCGTCGGCCAGTTCGCCGTCGTTGCAGGCGATGGCCGTGCTTTTGGCGGCGGCGCGGTAGCCCACCATCAAGGACGACGGGAATGGCCAGGGTTGGGACGAGTGATAGCTGACCGTGTCCAGCTCCACGTTGGTCTCCTCCCAGACTTCCCGCCGCACCGCGTCCTCGAGACTCTCGCCGGGTTCAACGAAGCCTGCGATGGTGGAATAGTGCTCCTCGGGCCAGCTCTGCTGCCGACCGAGCAGGCAGCGGGCCCCATGGGAGACCAGCACGATAATAGCGGGATCGACCCGCGGAAACTGCCGTGAACCCTGCGCGCCAACCAGCAGATGCCCGCCTTCGGCCGCCACGTTCGGTTCGCCGCTGCGGCCGCAGAAGCGATGGCGGCGATGCCATTCAACCATGGCCTTGGCATAGGCCAGGATGCCCGCCTCAGCCACCGGCAGGCTGTGGGCGGTGCGCCACAGCTCAAGAAACTCGCCCCTTGGCGCCAGGGTTTCGCCGGCTGCCACGTCCACAGCGAAGACCGCGCGACTGTCCCGCAGCCCCAGAAATATCCCCGTGCCGGGATCGACACCCGCGGCCGCCAGCGCTGCCGCATCGATCCAGACCGCGCGCGGCTTCAGCTGGGATGACAGCAGGTTCTTACCCCCCCACACGGGCACAAACAGGCTGTCCGGATCCTGCCGGGCAGCCTCCAGGTACTCGGGGTCGCTGCGCAAGCGGGCCGCCCGGTCCAGGTAGTCACCGGCAAAAACGTGGCTCATTGGATCGGCTCTCATGGTGCCATTATGGCCTACAAGCCGATAGTCCAACCGCTGGCCGCGCTGACGCGGCCAGCGGCGGGCGGCGCTTCAGCGCGCCTTCAGCAGATCGCGGATCTCGCCGAGGAGCTTTTCTTCCGCCGAGGGCTCCGGGGGTGGCGGGGGCGGCGCCTCTTCCTCGGCTTTTTTCAGCTTGTTCATGGCTCTGACCACCATGAATATGGCGAACGCGATGATCAGGAAGTCGACCACGGTCTGAATGAAGTTACCGTAGGTGAGGATGGGGGCTCCCGCTTCTTGAGCGGCCGCCAGGGTGTCGTAACTGCCCTGGCTCAAGTTCAGGAACAGACTGGTAAAATCCACGCCGCCCATGGCCAGGCCGATCGGCGGCATCAAAACGTCGTTGACGAAGGAACTGACGATTTTGCCGAATGCGCCGCCGATGACGATGCCCACCGCCATATCGACCACGTTGCCTCGCATGGCGAAGTCTCTGAATTCTTTAAACATTATTTTTCTCCCATATGCGAAATGACGGGTTGCCCCGGACATGATAATGACAGGTACCGCAACTGGGACAGTCGGCTGCGACCCCCTTTGGCGGGCTTACATTACGTCAAACGGCACCGCAAGGAGAAGGGTCTGGCTGTGCACAGGCTGCTCGGCGCCGACCGTGGCTATCCCGCGATCCCGTGGCTGTGGGGCGTTGGCCCGTTGGCGGGCGCCGGTCTCGGCGGATGAGTCAGGGCAGTTCCCGCAGGACCCGCAGCCCCAACGTCATGGACCGGTATTCGGGCTCTTCGCGGCTGCGGCCCGCCGGGCGCACGAACCAGACCCGGCTGTACCAGCCGCCGCCCCGCACCACGCGTCGCTCGCAGCCGTCCACCAGCCAGGCCGAGCTGTCGCTGGGCGCCCCCTCGTAGGTGGCAAAGTAGCAGTCTTGAACCCACTCCCAGATGTTGCCGATGACATCGTAGAGGCCAAAAGGATTGGGCGGGAAGCTGCCCACCGGGGCGGTGTAAACGAAGCCGTCCCGGCATGAAAAGAAGCGGGTCGGCTCGTCGGCCAGGCCGCCGTGGGCTTCGGCGCGGCTGAGATCCGACGCGTTCGCGTAGCGGCAGACGTCGCTGAAGCCCTCGCCCCAGGTCTGCATGGTGGTGGTGCCGGCCCGCGCCACGTACTCCCATTCGGCTTCCGTAGGGATGCGATAACGTTCGCCGGTGCGCTCGGACAGCCACGTCACGTAGGCCTGGGCGTCGGCCAGATCCAGGCAACCGACGGGATGATCACCGGTTTGGGCAAAACCCGGTCGTCGCCAGGAAGCGCCCACCACGTTTTCCCAGCGCCCGGTGGCGCCATTCCAGGTGATGCAGGCGTCGCCATCGGCGCGGCCCGTCGCCTCAACAAAGGACGCATATTGGTCGCGGGTGATCTCGTAACGACCCATGGCAAAGGGCTTGTCGATTTGGATACGGCGCGCGGGCCACTCTCTCGGCGCGATGTCCTCGCGCACGGCCGCCGCCGTCGTTTCTTCGGGCGTCGAGCCCATGACGAACTCACCGGCGGGAACGACCACCAGCGCGGGACAGTCGGGGCAGTCGCGGAACACCGCCCCCGACTGTAGAGATACGGTGGCCGCAGAGACGGCTGCCGGAGCCGCCAAGAGGATCAGCGCGGCGGCGACTATGCGGGGTATTGGATCCGTCATGGTGTTTGCTCCTATGATGGTCGCGCGTTTGGCGAGACAGGACTGTCGGTGATGAGGATAACGGTAGTTTGCGCTCTTGCCGCCGCGATGTGGTCATGGGCGGGGCCGAGTGTTGCCCAGCAGGACCCGTTGGCGGCTGGCACCGCGTTTCGCGATTGTGCCAGCTGCCCGGAAATGGTGGTGGTGCCAGGGGGCAGCTTCCGGATGGGCTCCGACCGGGTCGAGCCCATGCGTGGCGGGGAAATGCGCCCCCAGGGCCCGGTCCGCGCGGTCACCATCGGCAGTGCATTTGCGGTGGGCCGCTACGAGGTTACCAATGCGGAGTATGGTGAATTTGTGGCGGCTACCCGCCGCCCGGCCCAGGCCTGCCGGGTGTTCGGCGGCAGCAACGAACGCTCCGGTTTTAACTGGCGCGATCCGGGCTACGGCCGCTTGGCTCGAGCCGATGAACCCGTGGTATGCGTGGAATGGTCCGACGCCCGGGCCTACGCCGCCTGGCTCAGCGAGCAGACCGGCCACAGCTATCGGCTGCTGACCGAAGCGGAATGGGAATATGCTGCCAACGGGGGTTCGGCGGCCACCTGGCCCTGGGGCGATTCGGCCGACGCGATCTGCGCCCACGGGAACGTGCTGGACCAGGATGGCGCGAGTAATGTCGAGATGCTGGCGGGGGCCGGTACGACGGTTGCCATGGCCGCACCCTGTCGTGACGGTTTCGTGGGCGTGGCGCCGGTGGGCCGCTTTCAGCCCAACGGCTTCGGACTGTATGACATGACCGGTAACGTTTGGGAGTGGGCCCAGGATTGTTCCTTCCGGCTCTACCCGGACACACCCGTGGATGGGAGTGCCGTCGAGGCGACGGAGGCTTGCGAGAAGCGCGCTGTGCGGGGCGGCAGCTGGCGCACCCGGCTCGATCGGCAACGACCCACCTTCCGCGGCCGTGACCCCGAAGCCACGTCCTATCATTTGTTCGGTTTTCGCGTCGCCCGCGACCTGAAGTGATCTATTCGGCTTATCCCGCGCTGATCCAGTCGCGCAGTTCGGGTCGGTAGCGGGTGAGCTGGTCGCGATAGGTGGCGGGCAGGCTGGCGACGCTCTCCGCCTTGTGGCCGGATGCGTGCCACACGGCGATGCCCAGTTCCGTGCTGGTCTCCATGAAACCTTGAAACGGCGCCACGAACGTGGTGTTGAAGCGAGTCTCAAGGCGTGCGTGCGTGAAATCCGCCGCCGCCGCCCGATCGCCGAACAGCGTTACATACTCCTGCAGCGGGATGGGTCGCTGGGGCGGACGGTCGCGATAGCAATGAGCCATCATGTAGGGCCCCTGGGCCGACCACCACAGGTGCACGCGGGCCTGGAAACCGGTTGCAGGCGTGCGGTACATGATGCCGTCATCGGTGAGCTGGACCAGGTGGTCGGCGCCGGAGATGTTGGGCTCCACCACCACCTCGCGGCCGGTGATGGGATTGCGCCAGGGTTTGCCGTGCAGGATGTCGCCGCTGGTGGGATCTAAGAACATGGTGAAGATCCGGACCTGGAACTCGTAGGTGTCCTTGGCCAGACGCAGGCAGCGCTTCATCTCGCAGCTCTCCAGTCGGAACAGCAACTCCGGGTTGCGGTCATCGAAAATGCCCAGATAGCCGCCACGCCACCATTGGGGAGACAGTCGGCCACTGGTGTCACCCATCAGGCGCACGTAATTGATGAAGGACTGCTCAGGATCACGCATCCAGGCATCCGTCGTAGCCGGGTCAGCCGCTGCTGCGGGCGAGAACTCCGGCGCCGCCAGCGCCCCGGCTCCGGCCATGAGCAGCGTGCGTCGGCTCATGGTCAGCACATGAGAAGCATCCATGGGTAGGTCCCCCGGTCAGAGTTGAACAGGCAGGCCAAGGTTGGAATCTGGGCCGCGTTCTTGCAACCACTGTGTCAGGTAGCGTTCAGTAACGCGCAACCGGGGCATTCCCGCTGGTTCAAAGCCAGCGCATCGAACAGATACAGCGCCTGACAGTCAGCGCAAGCGGCCAGCGCCAGTTCCTCCCCCAGGATCAGGCTCTGATATAGATTCCAGGCCCACTCGAAGGACAGCAAGGGCGAGGGAATCAGCAACTGATAGGTCTCGTAGGCGCGGCAGAAGCGAGCGCCGATTTCCAAGGGCAGAGGCTCTATGCGGCTCTCAAGGGGCGCGTCCCGCAGCAGCCCGCTGGCCAGCAGCAGCGTCGCGACGGCGCTGGCCTCCAGGCGACGCTCCAGGTTGGCCACAAAGGGAGCGATCTGCCGCGGCGACTTGCCCCGATGGCGGCGTATTGAAGCGTTCGTCCCATGTTTGAAGTACGTGGCGTAGAGCTTGCGGATACGGTCCTCGCTCAAGCCCGTGCAGTGGCGAATGGTGCCGGTACGCGCCTCGTGGCCGATCATGCGCAGGGCCAAGTCAAACCGGGCCTGCTCCCCTCGATAACGATTGTCTGTGCTGCGCATGGTCCCGTTTCTGTGCCGGAAACTGAGTTTTTCTAAGCCTAGCTCATACCATAAATGGTATATTAGGACCATATATGGCAAAAACAACCTGAAACCGCCGGAATCAGCCCATGGACCATCGCCCCGTAGACACAGGACATCTGCAGCAGATCAGTCAGCTTAATGCGCTGTTTGTCGACCTGGCCACACAGCAGGATCGCTTCGGGGGCCTGTCCGCCCGGGCGCGTCGCGCGCTGGAGAAGAGCACGGGGAGCGAACGTCAGGCCCTGCTGGCGCTGCCTCGAGCACTATTTCAACTTCAGCTCAGCCCCGCTGCCGTGGGCCCTTCCCCGCCGGACGCCATCCGCGCCTTTAACCTGACGGCGCTCCTGGTGGCCTTCAACATGAGCCGCGACAGTCGCTTTGCGGCCCAGGTGCTGTTTGTCGGTTCCTCCGCGGCGTTGGCAGTGCTGGCCCGCGCCCAGTTGTCCCAGTTGATCGATTTTTCGGCGCACCCGGGCCTGATTCGCTGCCCGCTCCTGGGGCACCATTTTTCGATCGGCCGTTTTCTCGCCCGGTCCGCAGATACCCGGACGGCACGCCATGCCCGGATCGCCCTGGCCCACCACCAGACCATGGTGGGCGCGCCATCGCCGGATACGCTGAGCCCTTTGGGATTGTCTTTCCACGCCAACTAGGCGCCAGCGCCGCCTGCCCTTATGCGGGGCAGCGGGATTGGCTCTACAATACCGGCCCGCCCTGCCATTGCTGAGCGCCTTGCCCCGGGGGAAGGCGCGTGCGGCATTCAAGTCGAGATTCCTGGGATAACGTGAACGCGATAGAGATACGGCAGCTGCGCAAGACCTACGATAACGGCGTCGAAGCGCTAAAGGGCATCGATCTCACCGTGACCGAGGGTGACTTCTTCGCGCTGCTCGGGCCGAATGGCGCTGGCAAGACGACGGCCATCGGTATCATGACCTCGCTGGTCAATAAGAGCAGCGGCACCATCAAGGTGTTTGATCATGATCTGGACGCTGAGCGGGAAGCGGCCAAGTCCTGTATTGGCGTGGTGCCACAGGAAGTGAATCTCAACGCCTATGAGCAGATTCAACGCATTGTGGTAACCCAGGCCGGCTATTACGGTGTGCCACGTTCCTTGGCCGTCAAGCGAGCGGAGAAATATCTCAAGGCACTGCGGTTGTGGGATAAGCGCCGCGACATCGCGCGCAATTTGTCCGGCGGCATGAAACGGCGCCTCATGATTGCCCGGGCCTTGATGCACGAGCCGCGCCTTTTGATCCTGGATGAGCCCACCGCCGGCGTGGATATCGAAATTCGTCGTGCCATGTGGGAGTTTATGCGTGAGATCAACGAGGCGGGCGTCACCATTATTCTCACCACCCACTATCTGGAGGAGGCTGAGTCCCTGTGCCGCAATATCGCCATCATCGACGAGGGACGCATTATTGAGAACGACACCATGGTGAACGTCATTCGCAAGCTGCAACGTGAGGTCTTCGTGCTGACACTCAGCGAGACCATCGATCGAACGCCTGAGCTGGACGGCTTCCCGGTGAGTCTGCGAAACGAGCACGAGATCGAGGTGGAGGTGTCCAAGGAGCGCAGCCTCAACGAATTGTTCGATGCCTTATCATCCCGGTCCCTGCATGTCTCAAGCATGCGCACCAAGACCAACCGCCTGGAAGAGTTGTTCATGCGGATGGTGGATGACAAGCGGACCACCTCATGAGCGTGGTCGGGGGGTCTGACTTTGCGCCCGATGTGACGCCGGCGCCCGGTCAACAATCCCAGAGTCTGCTGCGCATTAACGCCATCGGCTTGTACACCATCGTGGCGAAGGAGATCAGCCGGGTCACCCGGATCTGGGTACAGACCCTGATTCCGCCAGCTATCACCATGACGTTGTACTTCGTGATTTTCGGCAGTTTGATCGGTCGCCGCATTGGTGAAATGGACGGCATCCCGTACACCACCTTCATTGCGCCCGGGCTTATTATGATGGCGGTGATTACTAACTCCTTCGGCAACGTAGTCTCGTCGTTCTTTTCTTCCAAGTTGCAGATGCATCTTGAGGAGATGCTGGTGGCGCCCCTGTCCTACGTCACCATCGTATTCGGCTACGTGATCGGCGGCGTCGCCCGGGGCCTCACTGTGGCAGCTCTGGTGACGGTCGTCGCCATGTTCTTTACCGATCTGACCCTTAAACACCCGCTGATCACCCTGGTGGTGATCGTGCTTACAGCTATGAACTTCGCCCTGGCGGGTCTGGTAAACGCCATCTGGGCGACCAAGTTCGACGACATCTCGATCTTTCCCACCTTTGTCCTGACGCCCATGACCTATCTGGGTGGCGTGTTCTTTTCTATCTCCCTGCTGGGCCCGATCTGGCAGAAGCTGGCCTTGATTAACCCGGTGCTGTATATGGTGAATGCCTTTCGCTATGGCATGCTCGGCGTTTCAGACATCTCCATCGGCGTGGCGTTTGTCATCATCGTCGCGTTTTTCATCGGCCTGCTGACCACGGCGCTGCTGCTGCTGCGCCGGGGCGTCGGGATCCGAACCTGACGTCACGCGATTCGCTTTCGTGTGTGGTCGCTTCACCTTTCACGCCAACGCTCGGGCATTGGCGGACTATTTTGATGTGGCGGACGCCCCGGATCTTGAGGCCCGCTACAATATTGCGCCGACCCAACTGGTGCCCGTGCTGCGGGAGGATCAGCACGGGGCGCGGCGCGTGGCCCTGGTGCGCTGGGGTCTGATTCCTTTCTGGGCCAAGGACGCGAAGATTGGCAGTCGTCTGATCAACGCGCGGGCCGAGACACTCGCGGCAAAGGCCTCTTTCAAGCACGCCTTCCGGCGTCGCCGCTGCCTTGTGCTGGCGAGCGGTTTTTACGAATGGCAGCGGCGGTCCGGCGGCAAGGTGCCCATGTACGTCAGCGACCCCAGCGGCCGGCCCTACGCTTTTGCCGCGTTATGGGAGCGCTGGCGGGATCCCGGACAGGAAACCCTGGAAAGCTGTGTCATTGTGACGGTGCCGGCCAATGATGCCCTGGCGGCGGTACACGATCGCATGCCGGCCCTTTTGGACGACTCCGAGATCGCCCTCTGGCTGGCGCCGGAGTCATCCGCGGCGGCCTGTCAGGCGGTGCTGACGCCGGCGCCGAACGCCGTGACCGGATTCTGGCCCGTCAGCCGCCGGGTCAATGACCCGGCCCATGAGGGTCGGGATTTGCTGGAGGAAGCCGACCCGGCAGATCTTACGGGCCCCTCATAAGCCGGGTTTCTCGTAGTCTTGCAAAGCGACTACTACCATGCCAGGACCGCCGTGGACGCCCAGGGCGGAACCCAGCTCGGTAAAGTAATGGGCGTTGACCCGGGACGTGGTCTGCAGCAGGCGATGCAGTAGCCAGCGGGCGTCGTCGGCTGCGGCCCCATGGCCTACCGCGATGCGATAGGTGCGGTCGGGCTTCATGCGCTTTTGGACATAGGCAGCGAAGCGCTCGAGAAGATTGCGCTGACCGAACAGCGCGCCCTGGGGTTTGACGTCGCCGTCGGGCGTCACTTTGAGGATGATTGTCAGGCGCAACGCATCTGCGATCCGCTTCACGTAGCCGGGCAGCCGCCCGCCGCGAACCGCGAAGGCGAGGTTGCGAACCAGACCGTAAGTTTGAGTTCCCGGAATCGCGTTCCGTTGCAGGGACTCCGTAATCTGCCGCAGCGACATTCCGGCCTGGGCGCACTCAGCCGCGTAGATGGTGATCAGCCCTTGCCCCAGCGAGACATTGCGGCTGTCGATCACGTGAACCCGTTCGCCGTCGGGCATCCGCTCAGCCGCGCTTTTGGCCGCCTGCAGCGTGCCACTCACCCGGCCGGTCAGTTGCACGGACAAGACGTCATCGAAGTGGCTGACGAGAAACTCGTAGGAGCGGCGAAAATCTCCGGGCGGGGGCTGGGACGTCTTCAAGGGTGCGACGCCCTCGGTCAACTGGCGATAAAAGTCTTCGGCCGAAATGGTGACTTTGTCCAGATAGCTGCGCTCGGCCAGATGCACACGAATGGGGACCATGTGGATATCCAGCCGCTCGCATTCGCTCTCGGGAATGTCGGCGGCAGAGTCAGTGATCACCACGACCGGATGACGATGCTGGCGGGAATGGGTCTGGCGATGCATGTCATCCACTTTCTCGCCACTGACAACCCCGAACTGGCCCGCCAGCCTGAACACCGTGCGCGGCTCATCTGTGTGGATGTGCACTTTCAGCTTGCGGTGGCTGCCTGCCAGCACCAGGCTGTTGCCCAGGGCGCTGAGTTGCTCCCGAAGGCGCCGGCTGTTCAGCTCATAGCCGCCCACAAAGCACTCTGTGCAATAACGATACTGTTCTACCGCGTCACTGGTACCAAACACCTCGGGTAGATCGCCGTGCAGCTTGATGTGATCGACTGAGGTTTGTTCCCCGGTCGCTACGAAATGGCAGATGCCGGCGTAAATATTCACCAGCCCCGCAGCCCCGGCATCCACCACGCCGGCCTTGCGGAGCACGTCCAGTTGCTCGGTGGTGGCTGCCAGGGCGTCCTGCAGACCGGGCAATGCCCGGGGTAGCAACTGAGCGAAGTCGACGCAGCCGTCGTTCACCAGCGCCTTGATCTGGGCGGCCAGGGCATCCGCCACGGTAAGCAACGTGCCGGGACGCGGCTGCTCGACAGCGCCGCGGGCATATTCGCTGGCCGCGGCCAGGGCGCCGGCCAGCTGCTGGCTGGTCAGTCGGCCGACGCCAGCACAGCTGTCGGCCAGCCCATGGAACAGCTGGGCCAGAATCGCCCCGGAATTGCCGCGGGCACCGTCCAGGGCGGCGTCAGCGATTTCGCTGAGCGCCGGGCCTGCTGCTGGTGTCGTGGAGGTGCCCACCACGCTCAGGATGGACTGAGCCGTCAACGCCAGGTTCGTGCCGGTATCCCCGTCGGGGACCGGGAACACGTTGATCTTGTTCAAATACTCCTGCTGCGAGAGCAGCTCGTTCAGCCCCGCCTGCAAGCCGCGCCGCAGTCGCGGGCCGTCCAGGTAGGCGATTACCACAGCCGCGGAACCGCCTCAGTCGCGCGGCAGCAGGAAGCTGATGCCTTGATGTTGGAGCACCACGCCGTCGGCCGTGATCTCATCTACGCGCGGTCCATCCTGCAGCCGATCGCCCTCTCGATACTTGCTTGCGTTGATAAACACGAAGCGTTCGGTCCGGTTGTTGCTGAACACGTGGATGTCCAGGTTCAACTCGGGCAGCGTGATCCCCTGGGCGGCCAGATCGGCGTTGGTCGGCAGCGCCGCAGCCGTGATCACGGCAGCTGGCTGGGCCGTGGCAGGTGCCGGGCGCTCGGGGCGCAAGGTGGATGCCGCCGGCGTGGCCGGCGCCGCGCTCTTGGCGACAGGCGCGGCCGGCGGCGCCGCGATACTGCCGTCCGGGCGGCCCGCCAGGCGGGCCTCGGTTGCCAGGTTGCGGACCGACCCCCCCGCCGGCGCGGCGACCGGGCGCGCGGTGGTGGCAGCGGTGTCGGCTGCCCGCGAGGTCGCTGGGCTTGTGCCAGCCTGCCGCGATTGCCACCAGGCCCAGGCCAGGATGACCACGGCCACGCTCAGGGCCCCCATGATGGCGATAGCCCATATGGGTAGCTGGTCCGGCTGGCTTGCGCGCGGCGTCGTGCTGATACCTGCAGCCGCCTGATTCTGCCGTTCTGCTTCCGATTTCTTCAGTGCGTCGAGAATGAACGACATGTCAGTTGGCCCGGACCAGCAGGGGCGTATCCGGCTCTGCCAGATCCGTGTTGATAAGGATCTGGGTTTGCACGCCAACCAGCCCGTCCACGTTCAGGCGCCGTTCCCGCTGGTAGGCGCGCACCTGGGCCTCCAGGGCTGGGTCGAAAAGCAGTGGGTCTTCCGGCCGCGGCGCCGCGCCATTGATTTGCGTCAGGCTGCTGCGCAGCCACTGCACTGCTTCGTCGCGCATGCCGGGCGAGAGCTGGCGAACCTGGTTCAGTGGCGGTTTCCATAGCAACAGATGATCGCCAAACCAGAATTTGGAGATTTCCTCCAGGCTGACCTGGACGCTCTCGGTGCCAAAGCTGAGCTCGCCCCAGTCCTCGCCCAGGGACTTCAGAACCACTTGATGCTCGTTGCCGCCGTCGTCAATGAGCTCCAGAATCACGGGCCGGTTGAGACGGCGCAGGTTGTTCCACGATCCTTTTTGAAACAGGCAGGCCAGTTCCTGTGCTGCAGCCTGCTCGCAGGCCGTCCCGGCATCGCTTGTAAACCCAGCGCCCCATAATGCCAGCAGCGTTTGGAACGCCGCGTCAGTGTCGGTAGCGTAACGGGGGTCCAGCAGATAGGGCCCAAGACTTGTGGGCTCAGCCACTGCCGCCATGGGTGCGGGCGTAGTCAGGGCCGGTGTTTGCGGCGCCGGCGGGGCTGCCGCGCGTGTGGATTGCTCGGCCGGCCCGGTGGATTGACCAGCGTTGCCCAACGTGCGCCACAGGCCGATGGCGGCCAGCAGCAGACCGGCCACGCCGCCAGCGGCGACCAGATAGCGCTGCCAGGCTGGCGCGAAGCTGCGCCCGTAAACCTCCCGGGCGGCGTAGCGCACCAGGCGTCCATCCACGGTGCGCGTCTCACGACTGTAGGCGGCCAAGAGCGCCCGATCGCAGATGACATTAACGATGCGGGGAATGCCGCGGGAACAGCGGTGTACTTCGCGGATGGCCGCGGGCGTGAAGACGTCGCTGACCGCACCGGCTACCTTGAGCCGGTGTCGCAAGTATTCATCGGCTTCTTCCCGGGACAGCGGCTGCAGGTGATAGCGACCGGTAATGCGCTGGGCCAGTTGGCGCATGTCGTTGCGGTCGAGCACATCCCGCAGCTCCGGCTGACCGATCAGGATGATTTGCAGCAGCTTCTGTTTGGCTGTCTCCAGATTGGTGAGCAGGCGCACCTGTTCCAGCACGTCGGTGCTTAAGTTCTGGGCCTCGTCCACGATCAGCACCGTGCGCCGGCCGCGGGCGTGGGCATGCAGCAGATGTTGGTTAAGCACGTCCACCAGTGCCTTGGCACTGGACGGATCTGAGGGCAGGGGGGCGCGCAGCTCCTCGCAAATGGCCTGAAGAAACTCCAGCGTAGAGAGTTGGGGGTTGAGCACCAGGGCAACATCGGCCTGCTCCGGGAGGCGCTCCAGCAGGCTGCGCACCAGCGTAGTTTTCCCCGTGCCCACCTCACCTGTGAGCTGCACGAAACCGCCGCTCTCGGAAACGCCGTAGATCAGATGAGCCAGCGCATCCGCGTAGCGCTCGCTGAGATACAGATAGCGCGGATCCGGCGTGATCGAGAAGGGCTTCTCGTTAAGGCCAAAAAACTTGGTGTACACGGTCTAAATGCTTGCCAAGCAGGCGCTAAGTGTACAACTAACGGTCGCCGCTCCGGGAGGCGTTTGGCCCCAGAGTGCGGGCGCGGGTCAGCGCCGGCGGGCCGAAGCGCTGGCGAATGGCGTCGGTGGCCTGGTCCAGCGGCGTTGCTATGCGGGGGCTGGCCTGCGCCAGACACTCCTTGGGAGCGGGGGCGAGGCCCTTCACGCCGATGCCCAGCAGACGCAGCCGGTCGCCGGGGTGCTCGCGGATCCAGGCATCCAGCAGACCGCGGCCCAAGCGGAGAATCGCCAGGGTGTCGTTACACCGCCGGGGTAGCGCGGCCTGCCGGGTCGCGGTGACGAAGTCGGAGCGGCGCAGCTTGAGTACCACGGTAGCCGCCACCAGCTGCTTGCTGCGCAGCCGGGCGGCAACGCCTTCGGTCAACAGGGCCATTTCCCGGTACAGATCGGCGGGCGTCGCCAGGTCCCGGTCGAAGGTCCGCTCCGCACTCATGGACTGCTCGGCGCGCCGGCCCACCGGCCGCACGTCCTCGCCCATGGCCATGGCTTGAAAACGTGTCGCTGCATTGCCCAGAGCCCGCTGCAACATGGCCGTATCCGCGCCGCGCAGCTGGAAAACAGTGTGCACGCCGATCCGTTCCAGGCGCGCGCGGGTTTTGGGGCCCAGGCCCGGCAGCACCCGGGTGGGTAGGGGCGCCAGAAAAGCCGGCACGTCCTGGGGCGCAACGGTCACCAGGCCATCCGGTTTCTCAAGATCCGACGCGATCTTGGCCACCAGCTTATTGGGCGCGATGCCGATGGAGCAGGTCAGTCCCGTGTGGATTTTTATCTGTTCCTTGATGCTCCGGGCGATGCTCTGTGCGCTGGGCCAAAGGCGCAGGCTGGCGCTGACATCCAGGAACGCCTCATCCAGGGACAGCCCTTCAACCTCCGGGGTGAAGGTCTTGAAGATGGCAAAAATACGCCGGGACTCCGCCTGGTAAACGCCCATCCGCGGCCGCACGACAATCAGGTTGGGGCAGCGGGCCAGGGCCCGCGCCATGGGCAGGGCCGAGTGGACGCGAAATGCTCTGGCCTCGTAGCTGGCCGCCGCTACCACACCGCGCGGGGGTGGGCCGCCGACGGCGACGGGTTGGCCCTGCAGTTCCGGCCGGTCGCGCTGCTCAACGGACGCATAAAAGGCATCCATGTCCACGTGCAGAACGGTGCGTTGCCCGGCCGGCACGGTGTCTTACTCCCCAGCGACCACTTCGATGGTGATTGCCTCCGACAGGACTGGCGGCTCGTGGGGAATATGCAGATGGTCGCCCAGAACCAGCTGCAGCTGGTGGCTTCCTGGCGCCAGTTCCAGCTTGACCTGGGTCTGGCCGTCGCCGAAGTGCAGGTGCTGATCGTCTTTGGGTAGCGGCATATTGGGATTGCTCAGCTGGGTATCCACCAGGAGGTGATGGTGGCCCGTGTCGGGCTTATCGATACCGGCTGGCGCCACCCCCATGCCTTTAAGACCGAAAATCACAGTGACCGGGCTGGTGACCCGGTCGCCATGGGCGGGGCTGATGAAATAGACCGTGGCGTCCGGCGGCGCCGGCTTACGCAGGCTCTGCAGCGCTTCAGCTGCTGCTTCGATGGCGGGTGTCTGGGCGGGCGGTGGCTCGTCCTGGCCACAAGCGGTCAGGGCGACAGCCACAGCCAGCAGTATCAGCGTTGGCAAGACATGATCCATGACATTGTTCCTCGGCGTTATAGGGTGGCGATGGTCCACAACAGGGTTACCAGGAAGCCTGCTACCAGGAAAACCAGGTAAGTCTGAAGCAACACAATATAGCGCACCAGAGTGCCTAGTCTTGACGGCCGGTAGACGGCGTGCAGCGCCAGCTGCAGATAGCCCATCGGATACAGCATGGCGAAAGTGCCCGGGGTATCTGCTACAGCCGTGCCTGGCAGCAGGAACCGACCCAGGCTGCCCACGGCCAGAATCAAGAGCCCCAGCAGGAAGCAGACGCTGTGAAAATGGGTCAAGAAAAGCAAATGCTCGGCGTAGAAGCGTCCGGATCCCAGGTACAGCACTTTCGCCACCAGGGCCAGCGCAAGAAACAGGGTGAGGGGCAGATTATCAAACAGCGCTGCCCCGAAGCCGCGCGGATCTTCCACGACGGCCCGGCAGCGCTCGGCAATCAGCTGCTGATCGAGCTTCAGGCCGAACAGATCAAGGTGGAACGTAGAATCGCACAGACCGCTGACCTTGATGCCGGACTCCGGTTCGACCGCGGTGTGTTGCCGCAACCTGATGGGGCGGGCTGTCCGTTTGCGCAGCGTGCGCTGTGATCGCGACGGGCCGCCGCCCGGACCGGGCCGCGGTCAGCTCGGACTGGGTTGTTCGGGTTGCCCCGGCGCAGGCTTGGTCGGCTCGCCAGCCGTCTTTGTGCTCCCGGCCGTTTTCGTCTTGGCCTTGCGCTTTGCCTTCTTGCGTGGTGTGGTCACAGCTTGTTTGCCGGGCTGGCGCACCAGCTCCTCAGGGTCGAAATCATCCACGGCAATCAAGGCCATCACTTTGGCGTCGAAGTTTCGCACCTGATTCGCTTCCTCCGAAGTCAGAATGCCCTTGGCCAGCGCTTCTTCGATCTGACCAGGGGTATCGTCGCTGCCGATTTGACCGGCACGCCTGGCATCGAAGACTTTGCGCTCCAGGGGCTTCACCTGCTCAGCAAGTTCCAGCGCCTCTTGCAGCAGGCCAAGCGGATTGTTCGGCTGGCGGGCCTTGAAAATGCCGTCGCAGATTCTTTCGCGGGTATCCGTGGGATTGATCACCAGCTCCACGATGTCCTGGCCCAGCTCATCCGCGGGTGAAAAGTAGGTGCGACCGCGGGGGAACAACAGCGCCCTGAGAGCGGCAGCTGCCCAGCGATTGGGTAAGTTACGGAGCAGGCCATGCAATTGCTCTTGTGCCTGATAGAGCAGATGTCGGCAGGCCCACTCCACCACCGGCAGGTCTGCCGCGTGGCGGCCCTGGTTCTCGTAGTGCTTCAACACCATCGAGGCCAGATAGGTACAGCTGAGCACATCGCCCAACCGCGCGGACAGAAGCTCGCGGCGCTTGAGAGCCCCCCCGAGCGTCAGCATGCAGACGTCGGCGGCCAGTGCGAAGGCAGCGCTATAGCGATTGATCTGCTGATAATAGCGGCGCGTAGGCCCCGTGACGGGCACCGTGCTGAAGCGGGCGTGGGTCAGCGCCATGACAAAGGAACGCGCCGCATTGGAAATCGCGTAACCCAGGTGACCAAACAGGGCCCGATCGAAAGCTCTCAGGCCACGTTCCAGGTCGTCATCACTGGCCGCTGCGATCTCGTCGAGCACGAACGGGTGGCAGCGCACCGCGCCCTGGCCAAATATGATCAAGCTGCGGGTGAGAATGTTGGCGCCTTCTACCGTAATCGCAATGGGCACTGACTGATAGCCGCGGGCCAGGTAGTTGGTGGGTCCGAGCATGATGCCCTTGCCGCCGTGCACGTCCATCGCGTCGTTGGCAACTACCCGGCCCATTTCAGTGTTGTGGTATTTCAAAATGGCGGATGGCACCGACGGCGCTTCACCCGCATCGATCGCAGCGGCTGTCACCCGCGAACCCGCGGTTATGATGTAGCTCAGGCCGGTCATCCGGGCCAGCGCGGCCCCGACGCCGTGAAACTTGCCCACCGGCAGACCAAACTGGCGCCGGATCCGCGCATAGGCGCCGGAAGCGTAGACCGCTGCCATGGCGCCGCCGGCGGCATTGGACGGCAGGGTAATGCCCCGTCCCACCGACAGCAGTTCCACCAGCATGCGCCAGCCGTGGCCAGCCATTTCAGGGCCGCCGATGATGGCGTCCAGCGGCACGAACACATCCTTGCCCCGGGTCGGCCCGTTCTGGAACGGTATATTGAGCGGAAAATGCCGGCGCCCGGTCTCGACGCCCGGAGTGTCCACGGGGATCAAGGCGGCTGTGATGCCGTATTCGTCCTGCGCGCCGAGCAGATGATCCGGATCGTAAAGTTTGAATGCGAGGCCCAGCACGGTGGCGATAGGCGCCAGAGTGATATAGCGCTTCTCCCAATTGAGCCGGATGCCCAGCACCTCTTCGCCCTGATAGTTGGCTTTGCACACCACACCCGTGTCCGTAATGGCGGTGGCATCGGAACCGGCCCGGGCTGAGGTCAGCGCAAAGCAGGGTATTTCCGTGCCCGCGGCCAGTCCCGGCAGCCAGCGCTGTTTCTGCTCATCGGTGCCGTAATGCAGCAACAGTTCGGCGGGGCCCAGGGAATTGGGCACACCGATGGTGGACGCAGCGGTGGCGTTGCGACTGGCGATCTTGGCCAGCACCATGGAATTGGCCAGCGCAGAGAAGCCCAGCCCGCCGTACTCTTCGGGGATGATCATGGCGAAGAAGCGGTGCTTCTTGATGAACGCCCAGACCTCAGGCGACATGTCCATCAACTCATGGGTCACCTGCCAGTCATCCAGCATGGCGCACAGCTCTTCCGTGGGACCGTCGAGGAAGGCCCGCTCCGTCGGTGTCAGTTTGGGTGCCGGCATGGACATGAGCTTGCGCCAGTCCGGCATGCCGGAGAACAGTTCGCCCTCCCACCATACGGTCCCGGACTCCAGAGCCTGCCGTTCCGTGGGTGACATGGGCGGCAGCATGGTGCGATAGATCGCCAGCAGCCGCTTGGTGACATGGTCCCGCCGCAGGTCATCGATGTTCAGCGCAACCATGCCGGCAAACAGCAGCCACAGCAGGCACGACCACAAGAACCCGCCGCTGCCCATGACCGTATACGCAACCAGCGCGACTCCGGTGGCAATCGTGGCGCTGCGCAGATCGACGCGGCGATAGGCCAGCGTGAGACCGCCGATGACGAAAACGGCTAACCAGAATATGCTTTGCACGTCATGTTCCTTATGCGCTCGTAACGAGGCGGAGGCCTAAAGGAGTTCGGCGACGCCGTCTCGTTCCTCGCGCAGCTCCTGATCGGTAGCAACCATCTTGGCGTGGCTGAACTCGCCAATGTCCAGACCCTGGACAATCTGATAAGCGCCATCTTCACAGGTGACGGGGAAGGAGTAGACGACGCCCTCAGCGATGCCATAGCTGCCGTCTGACGCGACCGCCATGCTGACGTAGTCGCCGGCTGGTGAGCCGTTAAACCAGTCGTGCATGTGGTCGATGGCCGCCGATGCGGCAGAGGCCGCCGAGGACGCGCCGCGCGCCTTGATGATGGCGGCGCCGCGCTGTTGCACGGCGGGGATGAATTGCTCCCGATACCAGGCTTGATCAACCTGCTCGGTGGCGGCTTGGCCACGGACCGTGGCGTGGTGGATGTCCGGATACTGAGTGGCGGAATGGTTGCCCCAGATGATCATGCGCTTCACATCATTGACGTGAGCGCCGGCTTTGGCCGCCAGCTGGGCCATGGCGCGATTGTGGTCCAGGCGGGTCATGGCGGTAAAGTTGCGCGCATCCAGATCCGGGGCGTTGGAGCGGGCGATCAGCGCGTTGGTATTTGCCGGGTTGCCTACCACCAGAACTTTTACAGTGCGACTGGCGACCGCGTTCAGCGCCCTGCCCTGGACAGAGAAAATCTGGGCATTGCCGAGCAGAAGATCCTTGCGCTCCATGCCGGGACCGCGGGGTTTTGCGCCGACCAGCAGCGCGGCATCGGCGTCCTTGAAGGCGACCTCGGGCTCATCACTGAGCACCAGCCCGGCCAGGGTGCTGAACGCGCAATCCTCCAGCTCCATCGCCACGCCATTGAGCGCGTCCATGGCCGGCGGAATCTCCAGCAGCTGCAGGATCACGGGCTGGTCCGTGCCGAGCATCTGGCCTGAGGCAATTCTGAAGGCCAGCTGATAACCGATCTGGCCGGCGGCTCCGGTAATACTCACTCTCACAGGTGACTTCATGGCGCTCGACAGGTCCTTTGTTGGGTCGGTTCCGATAGGGTCGCGGCCGCGGTGCGCGGCAAGCCGAATATGGTAGCACGCGGGCAGCAGGCGACCCTGCCCAGGCGCGCGGCGCAGAGCGCCTCGCGGGTGGTCACCAACGGTTCGATGCCCGGGTTGCCCGGCCAGACACCGTGAGGATCCAGACCCGCCCGGGTGGCGCTATGGCGCCCAGCCCTTGTAACTTCTATAGTGTTATACTAAGCTATAACACTAAATCAGATAGGTGGCGTTAATGGGGAGGCGGAGAATGGCTACGAAGCAAGGCGCAGGCGGCTCCTTCGGTCTGGTGGTGCTGGTCGTTCTCAGTCTTGCGCTGCTCGCGAGTGAGCTGCGTTCCGCAGATGAGCCGGCCGGGGGCGCTGCCCGTTTGATGATTCTCGATGTGGTGGCCTTTCCTCGCTGAATACCCGGCTGGAAACGCGTCAAACCCATGGATCCAAACTGGAACGACAACCAACCCATATACCGTCAACTGCGGGACCGGGTTATCGGCATGATGTTGGATGGTGTGCTGGTGGACGGCGATGCGCTTCCCTCGGTCCGCAGCGTGGCTGCGGAATATCGGCTCAACCCGCTGACCGTGATGAAGGGTTACCAGGAGCTCGTGGACGAAGGCCTGGTCGAGAAACGTCGCGGTCGCGGCATGTTTGTCAGTGCCGGGGCGCGGCAACAGCTTCTGGTGCGGGAGCGGCAGCGTTTCCTCGACGAAGAATGGCCCCGCATGCGAGAGCTGATGAGCCGCCTGGGCATCGATCCCGGCGATCTGCTGCGTGGGGAGCCGCAGCGCCAGGAGGAAGACTGATGAACGCGCCCGTGGTCAGCGCCCGGGGCCTGAGTAAGCGCTTCGGCTCGGTGCAAGCGCTTGCAAACCTGAACCTCACCATTGAGCCGGGTCGGGTGGTGGGTTTGATCGGGCCTAATGGCGCCGGGAAAACCACGGCGCTGAAAGCGCTGCTTGGTCTGACGGCCTTCGAAGGCGAGCTGTCCGTGCTCGGGCTGGATCCCTTCCGACAGCGCGCGGATTTGATGCGGCAGGTGAGCTTTATTGCCGACGTGGCGGTGTTGCCCCGTTGGATGAAAGTCCGTCAGGTGCTTGAGTTTGCTGCGGCGGTGCATCCGGGCTTCGATCGATCTCGGGCGATGGATTTCCTCGCCCAGACTCAGATCCGCCCTGGGGCGAAAGTACAGACCCTGTCGAAAGGCATGGTTGCGCAGCTGCACCTGGCGCTGGTGATGGCCATCGATGCCCGTCTTCTCATCCTGGACGAGCCCACGCTGGGACTGGACATCCTGTTTCGCAAGCAGTTCTACACGACGCTGTTAAACGACTACTACGACGCGTCGCGCACCATCCTGCTAACTACCCATCAAGTCGAGGAAATCGAGCACATCCTGACGGATGTGATCTTTATCGATCGTGGGCAGGTCGTATTGAACACGGCTATGGATAGCCTGCCAGAGCAGTATCAGGAGGTCCGGGTGCTGCCCGAGCTGGTGCAGGCTGCCCGGGCGCTGGCGCCGATCAGCGAGCGGCAGGACTTCGGTCGGCAGATCATGCTGTTTGAAGGGGTCGACCGGGAGCGCCTGGCACGGCTGGGCGAGGTGCGCACGCCCACCATCGCCGATTTGTTCGTGGCCAAAGTCCAGGGGTATGCGGCATGAAACCCATGATTATTCTGCTACGTCGCGAGTTATGGGAGCATCCTGCTCTGTACGTGACGCCCCTGGTGATCGGAATATTCGTGCTGCTCAGCGTGCTGGTGGGCCTGATTCAGGGCGTAGGCGCTGGCGCCGGTATCAAGCTTGTCGTGACCGGCGTTGCGACCCTGGGCGACCTGCAGCAGGGTGTTGGCATCGGCATACTGCTGAGCATGCTGGCACCGCTGTTCTTCTTCGGTTTTCTGGCAGCGACTTTCTTCTATCTGCTGGATGCGCTCTACGCCGAGCGCCGCGAGCGCACCATTTTGTTCTTCAAATCGTTACCCGTGACCGATACGGCCACGGTGGTATCCAAGGCAGTCACCGCGCTCATGGTGGTGCCGGTAATCACGCTGGTCGTGCTGATGGCAACCCAGCTTCTGGCGTTGCTGCTGCTGGGCCTTGGTGCCTTGGCCGCGGGCGGAAATCCGCTGGCATCCCTGTGGCACCCGATGCCGCTGATTGAGAGTTGGCTGCTGGCGGCCTACAGCGCTGCCGCCCTGTCCGTCTGGTACGCCCCGTTCGCCGGCTGGCTCCTGCTCGCCTCGGCATGGGCTCGTAAGGCGGTCTTCCTCTGGGCGATCTCACCGTTGCTGCTGGGCCAGGTGGAGCGCCTGATGACAGGCCGCAGCCGCCTGCTGGAGGCTATCGCGGCCCAGGCCGGTGACTTCTTTCAGGTGGCTTTCGCCAGTGACCGTCTGGCGATGTTTCGCCGGTTGGAAGATTCTGATCCCCAAGCTCAGGTAAGCCTCATGTCGCGCCTGGACCTGGTCGGGCTTGCGGATCCCGCCAGTCTGTTGGCGGCTGCTCAGCTGTGGTGGGGGCTGGTGATCACCGCAGTGTTTCTCGCCGCCGCCGTTTGTCTGCGCCGCTATCGGGATAGCACTTAGGCGCTAACGCCGCCGCTGCGCTTGGTGAGCACGCCGCTCCTGTCGAGCCTCGGCCAGTTTCTTAAAAAGGCCATGCTTTCTCAGGCTGGCACGAAGCTGGTGATAGCTTAATCCCAGCAGCTCAGCGGCCAGCGTCTGGTTGTGACGTGCCTCGATGAGCGCGTCGTTTAAAACGCTTGCTTCAAAGTCGCGAACCAGCGCCTTGAAGTCCAGTGGGAATGGCGGCGGTGCGGATTCTTCATCTTTGGCCACGTCTTCTTCCTGGGGCGCGCCCGCGGCAGCGGGCTGCTCCGCGGACTCCGTGACGAAAGGACTTTGGAAGGGGTCAAAAATAATGCGCTTGATTGGCTTTAGGGGATCCGACGCGCGGTAGACGCTGCGCTCAACGGCATTCTTCAGCTCGCGTACATTACCCGGCCACCGGTAGCTCAACAGTGCGGAGGCCGCCCGGGCTGAGAATCCCGGGAAGAACTCCCGGCGCAGTTCGCTGGTGACATTCACGGCGAAGTGGTAAGCGAGCGTCAGGATGTCCTCACGCCGCACCCGCAATGGGGGCACGTGAATCACGTCGAAAGCCAGCCGGTCCAACAGATCGGGTCGGAACCGCCCGGCTGCCGCCAAACCTGGCAGATCTTCATTGGTCGCAGCGACGATCCGCACGTCGGTGTGCAGCGTATCCGTGCCGCCGACCCGCTGAAACTCCCCGTACTCGATCACTCTGAGGATCTGCTCCTGCATGCGCAGCGGCACCGTGCCCAACTCGTCCAGAACCAAAGTGCCGCCGTGGGCTTGCTCAAATCGGCCAATGTGAGTGCGCACGGCGCCGGTGAAGGCTCCTGCCTCGTGGCCGAACAGTTCCGACTCCAGGAGGCTCTCGGTCAGAGCCGCACAGTTCACTTTGATCAACGGTGCTTCCCAGCGCGATGACAGGTAGTGCAGGCGGGCGCAGATCAGCTCCTTGCCCGTGCCCCGCTCGCCGATGACCAGCACCGGCTTGTTCAGCGGCGCCACCTGGGAGGCGTGTTCGAGCATCTCCAGGAAAACCGGCGCTTCGCCGAGGATGGCGGTGGATTCTGTACGCTCCATTTACGGTGACATAAATAGCTAAATATATAGCCATAGATATTATCAAATTAGCTAAATACGCCAATCCTTGCTTCAGACAGTTCGGCCAGAGAAGCATCATTGGCTTATTATTCAGTGGGTTATATCAACGCCGAGGTATTGGCACGAATCCTGCTTGAGATAGGGGGCAAGTCACCCCTGATTGAGGATCCCTGAATGGGCATTTTTTCGCGCTTTTCGGACATTGTGAACTCGAACATCAACGCCATCCTGGACAAAGCGGAGGACCCGGAGAAGCTGGTCCGCCTGATGATTCAGGAAATGGAAGATACCCTGGTCGAGGTCCGTTCGGCGGCGGCCCGGGCCATCGCGGACAGGAAGCAAGTCAGCCGCAAGCTGGCCGGCCTGGACAAAGAATTGGACGAATGGGCCCGCAAGGCTGAGCTGGCGGTGAGCAAGGGTCGGGACGATCTGGCCAAGGGCGCGCTCGCCGAGAAAGCCAAAGTGCAGCAGGCCGCGGACGCGCTGCGTCATCAGCACGGCGCCCTGGAGGAGGGTCTGGCCAAGCTGAACGAGGACATCGCCCGGCTGGAGGAGAAGCTTGCCGATGCCAAGACACGACAGAAGGCCATCGTGGCGCGCCATCAGACCGCCCGCCGCCGCCTCGAGGTCCGGGAGAAGATCCACAACCCGCGCATCGACGATGCGCTGGTGCGCTTCGAGCAGTTTGAGCGCCGCATGGAGCATGTTGAAGGTCGTGTCGAGGCCTACGACCTGGGGCTGAACACGGACCTGCATCGGGAAATCTCCGACCTGGAGACGTCAGAGGTGGTTGAGCAGGAGCTCAAAGATTTGAAGGCGCGCTTGACCGAGCCACGCCAAACCACCGAGGCTGACTAACGATGGTGGAAGTTATTGCTGTTCTCTTTGTCATTCTGGTGATGCCGCTGGCGATCATCATGCACTACGTCACCAAGTGGAAGGAAACCAAGGGTCTGTCTACCGAGGACGAGAAAATGCTGCAGGAGCTGTGGGACGACGCCCAGCGGATGCAAAGTCGCATCAACGCCCTGGAGACCATTCTCGACAACCAGGTGCCTGAGTGGAGGAAACGAGTGTGAAGCACACCCTTACCAATCGAATTGTGACCCTTTTTCGGTCACTCTATCGAGATCGGGAGAATGGTCTTCTGCTTGGTGTGTGTGCCGGTCTGGCTGATACCTGCGGGCTCAACGCCCTTGGCGTGCGGGCCATTGCGGTGCTGTTCCTGATCTGGTGGCCGATGCCGACAGCCGTGGCCTATCTGGCGCTTGGGTTAACGCTGCGCGATGCGCCGTTACGTTATTCAGGTGCTGATCAGGAGCGCCGGTTCTGGCGCACGGCGCGCAGTGACTACGGAGTCGATGCATGAATGCTGGAGGCAACGGCGCGCCGGCGGCGACACGCCGCCTGTATCGTGATCCCGGCAACGGGTTGATACTCGGAGTCTGCGCCGGCGTCGCCGATTACTTTGGTTTCGATCTGGCCGTCAGCCGCATTTGCGTAACTATTTGCCTGATATTCTTCATGCCGGCAACGCTGCTGGTCTATTTCGGCCTGGCTCTGCTATTGCCCAAGCGGCGTAATGGTGCCGGCGAATCAGGACGGGCGGAAACGCCGCTGCAGCGTGCGGTCAGGGCTGAGCCCCAGGGCACGCTGTCCAACGTGAGTTTCCGTTTCCGCGAATTGGAGGCCCGGCTGCAGCGTCTTGAAAAGTACGTGACTTCGGCACGCTTTCAGCTGGACCAGGAATTCGAGTCGTTGAAGGACTGACAAGAGTCGCGAGGAAAACAAAAGGGAGCTGGTTTTGTTGAACGTGTTTGAGTTCGTCATCATCCTGGTAGTCGCCGTGCTGGCTTTTCGATTGTGGGAATCCAAGCTCAAGCACCGCAACGACTCGGCCGAAGAGGCGCAGCAAGACCACCTGAACACTCAGCTGAGGGAACTGCAGGGCAGGATCGAGGTGCTTGAGCGGATTGTCACCGATTCCAGATACGACCTGGACCAGCAGCTGCAGGATCTGGAGGACGACACCAGGGACAGTGCCTGATTAAGCGGCCCGTGCGTTGTAGGACCAGGAGACCCGGGATCAATTTGGATTGGCTGCTCGATAGGCGCGGACCTGCTCGTTAAAAGACGCGGCCAGCGTTTCCATCTCATCTACCGCGGCGTTGTGCCGGGAAACAAGGATCTTGCGCTGCTCGTCGCTTGGCTCTTCACCACTCGCGTTGGTTTCCGAGTCAATACAGTCCAGATATGCTTCCATCGCGGTCATATAGGCTTTTACCGCTTGCTGGCCAGCGACCATTTCTTCTTTGCTTGCATTACGGCCATCCGGGACGGTAACTGCCTCGGGATAGTCGCAAGCCTGCGCGCCGATGCCGAACAGGCAGCCCACTACGGCCAGAGTGACGGCTACAGCTCTCATTTAGTTCTCCCACGAGTAACCTCGGCCTGATTATGCCGAGGCTGCTCGGGAAATGCACCAGGCGTCCGTGGCCGAAGTTAACCCCTTATTTCATATGTACATTTCCGGCTGGTGGGTATTTTATGACGGGGCTATATTGGTACTTTTGGATGCTGGCGAGGCATGATCATGGGGAGAATTTTACCTATTGCACTGCGCCGCTCCGTGGTGCTGCGGGCGCTCAAGACCGCTGGTATTGTGGGCGTCATGCTGATCGCGATTAATCATGGCGACGCTCTGCTGGCGGGCCAACTGGACGCGGGCCGCTGGGCGAAGATGGCTCTGACCGTGCTGGTGCCTTACGGCGTGTCGACGTTCTCCAGTGTCGGCGCAATCGCCCAGTTGGAGGGTGGCGAGGGGGGCAAACCGTGAGCCCCAAGGCGGTGCGGCGCGCCTACCGTGATGGCTGTTACGGCCAGATCCACGTGCGCGAGGCCGGCTCGCCGACGCCCGAACGCAGACCGTTACTGTGCTTCCATCTCAGTCCAAAGTCGGGGCGCGTCTACGAGCAGTTCATCGCCGAGATGGGCCGGGATCGACTCTGCCTGGCGCCTGATACGCCAGGTTTTGGCGCCTCGGACGGACCGGACGCGGCGCCCGAGATCGGCGATTACGCTCGCTCTCTGGGTGGTCTGCTGGATTTCTACGGGCTGGACGGGGTGGACCTCATGGGCTATCACACTGGCTCAAAAATTGCCGTAGAGCTGGCTCTGCAGCAGCCGCAGCGGGTGCGTCATCTGGTGTTGATCTCAGCGCCGGTCTATCCGCCCGACGAGCTCGCACAGATGCGCCAGCTGTATGCGGCAACACCACCCCAGGAGGACGGCACCCATCTCACCAGCCTGTGGCGACCGGCCTGGCGCTGGCGGGGTCCTTGCCAAACGCCTCAGGATATCAATGACTCGCTAGCGGACACGTTGCGCGCCGGTCCGCGCTACTGGTGGGGGCATCGAGCGGCATTTCGTTACCCCATGGAGGCGCACCTGCCGCAGGTCACCCAGCCGGTCATGGTCCTGCGGCCCGGTGATGATCTATGGGAGCAAACTGAGCGCGCCCGCTCGTTGATTCGCCGAGGCGGCATGGTGGATCTTGCAGATTGGGGTCACGGCTTTCTCGACTACCAGACCGAAGCGGCTGCCCGGCTGGTGCGGGCCTTTCTGGATGAAGACAGGTTGCCCGCCGCTGGCTAGGCGAACAGCTGGCGGTGAAGATCGGTACCTTCCGCTTGTGCCAGCAATAGATCGAGGTAGCCATCCGCCGTAACCGGATCGCCAAACAAATGGCCCTGGGCAAAATCGCAACCCTGTTCGCGGAGGAATTGCAGCTGCTGCTCCGACTCCACGCCCTCGGCGACCACATCCAAGTTCAGGCTGCGTCCCATCTTGATAATGGTGGACACCAGCGTGGCATCGTTCGCGTCGATGGCTACGTCCCGAACGAAGGACTTATCGATCTTCAAGGTGCCGATGGGAAATTTTTGCAGCGCACTCAGTGATGAATAACCCGTTCCAAAGTCATCGATGGAAAGGTGCAAGCCCATGCTGTAGAAGTTGTCCAGGATGCGCACGGCACGCTCTGTGTCCTCCATCAG
>JBFFHS010000015.1:0-51232 GCA_041556855.1 Gammaproteobacteria bacterium
AACGACCTGCGGCAGCCCCACGCGCCGGAGAACGGATGCCAGGTCATCAATCTTGAATGGCTTGGTGAGATATCCGTCGAATTCAGCGTCCTTGACCGCCTGTTCATGTTGCGCAAAAGCATCGGCAGATATTGCAATAACGCAAGGGTCGGCCGCCTTTTCGGCCTGCTGCCGGATGCGGCGACAGGCCTCGAAGCCATTCATTTCAGGCATGTGCAGATCCATCAGGACGATTTGGAAATTGCCGTCGCGATAATGGTCAACAGCATCCAAACCATTGTCAACTATTGTCGGGCTCTGACCGAGCTTCTTCAGCAGACTCGAAATAACCAGCTGATTGGTGGGATTATCCTCTGCCACCAGTATGTTTAGTTCCGGTAGCTGATCGTCTGTAACTGCCCCTCCAACTGCCTCTGTCGCCGCCGGACCGATCTGCAGGGGCAGCGATACTGTGCAAATCGTGCCTCGCCCAGGGTCAGAATCGAAATCTATTTGACCTCCCATGAGCGCGACCAGATCTTGACAGATGACTAGGCCAAGCCCGCTCCCGCCGAACGTCCGCGAGAAAGACGCGTCCCCCTGCCGGAACGGCTCCGACAAAGCAGCCCGGTCTTTTATGCCAGGCCCGCTATCTACCACGACCAGGTCTAACCAGATCTCGCCAGCGTGGCGGGCCCGCGACCGCGCCCGGAACTCCACGTGCCCAGCCTCGGTAAATTTGCACGCGTTGGACAACAAATTACCGAGCACCTGGCGAATTCTGTGTGCGTCGCCAATAAGCCACGATGGCATCGACGCAGCGATATCGAGGCGGTAGTCGAGCCCTTTCGACAGCGCCGACTCCCGGTACAGATCGTGGACGGCCTGCAATGTCGGGCGAACTTCAAAAGGCGCCTCCTCGATAGTCATCTCGCGCGCCTCGATTTTGGCTTTGTCGAGAATATCGTCGATAAGCCGCAGCAGCGTTTCTCCGCTCTGACTAATAACCTGAACCTGACCAGCCTGCTCAGCGTCTAGTTTGCTTCCCTTCAACACTTCCAACATGCCGAGCACACCATGAAGCGGAGTACGAATCTCATGAGACATGAGCGCGAGAAAGTCGGACTTCGCCTGACTCGCTTTGCTGGCTGCCACTTCAGCTTCTTTCTGAGCAGAGATGTCTGTATGGGTACCCGTGAATCTCGTTGGGTTTCCCTCCGCATCCCGTCCACATATCCGGCCTCTATCAAGAATGTAGACCCAGTGCCCATCCTTGTGCCGCATCCGATGCACGTTCTCATAGAAATCCGTATCGCCTCGCATATGCGCTTCGATGTCTTCATAGCAAGCAGCAAGGTCATCCGGGTGGACCCGGGTTGACCAGGAGTCCAGAGTGAACTCGATCTCTTCGAGCTGATACCCTAGCATCTCAGCCCAGTTGGCATCGAAAACGACTTCGTTCGTTTTCGGGTTCCAATCCCAAAGACCCAGCCGAGTTCCGTCGAGAACGAGTTGAAGCCGATCGCGCTGCGTTGCCAATGCCGACCGCGCGGTACGATGCGCCGTCTGATCAAGAAGGTAGCCTATGAAACATTCCACCTCGCCCGTTGGGCTGCGCTGGATAATCGCCCTGTCGCGCACCCATATCCAGTTGCCATCTCTACCGCGGACCCGATAATCATCGTGGATACAGACGTTAAGATTGCCGTCAACGGACTGCTGCACGGCGCTTGCCAAAACAGGAAGATCGTCGGGATGCACGATGTCCGCATATGAAATCCGGCCCTCAACAAAATCCGCTACGGACAAGCCCAGCAAATCTTCGACACTCCGGGACGAGTAGGAAACCGGCCATCCCGGTTCATTACGCCAGACCATAAGAGTCATTTCTCCGGTCGAAAACAATTCTTCCAGAGCCGCGCTCGAAATCTGCATATTGCCCTCTGAGCTTGCCGGGGTCGCTATTAGGATTAGGAAACCTTGCCATGTCGTGGGCATCCTCTGCAAGGGCTTTGCCCGGGCACTACTACCCGGCTGAACACAACAACAGTGCAAGGCCTGATTGAGCGCAACAATGCGGCAGGCTTTCGACTTACTCAGAACTCGATCGTAACGAGTGGCGCGTCGGCATACACGCCTGGCCGCGGATCCTGATTGGAAAATGTTCGGCCATAGACCGTGTGGTCCATCCGGATCGGGCGCCCTCTTTGAGTGACCCTGCCGTTGGCAGCCCTTACCGCAGGCAGAGACTGGACGACTATCGAACTACCGCCGGAGCCGTCGCCCCAAACGAGGGTAAATGCAGCATCCTGGTAAAGGTTGTACTCGAGCCGGTCAGTCCCCGAAGCCAGATAGCGCGCGGCGGGATTTCCGCTGCTACCGCCGCCGATCCCAAGCGTATAGAACTCGGCGCCGCCGGTGTCGGGATTGCCGCGGCAGGTCACGCTGATCAACCCAGTCGAGTCCACGGGGATCGGCGTAGCCGGACGGTACCCAGCGAAAACCATGGGCGAAACCACGACCGAGCAGGTACGCGCGGCATGCAGATCTGCTCCGCTCAGAGACGCGCTGACGCCGAATATGATGAGCCAGCCTCTGGACAACAGCAGTCGAGCGGAACCCTCGAGCAAACTTCGAATCATGGCAACGGCTCACAAACCACGTTTCCCAACTGATGCAGTACGCCGGCCGACGTCGGCATCTGGAGTTCAAGACGGCATCGCATCGCATCATGCTCGACAATTGCATTGACAGCGGCCGCGCTACTCTTCACGAACAGCATGCCGTCAATGCCAATCATCGAGGGTTCGCTTTGTCCGGCGACATGAACCGCCGCACCCTCCGGCAGCGGATGACCGTCAGGCGAGACCGCGCGCGCGAGCGCCGAACGCGTCACATCGACTGGAAATTCGATGGTCAAACCACTACGAAAGGCCGGCGCGATTTCGACATTCGTAAACGGCAACTCTGCCGCGAGGGGAAGATCCAGAGGTTCAATGCTCACTCGATTGGTTTCATAAGGCCTCAGTCTCGGCAGAAGCACTCTGCCTTCGGCGTCGGATCTTCCTACCTCCTGATTGTCCACGTAGACACGGACGTTCTCGAAATCCCCTACTTTGGCAACCGCGAACCCGTCGCTGATTTGGCGAGCAAAGTACGGCCGACCAGCCAACCAGGCGATCGACCCGGCAGCGGAGGCGGTCCAGATTGACTCGCCACCGACATTTCCGCCCTCCAGGCGATAACGCCCAAAATCCGTCTGGGCGGCCAGATTTGCGTCGTACGTGTTTTCCTCACCCATGACTGTGCCGATCCTGTACCCAAATCCAGGCCCAAACGGCAGATTGCGCTGAAATTCCGTTCGCAGTCGTGAATCGTTACTGTCTCTGACGGCATAGGCACTCAGGCTGCGCCGCCCGCCCAGCGGACGGCTGATCGTGACACCAACGCTCACGTCGCCTGAGGTTTCCGCTGTTCGGCTCACGAAAGCTGAAACGGCAACTTTTCTGAGAAACGTCCGGCTGTAGTTCAGCGATACGATGCGGCGCCTCGTCTCGTCGTGGTAGGACAGGTCGATCAGCGTGATGCCCATGGAGCCCCGCTTGAGTCCCGCCCAGTCCGCGCTGAGCATCAACTGCCTCCGAGGATTCACCCAGGGATAGGAACCATCCTCTACCATGCGAAAAGCCGGGCTCGTCCCCATGATCTGCGTTTTCAAGCGCAGCAACGGGGACAGATACTGATAACCGATGTTCCAGGCCATGCCCGAGCCGACCACAGAGTCGCTCCCACCGACTGCGGTACTCAGGACGCCACGCCCTCCGGGAGACCAGTCCGCAGTCGCCGAGAACTGGCTGATTTCCCGCGTCACCGCGGCTGAGCCGCCGACAGTCAGAGCTGTGCTGACGCCATATCGGTGTGAGGCCAGAAAGGCTTTTTCTCCATAGTCGTTACTCCGGAAACCGAAATTGCGGCGGATGCCGCCAAGCGAATACGAGTACTCGTGCAGCCCCGGGCGCAGCAACTCCGAACTCGCATAGAACTCCTGCGTAAAGACCCGCCGGCGACCCAGCACATCGGTAACGACCAACTGCATCTCGCCCGCACCGTTGACAACCGGAACGTTGTCGATCTGAAAACTGCCAGGTGCGATCTCCTCGCGATATCGCAACCGACCGTTCACCATCAGGTCAAGCGTGGAAGGCAAGGCCGTCTCGCCGAACAGGATAGGCACAGGAAACGTCACGAATCGCGGCCGGGTAGCAAAGTTTGAGGCAACCTGCACGCCGCCAAGCCGAACGGCCCCGACCAGAGGGCCAGGCGCAGACATCACGTCGCCGGCCCGCAGGCTGCGCATACGCTCTGGATTGTCCCGAACAAAGGTGGTGTCGAGCCTGACCCAGTTACTCTCGCCAAGGGCGGCGGCGACCTCCGTTGGACCGCCCCGGTACAGCACTTGCGTCTGCAGCGTTCCCACCGGGGCGAATAAGGTTGGGCCAAAGAGTCCTGATACGCGCTGCTGCTGGCCGGCACCCACAGACATGTCGTAGTCGAAAAAGAAACCGGTGCCTGATGCCGGCGTGGGTGAATCAGCGCGCAGCGAATGGGTTGACGCATTGGCCAGCAGGCTCGCCGGGAATTCAAGCGCAATGCTTGCGCTGGCCGGATCGTAGTCGATTTTAATCTCCCCGAGAGCAGACAGTCGGGAGTATGGGCGGCCATTGAATTCCGCAGAGCGCGGATGGGGTCCACGGATGCCCCAACCCTCGAGATCATCGACGCTGACGAGGTAACCATCAAGAGCATCCGACAGCAGTATGGTGACGCCGCGGTGAATGTGATTCACCGTTACGTCAACGAGTAACGGCGCCGGATTCGCGGCTGCGACCCCCCAGACCAGGAGCAAGGTCAATCGAAGTAGGTTTCCAAACTGGCGCGGAGGGGTCATGTCCGATGACCATGAGCCGTTTACGCCGGCTTAGGATGAGCACCATCGCCCGCACCGGTTCGAGCCGGCATGGCGCGTGGCCTCTGTTTTCGGATGCTGGTCCCCGACGCCCATCGGGCGGACAACAGGACAACCGCGTCGAAATGAGGAGTGGCGTGCTTGGGAGCCTGCCAACCAGGGGACAAGGACTTGCGCCCGATCCGACTCACCCCTTTCAAGGGTACAACCTTGTCAAATGTTGGCACATCCGGCCAGCTTCCCGGTGCCCTTGTAACCGCCCCACGCCTACGCACCAGCATCATCTGCGCGCCAGCGCGCCTTCACCCGGAGACCGGTCGACAGCGGACCAATCGATTTGATACTCGCTAACGCCCAGTTGATCAGTGACGGCCTTCACGATGACAGGTGAGGCTTTACCTGCTGGCAGATCGATGGGAAAACGAAAACCGGCGCCCGGTAGCAGATAGCGGGCGCTCGCCGTTCGTTCCGCTGATTGGAGTTCATCGGCGTACAGGTCCGTCAGACGGATATGCTGATTGCCGGAATTACGCAGCGTGAGATACAACCGCTGGCCGTCGAATTCGGAGCGCACCATGGCCAGATCGGCCCGCCGGGGCTCGGAGGGCGCGGCGAATACCGGTATACCAATTCGCAAGCGCATCCGAAGCGTCGCCTTAAGATCTGGACTCTGCGCGGGCGGCAATTCGGTGAAATACAGCCTGAACGCCCTCTCCCGCTCCCGCGATCGCTCGCCATTGATCCCCACACGCACCAGCTGTAACCCGCCGGGCGGAATAGTAAACATGGGTGGAAAGGCGATTAGATCGCTGGTCGGCTCGTATTCGTCCTCGCCCGTGCTGGATTGGCGCCATTCCACGCCATTCACCTGCACCGTGACAGGAGATCCACTGGGATTAGAGAGCTCGATGGCGCCGCTGGCGGTCGATTCATCCAAGTAAACCCGCACGGGCGCGATGCTGAGCTGCCCCCCATAAGAACCGCCCGTGAACAGCAAGGCGGACAGTATCGCCAGCCGATGCACGCTGAGCTGTCGTTGTCTGGGCATGGTATTGCTCTACAGCGCGCTCAGTTGATCTGGATCAGCACGGTAACCGTATCGCTGTACGCACCCTGCTCTGCATCGATGTAGGCCTCGGGGAGTATCTGGCCGTAAACGGTCTCGGTCAGGAAGGATGTCATGCCCTCCCCGTCCCGGTTGAGAGCTGCCGGTGCCGCGCCACCCCAAACCTCCGAGCGATTCGGATCCTTGTAGAGCTCATAAGCGATCGTGCCACCGTTAGGTCCATCCATCGTCCGGTCGCCATTACCTCCCTGATCGATCGTGATATCGGCGTTCGTGCCATTGGAACAGCGCCACTGGATCGTACCCTCCTGCTCGACCGTAGCGCCGCTCCCCGGCGTCAGGTTGCCGAAAGCCGTGTCAGTAATGGTGCCAAGCTCGCAAACTTCCAGCACCGTGGCCGTGACATTCATCGTTTCGGCATGGGAGAGGTTGGCCGACAGCGCCAACATCACTCCAGCGACACCAGCGGCCGGCGTCCAGCGGGCAAATTTCCGTGCGTGCATTTCCATACTCCTGGTTTGTGCTTGAAAAATCGTCGTAAATTAAAGGCAGATTGCGTGCCAATTTACATAAGCCCCGAGTCCCCAGGCACAGAGCGAAGAATCACAGATGCGGACAGGCTCATCGCTTTCATGCTCCGCAATTTGCCTTGCGAAATGCAGCACCGTCCTGCAAATTGCGAGATGTTTCGATTGCGTCACATCATTCGGCAGCTGACCCTGACAAGATGTTGCCTGTCCGACATGACGAGCCTTCAGCGGACATTGGCGCAGGGAAAACCCTGACTTGGCCAGATGACATAGCGGCGTCCATGCCAATTCAACGCGATAACAGTGATGACCGTTTAGCTGCCGCCGACCAGTCCGGGTTGGAAGGAAGCGGCACGCGCGCCCCCGAGATTGATGGAGAGATATTCAACCTTGAGGTATTGCGCACGCTAGCCCGCGACACTGAGGGTGTTCCGCTTCAGCAAATGATCGACGTATTCATCACCGAACTCCGGGACCGCACCCGGCGGCTCATTGAGGCCGCGACGACGATGGACGTTGAGACAATTTGCCGCGAGAGCCACGCGCTGCAAAGCAGCGCGGCCACATTTGGTGCTATCCGCGCGGCAAAGATCGCCCGCATGCTCAACCAGGCAGGCAGGCAGAACGAGCAATGCCTGTTACCGGCGCTCGTTGAAGAACTGCGGTCTTGTGCCGAACCGACCATCGTGGCGTTACGCGGGGTGGAGATTGCCTGATATGGCCGCTGCGCGTGACAGACTGAACGTCGAATCTTCCCTACCTTCTTCAGGGGCTATCTTGTTGGTAGAGGACAGCCCGTCGCAGGCCGCCGTCTACAGCGCGTACCTGGGTGACGCGCCCCACGATCTGTTGGTTGTATCAAGCGGCGAAGAGGCGCTGATGAGCGTATCTGAGGGCCGCATTCCGGACCTGATACTGCTTGATCTTGGGTTACCCGGCATGAACGGTATGGACCTGCTCAGACGATTTCAAGAAGACCGGCTTGAGATCCCGATTATTATCATCACCGATAACGAATCCGCCCACGTTGCCGCGGAAGCGATGCGCTTGGGCGCAGTTGACTATCTTGCCAAACCCTTCGGCCGCAGCAGACTGCAGATAACGGTTCAGAACGCACTCGAGAGACACCGGCTTCAGGCCCTTGTTCGGTCCTATCGGCGATCACTGGACACCGGACAGTTCCATGGCATGGTTGGGCAATCGCCCGGCATGCAGGGGATCTTTGAGACGATTCGCAGCGTCGGGCCGACCGACGCGGCGGTCTTCATCACCGGGGAAAGCGGCACCGGCAAGGAACTCTGCGCAAGAGCCGTTCATGCTGAGAGCCCGCGGCGCGAAAAGCCGTTTGTTCCTCTGAATTGTGCTGCTATTCCGAAGCACCTGATGGAGAGCGAGATTTTCGGTCATGAGAAGGGTGCATTTACCGGCGCCACTCGCTCCCGAAACGGCGCTGCCACCCTCGCCGACGGCGGCAGCCTTTTTCTCGATGAGATTTGCGACATGGATCTTGAGCTGCAAGCCAAACTGCTACGGTTCATCCAGGCAGGCACTTTTCAGCCCGTTGGCGGCGAGCCACGGCATGCCAACATTCGCTTCATCGCTGCGACCAACAAGGATCCGGAACACGAGATCGCCGCGGGACGTTTCCGGGAGGATCTGTATTATCGTCTGCACGTCGTTCCGCTCCAACTTCCACCGCTGCGTCTGCGCCACGATGATGCGCTATCGATCGCGCGCCAGATCCTGGAACAGACCTCAGTGGAATATAACAAGCGCTTCCGCTCCTTCAACGAGCGTGCCGAAGCACTCTTCAGCACCTATGCTTGGCCCGGTAATGTCCGCGAGCTGGAGAACGTGATACGCAACATCGTTGCCCTTAACTCGGGTGAAGTCGTCACTGCGGACATGCTGCCAGCAAAAATGGGGCAGCGCGCAGCAGACGACCCAGGAGACCACAATTCCTGCTTCAATCGCGAACGAGTCGGCTTGCAGCAGCGAGACATCGAACCGTTGGCGGTCGTAGAGCGGAAACACATTGAGAAAGCCATCGCTGCCTGCAAGGGCAGCATCGCCAGGGCGGCGGGATTACTCGGTGTGAACCCGTCGACGCTCTATCGAAAGAGAAGCGCGTGGGGCTCACAGGGTTAGCTTTACATCTCAACATAAGCCTGCTCGACATGGCCATCACGTGCGATGAGTCTCCAACAATGTCGGTGCGCCAGCGCGTTGGACCTACATTAAGTAATGACCGTCGCCTGCCGCGGCGCTGTGGCTTGGCGGCTGCCACGATGACGGCGAGGACGGCGCCAGTCTCAAGGCGACGCCCTTAAGCTGGCTGGCGGAAGAGTCACGGAATGCCCGAACGGCGCGGCGGTAGGGCCCCTGCGAGCTGTTCAACGAAAATCTCTCAGGGGAAGTCCTGGCCAGTTTCTATATCGGTGACTAGCCGTCCGTGGAAACCTTATGTGAAAACAAATCGAGCTGATGACTACTGCAACAGGAAGAGAGCTACCAGGCTGACCGTAGTTGTAGTAGGCTCGCTAAATGTTTTCTGAAACTACAAATCGCGAAGGCAGGCGCTGGGAGCGCTTTTCTGCATGGACCTTTGTGTTCGCGTTGCTGGCCGGGACGCTCTGGTTCGGCAATTGGATGGCGATGCTTCTCGAGCATCAGCATGAGCGCTTTTATCTGCTTATCCTGATCGCGTTCGTCGGCTCGGTCATCGCACGACCCGGGTCCCGCAGTACGCCCTAACCCGTCTCCTCGATCTCGCAGATCGCGCCAGAAGAGTTGAAGCCCACGCTCAGCGTGCGGCCGCGGTGCAGCACAGCGAGATCATCTTCGGAAATCCGGAAAAATTCCGCGAGGCCTTCGTTGGTCACGGGATTCAATTGCCGGCGCCGATCATTCCCGGCGAAGCGCCTACGATTGCTGAACGACCACGCGCCGAAAGCAACGAAGATCGTGGCTATGGTGAGGCCATACCAATACAGCAGGGTTTTCAGGTGAGCGAATCCGCCGGCGCGAACCAGGACATCGTAGGCGAACTCAAACCCCAGCACCCAGGCAGCCAGGCTTATGGCCGGCAGCCACAGATAGGCATACAGCACCCACATAAATCCAGTGGCAAAGCGGTCGCGCGTCCGTTCCCGGCGCGTCAGCAGCTCTGGCGCGTGGATGCATACGTCGCTGGTAACCTGGTTCATCAGCTTTCCCTCAGCCCCGGCCGTAATCCTCGGTCCGGGCTTTCCCATGTCACGTGCTGGCGGCGCGCCGCACGTATCGCGGTGGGCAGCGCAACGATCGTGGCGGCGGCGTGGATGGCCCAGTAGGCCATCGGATACCAGATCATCCAGTAGTAATATCTGCCGAGCCTCGGCTCATAGCGGCTGTCGATTGACAGGCTGATACCGAACTGCACGAGGCAGGTGGTGCCGAGTAACACACCAGCCCAACCCGGCAGCAGCGTTGAGACGTGAAGCGGCGCGGGCATATCAATGAACAGGCCGAGGGCCCAGAGGACCGCGACGCTACCGATTGTGAATGCCCAGAAGGTGCTGATGGCGAATTCGACTGCGACCAGCCACAGTCTTCGACTGCGCCAGTGCCGCAACTCTGAGAAATAGCGACCGAAAGCTTCGAAGCCGCCCTGCGCCCATCGCAGTCGTTGCCGCCACAATCCCTTGATGGTCTCGGGCATCAGAATCCAACATAGAGCGTTAGGCTCATAGCGGATATCCCAGTGCGCAAGTTGCAGGCGCCAACTGACATCGATGTCGTCGGTCACCGTATCCATACCCCAATAACCCACATGATGCAGGGCCGATTTTCGAAACGCCGTGACGACACCGGAGACGGTAAACAGTCGGCCGTAGATGCGCTGCGCACGCTTGATCAGGCCGATGATCGAGGAGAACTCGCCCACTTGAATTTTGCCAAGCAGGGTTGTTCGGTTGCGGACTCTCGGGTTACCGGTCACCGCGCCGACGCGACTACCCTCGATGAAATGGCGCAACAACCATCGGGTTGCATGGGGATCCAGGACGGCATCACCATCGAGGCAAACCAGGAACTCGTTCCGCGCGGCCAGCGCACCCATACGCAGACCCATAGCCTTACCAGAGTTCTGCTGAAGGTGTATGACCCTGATCCGCGAGTCGTTTGCGGCCATAGCATCTAGCAGGTCGCCCGTCCCATCGCTACTCGCATCATTGACAGCGATAACCTCGAACTCAGGGTAGTCCTGATGCAATAGCGCTCGTATCGTTTCCTCGACGTTCTCGGCTTCGTTATGGCATGGAACCAGGAAAGTGACTGGCGGCGTGTCCTTGAGCATCGGCGGGTCATCGACGCGGCGATGATCTACCCGCTCTCTGTAAAAGAAGTAATAGATTGCGCCGGCTATCCAGACGTAGGACATCAGCAGCGGGTAATAGAAAGCGAAATCCAGCAGCGCAAGAATTAATTCGTTTGCTGTCATCGGCTGACCCTCGGGTAACGAGCCAGCGAGATGCCTCTGCGCAGCACATCCAGGTTCGGGTGATCGGTCACAAAATCATCCGGATAATAGGCGAGGTGTCGGACGCCCAGCGATTGCAGCCATCGCATGGTGTCTTGCAGTTCGCTGGCCGTCACTGGCTTACCGCTGCGCCAGTCCACGGTTTGCAACTCAAACAGCGTGCGCTGAAGCCCGTGGGGCTCAGCGGCGACAGCCTCAGCCAGGGCCGCGTAAAACGGACGGGCGCGACGTACGTTCTCCAGGGCGGGCATGGCCATGAGCGCGACGTGATCGTAAACTCTGAGATAGTCCTGAAAGTTCTGCGCCAGGTACCGCTCGCCGTTCGGATCGAGCAGCGCAGTCGCAAAGATGTTACGGGCGGTCTGAATCTCCGGCCGGTAACGGCGCACCGTTTCGATGACTTCCTCGCTGAGATCCAGCATCGCCTTTGACTTATAGCGCGTCCAGCGTTCACTAAGCTCGGGATCCTCGGCGGTTTTCGGGATCGTGAAGTCGGGTCCGAATTCAGCGCGGTAAGCGGCGAGCGCTGCGGGGCTCGCATCCTCGTGCTCGTTTAACCTGCCGTCGTCGTGAAACAGGATCCCGTCGAAGCTCGCGTGCTTGGCAAGGTCCCGGTAGATGGAGTTGATATAGGCCCGGGCGTCGGCGCTGAATGGGGATAAACGGGGTTCCGAGTCGGTGTCGACCGCTCGCCGGCCATCCACCTGCTCAAGGACGCGCCAACTCGGATCGATGGTGTCACCCGCGAAGCTCAGTAGTGGCAACCAGGCAAAGACGTTCACGTTTGAGCGTGTTTTGAGCTGCCACGCCACCCGATTGAAAAGATCGGCGCGCAGGGGCAGTAGCTCGCTTGGAAAATACAGGGCGGAGGCTCCGCCATCGGCGTCTGGGTCGGCGAAGGCCTGCAAGAGCACGTGACTGATGTTCAGGGTGTGGATGCGCTCGATGAGCAGATCCAGGTTGCGCTCCTGCTGGACTGGATCTGGATCATAAACGTAGTCGAGATCGACCTGCGCGGCGCGCACGAGCGGCGGGTGCGGGGGATACAGCAAACTTGTGGTAAACGACTCCAGGTTTGGGTTACCCGTGACGACCTCACGCTGGATCGCGCTCAGCTCGACCTGCTCGTTCAAAGCCACGCCGAGAACCAGGGTAATCGGCATGCCCTGCTCGGCAGAGATCTCGAGCAGCATCTCGCTGTAGGCACCGTACGGCCAGGACAGAATGCGGGGAGGATGCCCGAGCCGATCAGTGAGCAACGCAACACTGGCAGCCAAATCAGCCGTGATCCGCTGCCGATAGGCAGCGTCGCTTTCGTAGCCATCATCGCCATAGAGACGGGTAACGGCTGCTGGCTGCAGGTTGCCCTGGGGGTTGCCTCGCACTCCCCCGTGCAAGTTGTGGGTATGGGAGGCGACCTCGACAAGGCCGGACGCGCTCATCTCGCGCAGCTGTGCCCAGGTTACAAAACCCGACTGGTCCAGTGAGCGGCCGTTGTAGTCAATGGACTGCGAACTCTCGATCCAATCCGTGACCACGCTCACAACAGCCGGATAGCCGAACAGTTTCAGCGCCGGAAAAACATGGGTGTATACGCTTGCGAGACCGTCGTCGAAGCTGAGTAAAACAGCCTTTTCCGGCATCGTCTCCGGCTTTTCCGCAGCGCGCAGAAGATCAGAGACGCTGACCGGGGTGTAACCGTTCGCCCTCAGCCAGGAAAAGTGCGCGATCAGGTTGTCCGTTGAAACCGCGTGTGGGTCGTCACTCAGATGGTCTTGCACGTCATGATATGCAAACACGTGCAGCGCGGCCTGCGCTGAATGACTGGCAGCCAAACCCAGCACCAGGTATAGAAGAACGTTTTGAATTACGGAATGTTTAGCCATCACATCTAAAACCGAAACTGCATCGTGGCCGATGCCGTCGTCGAGTACTCCTTCGCTCCGTCGTAAAACATCCGGCTGCGCCAAATGCCGAACCAGGCGGCAAATCGCGGACCAAGCTCCAGGGGCATCATGTAGGCGGCCCGCCAGACGGTACCGCGGTCATACCCCGATTGATCGTAGGTGCCCACCTCAGCCCTGAAAATGTGAGTCATACGCCGCTCGTAGCGCCTCAGAGCCGGTAACTGCGTCTCTGCGCCGATGAACACGCCCGCATCGCGCAGCGGACTGTAGTAAGCCACTTGGTCGGTGAGGCGCTCGCCGACGAAGGCTTCACCGATGACCTCGACGACGACCTTCGGCCGGTTGATGACCCTGCGGCGGCCCTCAGCCCACAGCAGCTTGCGCTCGTTGTCGTCGGATAATTGTTCGGAAGTTGCGCCGAGTTCGAGAGAGAGTTCCTCGTGGGGCGCATAGCGTGCGCCAATACGCAGGAGATCGTTTTCGACACCGACCCGGTGGCCCCGCATCGGGACGGAGTCACTGTTGAGCTCCACGGCTGATGACAACACCCAAAAATCGCTCAGGCGATAACCGACGCTAGCGAGCGCGCCAATATCATTGCCGCCATCGCGGTTGCCGGACACCTCGGTGGTTGCAAGCCAGCGTCCGTACTGATAATGCAGGCCAGCGGCCGCACGCTGCCGGCGACTGTCGCCCTCTGGGAAGTCGGCGAACGAATCTCGGGTGCTTAGGGATGCGCGCAAACGGTGCTTGATCGGCGCGGTCAGCCAAGTGAGCCCCAGCTGATATTGATCGCTTCCAAACGTCACTCCCGAGCTGGTATGGGTCGAAGCCTCGACACGCAGCTCGCTGCTGTTGTGAGCCTGCCAGGCGGACGTGAGCCGCTCGACCGCTGGCTCGTTTGCAAACTCGCGATTGAGCGCCGCCACCTCGCTTGCAACCGCTCCGAACCGCGACCGATCCAGCTCGGTACGCGCCCTACCGACCCGTGCCTCCAGCATCTCCGGTTCTACCGCGAGCACCTGCTGGTATTCAAACAGCGAGCGATCGTACCAACCGCGCCAGCGGTAGATATTGGCAAGCTCGTGGCGCAGATCCGGGTTATTGGGTGCCTCGGCAAGCAACTGCTCAAGATGTGCCTGTGCATCGCCGAGCCGATCCGAATAGGCCAGCGCGATGCCCACAAGTATTTCAGCCCGAAGCCTATCCGGGTTGGGCTGCCCGGAAGGCCGCAGCGTCGCTGGGATGGAGGCCGCCAGTTGCTCCGCCAGCAGGAGCGCGCGGTTGAGTTCGCCGCGCTCGGCGTGGGCATAGAACAGGGCAAACTGGAGCTCGACGTCTTCCGGGTCCAGGGCGGCAGCCCGGTCCAGAACGGCGTGGGCCATCTCCGGTTCACGAATATCCAGATAGGCTTTACCCGCGGCGGCCAGCACTGGTGCCGTTAATTCGGGATGGTCGGCAGGCAGTTGCTCGAACGCCTCGACGGCCTCCGCACTCGATCCGCGCTCTGCCAGCGCGATGATTCGATCAAACCGCAAGGCAAGCTCGGTCTGAGGATCAGCCGTTCCGGCTGCAAGATAGGTTTCCAGAGCCGCGATGGCGCGATCAATCATGGCGCGCTGTTGCGCGGCGGGATAGGGAACTTCCGTACCGTAACGTACCTGCAGCGCGATCTCGTCGGCCTTCAGGCGTTCTATCTCTGCGTCAGAGAGAATGCCCGGGTGTGACCGCGCCAGCGCCAGCGCCTCGCTGGGCAGCAGGAGGCTTCGCAGCAACAGGGCCTTGCCGCGCAGCGCTTCCTGGTGTTGGGGATCTCGCGCGAGGACGCGATCGTAGCTGGTTATTGCCTGCAATCGCATCCCTGCGTGCTTTTGCACGTAGGCTAACGCCAAATCGGCGGAAGTAGAGTGCTCGGGCACGCTGCGTAGGGGTGACAGCGTCTGCTCCGCAAGAACGAACTTGCCCGCATCGGCGTAAGCGAAGGCCAGGCCGAGGCGCGCCTCGACGTCGTCAGCATCTGCCTCGACCGCGCTGCGATACCACTCAATGGAATCTTCGAAGAGCCGCAGATTTCGCAGCGACTTGCCCACGGCAACCTGCACGTGCACGGGCGCCTCCGCCGGGTCGAGATTTGCCGCAAGAGCGCGCACTTGCTCGTCCTGTTCGGCCCAATTCCGAACGACGATTTCGTCGAATAGCAGTTCGGCCGACTCTGGATAGGTTGCCCGTAACAGGTTCAACTCCTGAATAGCCTCGTCATAGCGGCCGGCGCGGGCGATTTCGATTGCAGCCGCCTGCCCCGCCACGTCGGTGTTGTGAAGGGTGCTCGCTTGCGCGGCGACGGGCGCCGCTTGGCATAGCACAATGGCGATCCCGGCGAGCGAGATCGCTCGGCTGAACGGGCACTTTTCCCTGGCCCAGAAAGTCTGGGTTTGACGCGGCTTCGGATTCATGCGGCGATGTTAGGTAAACATCCAACCCGGCACTGAGCGATAAGTCACAGATCGCGAAATATCCGGGCAAAGTGTGACCTGGATCACGCTGATTCCGATGTAATCCGGCTTCATCGCACGCCCAATGCACAGCCCTAGGCCGGCGGCCGCGCAAGCGCGCTGGGCTGGCCGGCGCAAAGATTGACTGTGCCGAAGCGCTGAATGCCAGGCCCGGGATGCCCCGCGATCCCGGCCGCGTGGGTGGGCTAAAGCCCGGCATCATGAAGTTGCTGCCGGCGGGCGAGAGCATACTCGCCATGGGGATCGAGCCGGCCTTGCGCTTGGTCAAGTCGGACAAACGCCGACAAACCCGTTAACGAATCGGGAGGAGACCGCGCAACCGAATGAATTGATGGTGGTGATGGGTGGACTTGAACCACCGACCTACGGATTATGAATCCGTCGCTCTAACCAGCTGAGCTACATCACCACGCGCACGAATTTTATCATGCCGGTCTCCGCAAACGGGACGTTACGCGGGCGCCATTGTTTAGACTGCCGCAGATCGCGGCAACCGCCTCCGACGGGCTGGTGGAACAGGATGTCACTGGTACGCGGGGTTCTCAGCGGTCGTAGGTCACCCGCCAGATCCGCCCTTTCAGAGAATCCGAGATCAGCAACGCGCCCGCCCCGTCCACGGCCAGTCCGGTGGGTCGGTAGGCAGCGTTGCCCGGGCTATCCAGCGGCTCAGCCCCGGCAAAGCCGTCTGCGAACACTTCCCAATCGCCAGCGGGGCTGCCGCCCTGCAGCGGCACGAACACCACGTTGTAGCCACCCTGGGGCTGGGGCGCCCGATTCCAGGAGCCGTGAAAAGCAATGAACGCACCGCCCCGGTAACGCTCGGGAAAGTTCTCGCCGTCATAAAAGATCAGATCGTTGGGTCCCCAGTGGGCGGGAAAACCGATCAAGGGATCTTTATAGAGCCCGGCCTTCGCCGCAGTCTCGCCGTCACCGCCATACTCCGGCGCAACCATGCGCTCGCCGCGGATGGGATCGAAGTGGGTATAGGGCCAGCCAAAATCATCGCCCTGCTCAGCGACGTGAAATTCCTCCGCCGGCAGCTCCACGCGGTCGTCTTCCGTAAAATATTCAGGCCACAGGGTATCCAGCTGATCCCGGCCGTGCATGGCGAAGTAGAGCTTGTCGACCTGCGGATTCCACTCCAAGGCCACCACCTCACGGGTTCCCGTGAGATAGCGAGTGCCATCCATCTGATCCTGGCCGGATTGGGAAGCCGGAAAACGCCATGTGCCGCCATTGCGTTCCAGCTGCGGGCAGGGCATTAGCCCCGGCGAACCGGCGGTACGCTGTTCTTGCTGACACGCGTTGGAGGGCGCACCGGAATTCACATAGATATGCCCGTTATTGTCGAACGTGATGGCCTTGGATGCGTGGGCCCGTTGCTCGGGAAACCCGCCAACCATCAGCACCGGCTCACCGCCCGGAACCAGTTTGTTCTCCTCCAGGGGCACGGCGTAGACCGCGGTATTCGACGAGAAGTAAAGCTGACCCTGGTAAATGGCGACACCGGTGCCCACGTCAGGCGGCCCAAAGCGCTCGACGATTTCCGCCTCGCCATCGTCGTTCTCGTCCCGCAGGGCCACCAGCCCGCCGGCGCTGCCGTCCCGGCCGCGGCGGATGGCAACGTACACGTCGCCGTTGCCGCGCACTGCGATATGCCTTGCCAGGCCGATGTTGTCGGCAAACACGGTGGCCGTGAAACCCGGCGGCAGGGTGATTCCGGCCACGCTTACCCGTTCCTCGGCTGCCGCGGCGGTTGCCGCAGGCTCGGCTGCGGGTGCGGTCGGACCGGGATCGCCTCCGCCACAGCCCATCAACGCCATGCTCAGCGATCCCGCCAGTAGCCAGACGACCATCTGCCGCAACCCTATTTGAGCCATTTGCATACTCCCCAGCGCGCCCGTTCGCACGTCATACGTTGAACCGAAAATGCATCACGTCGCCTTCCTTGACAAGATACTGCTTGCCCTCCAGGCGCAGTTTGCCTGCTTCCCGCGCGCCCTGCTCGCCGCCGCAGGCGACAAATTCCTCATAAGAGGTCACCTCGGCGCGGATAAACCCGCGCTCGAAGTCAGTATGGATCTCCCCCGCCGCCTGGGGCGCCGTGGCCCCGCGGGGCACGGTCCAGGCGCGCACTTCCTTGGGGCCAACTGTAAAGAAGGTCTGCAGCCCCAGCAGCCGATACGCCGCTCGGATGACCCGGTTCAGCCCTGGCTCGTCAAGCCCCATCTCCTCCAGGAACAGCGCGCGATCTGCCTCGTCGAGCTGCACGATCTCCGCCTCAATGGCGGCACATACCGCAACGGCCTCGGCTCCCTCCGCCCGCGCATGCTCTTGGATGCCGGTCAGCAAAGGGTTATCGGCAAAACCGTTTTCATCCACGTTGGCCACGTACATCACCGGCTTCATGGTCAGCAGGTTGAGACTCTTCAGAGCAGCCAACTCCGTGTCCTGCATCGTTAGGGTGCGCGCTGGATGTCCGTCCGCCAGATGAGCGCGCATGCGCTGCACCAGATCTCGCCAGCGCAAGGCGTCTTTTTCGCCGGTCTTGGCCTGGCGCTCGGCGCGCTCGGCAGCGCGCTCGGCCGTTTCTAGATCCGCCAGCAGCAGCTCCGTGTTGATAGTCTCGATGTCGCCAATCGGATCGATGGCGCCGGCGACGTGAGTTACATCGTCGTTTTCAAATGCCCGCACCACGTGGGCTATGGCGTGGGTCTCGCGGATATGGGCGAGAAACTTGTTGCCCAGCCCCTCTCCCTCAGCGGCACCCTTCACCAGGCCGGCAATATCCACCAGTTCCACGGTCGTGGGCAGCACCTTCTCGGGCTGCACGATCTCCGCAAGCGTGGCGAGCCGCGGATCCGGGACGGCCACGACTCCCACATTGGGATCGATGGTGCAGAAGGGGTAGTTCTCCGCCGGAATCTCCGCCGCCGTGAGAGCGTTGAACAGGGTGGACTTGCCCACGTTCGGTAGCCCAACAATGCCACAACGAATCGCCATCAGTCATTCTCGTCCGGCTTCACCGCCGGCTTGGCCCTGGTGCGCGTGTGCAGAGTGGTCTTGGCGCGTTGCTCGCCGTGGCTGAGCAGGGTGGGAATGATCGCCACCGCCTCATTCACCGCCTGGCGGATAGCCGCCTCCTCATCAGCGCTGGCCCGGCGCAGCACGTAGTCGGTGACCTGATTGCGCTGACCCGGATGGTCAATGCCCAGTCGCAGCCGCCAGAAGTCCGCGCCCAGGGCGGCGATCACGTCCCGCAGCCCGTTGTGCCCGCCGTGCCCGCCGCCCCGTTTCAGGCGGGCGGTGCCCACCGGCAGATCCAACTCGTCGTGAGCAATCAGCAACTGGTCCAATGGATAGCGATAGAAGTTTCGCACCGCCGCCACGCAACGGCCGCTCTCATTCATAAAAGTGCTGGGCTTGAGCAGTCGCACCCGGTGCCCGTCGATTTGGATGTCCGCCAGCTCACCGAAAAACTTGCTCTGCTCACGGAACACGCCGCCAAAGCGGCGTGCCAACTCGTCCACGAACCACCAGCCCGCGTTGTGGCGGGTGTCCGCATAGCGACTGCCTGGGTTACCCAGACCCACGATGAGTTGGATGGGCTCGCTCATAACGGCAGCATGATGGCGCGTTTCAGACAGCCGGATGAAAAGGACCGCCCGGAGGCGGCCCCGGACGGCAGCGCGGCGCGCTTAGTCGCCGGACTCTTCGCTGCCGCCTTCCTCGGCGGGCGCCGCAGGCGCCTCGCCCGCTGCGGCCGCGGCCTCCGGCAGTTCGCCCTCGACAGCCTCCACCTCTTCCACTTCCTCGGCCCGGGGCCGATGCACCGCCGCTACCGGCTGGTCGTACTGATCGCCCTGGGCGAGCGCGGGAATCTGCACCCCGTCGGGCAGCTTGATGTCCGACAGGTGCAGCAGCTCATCCATGCCCAGTTCGGACACGTCCAGCTCCAGATATTCGGGCAGATCCTTAGGCAGACAAGCAACCTCAACCTCGGTCGTCATTCGCGAGATGACGCCGCCGTCCTGCTTGACGCCCTTCGCCACGTCCTCACCTAACAGGTGAATGGGCACGATCATGCGCAGCTCCGCATCCTCCTGAATGCGTTGCAGATCCAGGTGCAGAACCTGGCGCTTGGCCGGATGGCGCTGCACGTCCCGGATGACGACGGGCTGAGTCTTATCGTCAACCCGGATGGACAGAATGCTGGAATAAAAGGCCTCATTTTCCATCTGATGCATGAGGGCCTGATGGTCCAACGTCAGCGCACGGGGCGGCCGCCCGGCGCCATACAACACCGCGGGCACCTTGCCCTGACGACGCAGGCGGCGGCTCGCACCTTTCCCCGCATCCTCACGGCTCGCCGCGATGAGCTCTATGGTCTTGCTCATGGGAATCTCCTGATATGTGCTGAAGACGCCGCCGCGACCAGCGACGTTCGAGCCCCCGGGGGGCGCGCAAGTGTAGCAGGCAGCCCGTGGCTTTTGTAGGCGCCAGGCGCCTGGAACGCCCCGCCCGGCCACAATCCACGGTGGCTGCGCGAGATCTCTCGCCGCCCTGGCTGCCCCGTGGGCCCGGACGCCTCAGTCCAGGTACAGCGAGCTCACGGACTCGGCGTCGGAGATACGGCGGATGGTCTCGGCCAGAAGCTCTGCCACGCTGAGCTGGCGGATCTTGGTGCAAGCGGCGGCAGCCTCGCTCAGGGGGATGGTGTCGGTCACGATCAACTCGTCGAGCTGCGACGTTGCGATGCGCTCCACGGCGGGACCGGACAAAACGGCATGGGTGATGTAGGCCACCACCCGCTGGGCGCCGCGGTCCTTGAGGGCCGCGCAGGCCTGACACAGCGTGCCGGCCGTATCGATCAGGTCATCGATGAGGACCGCCGTCATCCCTTCCACCTCGCCGATGATATTCATGACCTCCGACTCATTGGCCCGGGGTCGACGTTTGTCGATGATGGCGAGCCCCGCGTCATCCAGGCGCTTGGCCAGCGCCCGGGCGCGCACCACGCCACCCACGTCCGGCGACACTACGACCATGTTGTCGTACTTCTGCTTCCAGGCATCCCCCCGCAGCACCGGGGAGGCATACACATTGTCCACCGGCACATCGAAAAAACCCTGAATCTGATCTGCGTGGAGATCCACGGTCAGCACCCGATCGACGCCGGCGCTGGCAATCAGCTTGGCCACGAGCTTGGCGCTGATCGGCACCCGGGAAGCCCGGGTGCGGCGATCCTGGCGCGAATAGCCGTAGTAGGGAATTACCGCGGTGATGCTGCGCGCTGAGGCTCGCTGGCAAGCGTCGGCCATCAGCAGCAGCTCCATCAGGTTCTCGTTGACGGGCGGGCAGGTGGACTGTATCAGGTAAAGTTCCCGGCCACGGATATGCTCCATGATCTCCAGGTTGATTTCACCATCGCTGAAACGGCCCACCTGAATGCGCCCCAGCGGCAGGTGCAGGACGCGCGCGATAGACGCAGCCAGCCCCGGATGAGCATTCCCGGTAAACAGCACAATTGATGCCGGATCCACAGCGACTCCCCACCGTCCTGTTGGCCAAAATGTGGTTGGGGTGGCAGGATTCGAACCTGCGAATCACGGGATCAAAACCCGTTGCCTTACCGCTTGGCTACACCCCAGACACGATCGGCAGGCATTGTGACGGGCCGTCTCGCGGGGTGTCAATCAGGGTAATCTACGACCCAGCTGTCCACGATCACCTTCAAGCTGAGATCCTGGTGGATCAGATCCAAGCGAGCGGGAATCAGCGTATTTTCTAACAGCTGATAGCGCTGCACGGCGACCAACCAGTTGCGCTGCTGGAAGTTGGCCACCAAGCCGTCAGCGTCGAAGACGGGTGCTGCCGGATAATTGTCATCGGGGATGCCCAACAGCCAGGCGGGCACGCTGCGAACGGGCACCCACCAGCCCAACAGGTGGGTGAGTTCGCGCTCCGGATCCGAGATCTGGACGGGTTCGCTACTGCCTCGGGCGGTGACAGTTAAGTGTTCCGCGTCACCCTGAATGGCCACTGCCCCGGCGCCCAGCGGTCCGCGCACGCGTAGATCGAGAACCCCATCCCTCTGCACCCAGGAAAACCGGCCACTGAATCCTTCATCGCCGGCCGCGACGGCGAGCCGACCGCGCATGGACCACTGGGCAACGCCGCGCAGCTGGGCCTGTCGCTCGGAAAAAGTCAGGCCGTCGTCGACCTCAACGGGCACGTGAGCGCACGCCACCAGGATCAGCGCCGACAGGGCCACGAGCCCCGCCGCCTTCATGGCGTGATTCTGCTCTTCAGCTCTAGAAGTCTGCTGTCGTCAGGGAAATCACCCAGCGCGGCGGCAAGGGTATCCCGCGCCTTGTCCGTGGAGCCCAGCTGCAACCAGACCTCCACAAGGTGGGCGGCGATTTCGGGATCGCGCTGCAGAGAATAAGCCCGCGTCAGGTGCTGCACGGCCTGATCATACTGGCCGAGCTTGAACATCACCCAACCCATGCTGTCGACGATGGCGGGATTATCGGGATCCAGTGCCAGGGCACGACGAATATAGTCTGCCGCTTCCTCGTGGCGGTTGGTCCGGTCCGTTAAGGTGTAGCCGAGCGCATTGAGCGTGGACGCATCGTCCGGCCGCTCCGCCACCAGCGCCTCCAGCACGCGGATGGCGCGCCGCAAGCGCCCCTGGCGCTCGAAAACCATGGCACGCTGATAGCGCAGTGCCCGATCCCCCGGATGTTTGGCCAGGGCTTCCTTGACCAGGTCGGCCGCCCCGGCCACATCGTTCTCATTCAGTGCGCGCTGCGCCAGAAATGCGTAAAACTGCACCTCTGCCGCCAACAGCTCTTCGCTGTCCGGAGTCTCTTTCAGGGCCCCGCTCAACAGCGCCATAGCCTCCTCGCTGCGCGCCATCTGCACCAGCAGCCGGCTGCGCGCCAGTAACATTTCCGTCCCCAGCAACGGATTGGCCGCCCCGAAGTCCTCCAGATGCCGCAGCGCGCCCTCCGGATCATCGAGCTGCAGGTAGAGGATGCGGCTGACGCGTTCCTGGGCGTCTACCGCGCTGGAACCGGTCGTAACCCGCTGGTAGGAACGCATGGCCTGCAGGTATTGCTCGCGGTTTTCAGCGATACGGCCAAGATAGTAGAAGGCCTCATTCCTAAATCGCCGCCCCAGCCTCAGCGCATCAAAATGGATCTCCGCCGCGTCCAGGTCGCCGTCGGTAAGCTCAAGAAAAGCCAGTGCCCGCACCGCCTCTTCCAGGCCGGGATCTTCCGCCAGCACGCCGTTCAAAAGCTCGCGCGCCTCGTCGTTGCGGCCGGCGGCCAGCAGCAGCTCGGCGTATTGCAGGCGGACTTCCTGCTCGCTGTGCTTGCCGGCCAGATCAGCCGCCAGCGCCAGACCCTCGTCCACGTTGCCAGCCACATACAGCGCCCGACTGAGCAGCAGTTGCGCGTCCAGCCACTCCGGATTGAGCTCCGAGGCCTGGCGCGCACCCTTCAGAGCGAGCTCGAAATCGCCGGAGCGCAGCGCCAGCCGACCGAGCGTGTAGCCCCCCTCGGCCGTGCCGGGGAAGCGCTCCACGAGACTCGCCATGAGCTGGGTGGCACCTGCCGCATTCTCTTCCGGGCCCAGAAAGCCCAACATGAGCTCCATGGTGGCAGGCAGATCCTCGGTCAGTGACACGAGGCGGGAAAATTGCTCGGTAGCCTCGGCCACGTCGCCGTTGCGCAGTTCGAAGGTGCCAACGAAACGCAATACGCGGGCATCGTCATGGACCAGCTCGAGCCAGCGGCGCGCGGCCGTGAGACCCACCTCATTGAGGTTGACCTCAAAGGCGATGAGAGTGGCCTGCTCGGCAATCTGCGGGTCATCAGACAGCAGCGCGGCATCCGCGTAGTGTCGTGCCGCGTCGGCGAACTGCTGCCGCTCTCGTGCTATCTCCGCCAGCAGCAGGTGGTAGTCCAAGTCCGCCGGGGAAGATTCTTTACTGGCCTCATCGCCGGCGGGCACTGTGGCGCAGCCAGCCAGGAACACCAGGCCGGCAAGAGCCAGACAAAGCTTAAATGGTCTCATGGCGCTCCTGGATATTTGCCGGAACTATACCTGATGGCGCGCAGCGATTCGCAGGATGACGTCCGTGGTTGTGATCAGCCGATGATTGCCTGAAAATTTGATCCCTTCAGGGGAACTCGCCTGCCGTGCGCGCCGCGCTGGGGTGGACGCGCAGCCACGGCCCCCTGGTCCCACCCGTTCGCGCCAACGGCGGCGCTTTCAAGGAGGCAAACGATGCAGGAATTCCTCGGCAAACTCAGCGCCTGGCTAGATCCCGAGCTGGTGCGAACCACCCTGATGAGCTGGGGCTTCAAGATCATCGCCGCCCTGGCCGTCTTTGTGATCGGGCGTTGGGTGGCCAAGATCCTGGTGAAGTGGTTGGGCAAGGTCCTGCACCGGGCGGAAGTGGACAGCACCCTGTCCGGCTTTCTCAGCAGCATTGTCTATATCGCCCTGATTGCTGCTGTCCTGCTCACCGCGCTGGGGGCCCTGGGCGTCAACACCACGTCCTTCCTGGCCCTCGTGGGAGCCGCAGGTCTGGCGATCGGCCTTGCCCTGAAGGACTCACTGGGCAACTTCGCCGCCGGCGTCATGCTGATTTTCTTCCGGCCCTTCAAGGCCGGCGACTACGTGGAAGCGGGCGGCACCAGCGGTACCGTGGAAGCCGTGCGCATTTTCAATACCGTGCTCAAGACCCCGGACAACCGCATCATTATCGTGCCCAATTCCCTGGTCTATTCGGACGTCATCACCAACTACTCCGACCAGGAGACCCGCCGCATCGATCTGGTCATCGGCATTGGCTATAACGACAGCATCCCGCAGGCCCGGGACCTCATTGAGGGGGTTCTCAAAGCCGATGAGCGCGTGCTGGACGATCCGGCACCGACCATTATGGTGCTGGAACTGGGGTCCAGCAGCGTCGACATGGCCGTGCGTCCATGGGTAAGGAGCGCCGATTACTGGGCGACTCGCGGGGATCTATTGGAACGCATCAAGGTCACATTAGAGGACAACGGTTTGACCATCCCCTATCCCCAAACAGATGTTCACTTGTTCAATGAATCCCGGGTCGCGTGAAAAGCTCTATTCGTCACAAACTGGAAAGCCTTAATGAACGGTATGACGAGATCGCCCATCTGCTGGCCGATCCGGACGTCATCGGGGATCAGAACCAGTTCCGGGAGCTGTCCAAGGAATACGCGCGCCTGGAGAGCCTGGCGCGGGACTTTCGCGCTTTTAAGGCCCTGGAGGCCGACCTGGCGACAGCTCAGGAGCTGACCCGGGAAGACGACCCGGACATGAAAGCCCTGGGCCAGGAAGAGCTCGGCCGTCTGACCGTGCGGCAGGATGAGCTGGAGCGTGCGCTGGAGCTGCATCTCATACCCCCGGACCCGGGCGATGAGGGCAATCTGTATCTGGAAATCCGCGCCGGCACCGGCGGCGACGAGGCAGCTATTTTTGCCGGCGATCTGTTTCGCATGTACGGCCGCTACGCGGAGCGGCACGGCTGGCAGATCGAGGTGTTGAGCGCCAACGAAGGCGAACACGGCGGTTACAAGGAGATCATCTCCCGGGTGGTCGGCAAAGGCGCCTATGCCAGACTGAAATTTGAATCCGGAGCCCATCGGGTCCAGCGCGTGCCGGAAACCGAATCCCAGGGCCGCATCCATACCTCCGCCTGCACCGTTGCGGTGCTGCCGGAACTGGATGAGGTGGAGGAGGTGGAGCTCAACAGCAGTGATATCCGCACCGACACCTACCGGGCCTCCGGCGCTGGGGGCCAGCACGTCAACAAGACCGACTCGGCCGTCCGCCTGACCCATCTGCCTACGGGCATCGTGGTGGAATGCCAGGACGAGCGCTCCCAGCACAAGAACCGGGCCCGGGCCATGTCTCTGCTCAAGGCCAGGCTGCTGGACGCGGAGCGATCGCGGCAGGCCACGGAGCAGGCGCAGCGGCGCAAGAGCCTGGTAGGCTCGGGGGACCGTTCGGAGCGCATCCGCACCTATAACTATCCCCAGGGCCGGGTGACGGATCACCGGGTGAACCTCACGCTGTACAAGCTCAATGAGATCATTCAGGGGGACCTGGATCAGGTAATTGATCCCCTGACCCGGGAGTATCAGGCCGAGCAGCTCAGCGCACTGAGCGCGTTGCACTAAGCGTCGCCCGCCCGAGAGGCGCGGTGGCCACGCCTTGCTCACCTGCCCGCTGGGCCATGCTGCCAGAGCTTACACGCCCGCCCCGGCGGGCGATCGACGTCAACTCATCTCACCGGGCCGACGATGGAACGCCGCGAGGTGGCGCATGGGGCATTGCCAATGATCTGGAGGACGTTGCGGAAGGTGACCATGGGACCCCCGGCAGATGACGCAAAATCGCTGCGGTATAGTTGCCCGACTATGGCGAGCCCCCAACCACTGAGTGATTCTGACCCAACTATTCAGGCGCTGCTCGGGTGGGGCACGACCGTCCTGGCTGCCCAGGTGGAAAGCGCGGCACTGGATGCGGAATTACTGCTGGCGTTTGCAGCAGACATCAGCCGCAGCCGCCTGCGGGCCTGGCCGGAACACACTGTGCGGCCCGATCAGGAGCGGGCTTATCGCGGCCTGATTCAGCGCCGCGCCGGCGGGGAACCGGTGGCCTACCTGCTGGGTCAGCGTGAATTCTGGTCGCTTACTTTGGACGTGTCTCCGGATACCCTGATTCCCCGGCCGGAGACGGAGTGTCTGGTGGAGCGGGCTCTGGCGCTTCTGGCCGCTGATAGTGAGGCGGCGGTGCTTGATCTGGGCACGGGCGCGGGCGGCATCGCTTTGGCCCTCGCCACGGAGCGCCCCGGCATACAACTGACAGCCGTCGACCGCAGTCCGGCGGCACTGGCCGTAGCGCAGCGTAATGCCACGCGCCTGGGGTGCCGGATCACGTGGCTTGCGAGTGACTGGTTCGGCGCACTCTCTAACCGGAGTTTTGACCTGATCGTGGCCAACCCGCCCTACGTGGCTGCGGCCGATCCCCATCTCGAGCGCGGCGATCTGCGCTTTGAGCCGCGGGCGGCGCTCGCCGCCGGGCCGGACGGTCTCACGGCATTGCGCGCTATCATTAGCGCCGCTCCCCGCCATTTAAGGCCTGGCGGCGTGTTGCTGTTGGAGCATGGTTTCGACCAGGGGCCGGCCGTGCTCGGGTTGCTGCAGCACGCCGGCTTCCGTGATTGCACGGACCATCAGGATCTGGCCGGGCTCCCGCGGATCGCCGAGGGGCACTGGCCGGACAATCCACCCTCTGCATAAGGACTCAGAATGATTCGCTTTACCACCTCCATAGGGGACATCGACATCGAGCTGCTGCCCGACGCCGCACCCATCACCTGCGAGAACTTTCGCAACTACGTGAGCTCCGGCTTCTACGCAGGCACCGTCTTTCACCGCGTGATCCCCGGCTTCGTCATTCAGGGCGGCGGTCTGACTGCCGACATGAACCGCAAACCCACGCAAGCGCCGATTCGCAACGAAGCGGACAATGGACTGAAGAACCTTCGCGGCACCTTGTCCATGGCGCGCACCTCGGAACGGGACAGCGCGACTTCCCAGTTCTTCGTGAATCTCAAGGACAACGTTCCCCTGGATCACAGCGCCCGCGACTTCGGCTATGCCGTGTTTGCACGGGTGAGCCGGGGCATGGACGTGGTGGATGCCATCGCCGGTGTCGCCACCGGCCGCCAGGGGATGCACGATGACGTTCCCTTGGAGCCCATCGTCATTGAGCAGGTGGCGGAGCTTGACGAGTAGCCCGTGGACCCGCGCTTTGCCCGCCACCTGAGCCTGAACGAGATTGGCGCCACCGGTCAGGAGCGCCTGGCTGACGCCACGGTACTGCTGGTGGGCATGGGCGGTCTCGGCTGCCCAGCCGCTCTGTATCTGGCCAACAGCGGCGTGGGCACCCTGCTGCTGAACGATTTTGACCGGGTGGATGAATCCAACCTGCCCCGGCAGATTCTGTTCGGCAGCGGAGATATCGGCCAGCTCAAAGTGGACGTGGCGCGGGCCCGCCTGCAGGCGGAAATGCCGGCGCTGAACGTTGAGACCATTCCCCGACGGCTGGCAGCGGCGGAGCTACAGACGCTGTGCGCGCGTGCCGATGTGGTGCTGGATGGCACCGACAACTTTGCCACCCGGCTACTCGTGAACCGGGGTTGCGTGCGCAGCGGCACGCCGCTGGTGTCCGGCGCAGCCGTTCGCTTCGAGGGGCAGCTGGCGGTGTTCAGCAATGCTGGCGGCGGGCCGTGCTATCGCTGTCTGTACGACGATGAAGATGAATGGCTGGGCAATTGCCAGGGCACGGGCGTGGCGACCCCGGTGACTGGCGTGATGGGCACCCTGATGGCTGTGGAAGCGCTGAAGGTGCTGCTGGATCTGGGCGAGCCGGCGCACCGGTTGCGGCTGTGGGATGCCACCACCGCCGACTGGACGGTGCTGAATATCAAACCCAGACCGGGCTGCCCGGAGTGCGGCGGCGGCCCCGAGCAACTGACCTAATCGGAAAGCCGGCCAGAATCCAATGCAGCAACAAGCTTTGGGGGAACCCCATGAGCCTTAAGACATGTCTGATCCGTCCCGCGGTCGGAACAGCAGCAATTCTGTTGATCCTGTTCGCGCCCATGGCGGTTGGCGCTGCCTTTGCCCAGGGCGTGGGGCCGCCCGCGGTGCTGATCACCGGCTCCAACCGGGGGATCGGCCTGGAATTCGTCAGGCAGTACGCCGCCAAGGGCTGGTTTGTGATTGCGACAACCCGGCGACCGGCACAAGCCAAGCGGCTGCAGGCGCTTGCCACCGTCCACGAGAACGTTGTCGTTGAACTTTTGGATGTTACCGATGGCCCACAGATCGCGGCTCTGGCTGCCAAGTATGCGGGGCAGCCCATCGATCTGCTGATTAACAATGCCGGCATCTCGGGCGACTTCATGGGACCCAGTCAGGCATTCGGGTCACTGGACTATCAACAGGCGGACGATTTCATGCGAGTCAATGCCATCGCCCCCCTGCGAGTGACCGAAGCCTTCTACGAGAACGTGAAGATGAGCGGCCAGAAAAAAGTGGTAGCCATTACCGCCTTGCTCGGGGTCCACAGCATTCAATATGGTGGCTTCAGCGGCGGCTACTGGTACAAGGTCAGCAAAGCGGCCCTCAATGCCGCCATGGCAAACCTCGCCCGCGATGCGGCCGCGGACGGCGTCATCGTGACGCTACTCACGCCCGGCGAGGTCAAAGTCGAAAAAGTCGGGGACAACCCCGGGCCCAACTTCATAGAACCGGCCGTCTCCATCGCCGGGATGATCAAGGTCATCGACGGGCTGACGCCGCGCGATGCCGGCACGATCATCCGCTATAACGGCCGTCGGTATGAGTTCTAGATGGGTTGCACCCCGGGGGCAGCTCGCGTTTCTTGATTCAGCGCGGGTGCGGTCGCCAGCGACCCTGGCGCAGATTCTGACAAGTTTGGGCGGGCGCCCGTTCCGGGCTGCTCTAAGGGCGTTCCGACCGTGGTGAGATGATCAGCTGCAGTTGAGATTTACGGGCGCGTTCGGAAATCCGCGGCGGTGCTGCGCTAAAGCAACCCGTGCCGCCAGCAGCCGTCCGATGAGCGCGCGGAAGCGTTTCTGGCGCAGTGCAACACGGCTGGCTACTATTCCAGGCGGCTACGGCAATAACAGGACGTTCTCATGACCCGCTCCATCCAACCCATCGAAGTTGCCATCGACCGTCGCACCGTGCTCGCCGCTGGTCTCGGCGCCGGCAGCGCCATGTTTGCAAGCGGGAGCACCACAGCTGCTTCCCCTGGCAGCAGCGACGTCTCGCTGCGGGGCCCCACCTACGACCTCACAACAGCGGCGGGTAACGTGGATGCCTACGCCAAGGTCTCCTCCAACCTGGACATGAAGTCGGCCCACTTCAGCTGGCTGGACGGGTACGTCATGGGCGTGGCACCCGGCGGCAAGATCAGAACCTTTGCCGGCTTCCGCGGTCTGGGGGCCACGCGGCTGCTGCCCCTGGAGGGCGAGCATGGCTATCGCCGGGTGTTGCGTGAAGTGGTGTTTTATACCGATCTGGAAACGGGCGAAGTCCTCGAATACATGGAGAACCCCTTCACGGGCGAGAGAGTGCGTGTGGTGCCCGTGGCCAACGATCCATTCAACCGCATCATCCGCGAATCCGAACTATCCCGTCCCACCTTCGGCGGGCTGAACACGAATGAGAAGATCGAGTCGAAGCCCTTCATTCTCAATTGGAAGGCATTCGGCGACAGGCTGATGATGGAGCGGCACATTCACCTGTACTACCCCAATGCTTTGGATCCGAAGAAGTGGGTCCGCGAAAGCGCCGGCCCGATGAATCAGGTTACCGAAACCTATGTCTACAACATGTCGCTGGCCGATTTGCAGAACCCGGAGCTGACGACCGTGGATTGCACGACCGTCTGGGGCCGGCACACACCGTGGCTGCCGTGGATGCTGATGGGGCAGGCGCCGGGCCATTGTCTGTATAACGTGCTGGCCGCCAGCATTCATTCCCTGGAGGAGGCGCCGGATCAGCGCATCATCGAGTACATCGCCAAACACTATCCGGTGTTTCTGGATGCTCCGACAGAGTGGAAAGAACCGTCGCTGTCTTCCCTGGAATGGTACGCCCGCGAGCAGGAGCCTGCCCCGCCGCGCACCCCGTAGCACCGCACACAACGGCGATCTTCCGGACTCAGCGTATCAACCCATAGACACGATACGTCGCCATTTTTTCAGGCGGCATCGGCAGCATAACCCAGGTTTGGCGCCAGCCAGCGCTCTGCTTCGGCGAAGCTCCAGCCCTTCCGCCGGGCATAGTCCTCCACCTGATCGCGAGCCACTTTGCCGACCGCGAAGTAGTGCGCGTTCGGATGGGAAAAATACCAGCCACTGACGGCCGCCGCGGGCAGCATGGCGAATGATTCCGTGAGCTGCATGTGGGCATTGGCCTGCACGTCCAGCAACTCCCACAGGATCGCCTTCTCGGTGTGATCCGGGCACGCTGGATAACCGGGCGCCGGGCGAATGCCGCGGTAGGCCTCGGCGATCAACTGTTCGTTGCAGAGCGCCTCGTCGTTGGCATAACCCCAGAACTCCCGACGCACCCGCTCGTGCAGCCGCTCCGCGAAGGCCTCCGCCAGCCGATCGGCCAGGGCCTTGAGCAGGATCGCGGAATAATCGTCGTGGGCCGCCTCGAAGCGCGCCACGTGCTCATCGATGCCGATCCCCGCCGTCACCGCGAACGCGCCCAGATAGTCGGGGACACCCGCATCCCGGGGCGCGATGAAGTCTGCCAGGCAGTCGTTGGCCAGATCTGTCCGCTTGCGCCGCTGCTGGCGCAAATGATGCACAGTGGTCAACACCTCATGGCGGCTCTCATCCGTAAACAGGACAATATCCTCGTCCACGGAAGCTGCGGAGAAAAATCCGAACACGCCGCGCGCGGACAGCCAGCCTTCAGCAACGATCTGTTTCAGCATGGCTTGAGCATCAGCAAACAGTGCTCGGGCTGACTCGCCAATCACCGGATCATCCAGCAGATCTGGATAACGACCCGCAAATTCCCAGGCGTTGAAGAAGGGCATCCAGTCGATGTAGTCCACCAGCTCGGCCAGGGGATAGTCTGCCAGCGTCGTGACTCCGAGCTTCCCGGGCCGCGGCGGCTGATAGCTGTGCCAGTCCAGCCGGGCCCGGTTGGCGCGTGCATCGGCCAGCGCCAGCTGCGGCGCCTGGACTCGCTTCCCTGCATGGCGGCGGCGGCGGTCCTCATGTTCCCGGCCGATGCGAGCCACAAAACTGTCTCGACCCTCCCCCGCCACCAGAGTCTGGGCGACGCCTACCGAGCGGGAGGCGTCCTTCACGTACACCACCGGGCCCTCGTAGTTGGGGTCGATCTTTACCGACGTGTGGGCCGGCGAGGTGGTGGCCCCACCGATCAATAGCGGCACCTGAAAACCCTGGCGCTGCATCTCAGCGGCCACGTGCACCATTTCATCCAGCGACGGCGTGATAAGCCCCGACAGCCCGATCAGATCTGCGCCGATCTCCCGGGCGGTGCCGAGAATCTTCTCCGCCGGCACCATAACGCCCAGGTCGGTGACCTCGAAGTTATTACACTGCAGCACCACGCCGACGATATTCTTGCCAATGTCATGCACGTCGCCTTTCACCGTTGCCATGACAATCTTGCCTTTGGCGGATGCGGCGTCGCCCTGCTCCGCCTCAATGAAGGGCACCAGGTGGGCCACGCTCTTCTTCATCACGCGGGCGGATTTCACCACCTGGGGTAGAAACATCTTGCCGGCACCGAACAGATCGCCCACCACGTTCATGCCGTCCATCAGGGGCCCCTCGATCACGTCCAGGGGCCGCTCAGCCTGGCAGCGCGCCTCCTCCGTGTCGGCAACCACGTGGGCATCGATGCCCTTCACCAGGGCATATTCCAGACGCTTCGCCACGGGCCACTGACGCCACTCGGGATCCGTTGCAGCCTCCCGTTTGCCCCCCTGGCCCTTGTAGCGGTCTGCCAGGTCCACCAGCTTTTCCGTAGCGTCGGGCCTGCGATTCAGAATGACGTCCTCCACGGCATGGCGCAGCTCCGCGGGGATGTCCTCATATACGGCCAGCATGCCCGCATTAACGATTCCCATATCCATGCCCGCTTGGATAGCGTGGTACAGGAACACCGAGTGCATGGCCTCGCGCACCGGGTTGTTGCCCCGAAAAGAGAACGACACGTTGCTGACGCCGCCGCTCACGAGGGCGAAGGGCAATTCCGCCTTGATCTTCTGCGTGGCCGCGATGAAGTCCAGACCGTAGCTGTTGTGCTCTTCGATACCCGTGGCAACGGCGAAGATGTTGGGATCGAAAATGATATCTTCCGGCGAAAACCCCACCTTATGGGTCAACACCTGGTAGCTGCGCCGGCAGATCTCCACCTTGCGCTCGACCGTGTCCGCCTGTCCCTCCTCATCGAAGGCCATCACGACTACGGCCGCGCCGTAGCGCAGGATTTTTCGGGCCTGGGCGACAAATGCGTCCTCGCCCTCCTTGAGGCTGATGGAGTTGACCACGCCCTTGCCCTGCACGCACTTCAACCCCTCCTCGATGACGCTCCACTTGGAGGAATCGATCATGATGGGCACGCGGCTGATGTCCGGCTCCGAGGCCACCAGGTTCAGAAACCGCCGCATGGCCGCTTCGGAATCCAGCATGCCCTCGTCCATGTTGACGTCGATCATCTGGGCGCCGTTCTCCACCTGCTGGCGGGCAACCTCCAGCGCCTGATCGTAGTCATCCTGCTCGATCAGCTTGCGGAACCGGGCGGATCCGGTGACGTTGGTGCGTTCACCCACGTTCACGAACAGACTGTTCCCATCGATGTCGAAAGGCTCCAGGCCGGACAGGCGGCAGGCGACGGGCCGTTCCACGATCCGTCGCGGCGCGGTCTTCGCTACCGCGTTGCGGATGGCGGCGATATGGGCGGGTGTGGTGCCACAACATCCGCCCACCATGTTCACTAGACCGGCGCCTGCGAACTCGCCGAGAATCCGCGCCATGTGCGCTGGAGTATCGTCGTACTCGCCAAACTCGTTGGGCAGCCCGGCATTGGGATGCACGCTGACATGGGTGTCGGCGCACTCTGAAAGCTCCGTCAGATAGGGGCGCAGATCCTCAGCGCCGAGGGCACAGTTCAAGCCCACCAGCAGCGGCCGCGCGTGACGAATGGAATTCCAGAAGGCCCGGGTTGTCTGGCCGGACAGGGTACGTCCCGAAGCATCCGTGATGGTGCCGGAGATCATGATGGGCAGGTCTATGTCCTGCTCATCCAGATACTTGAGAATGGCGTAAATGGCGGCTTTCGCGTTCAGGGTATCGAAAATCGTCTCCACCATGACGAGATCCACGCCGCCGGCTACCAGGCCGCGCAGCGCATCGTTGTAGGTGGCGACCAAGGCATCGAAATCGATATTGCGCCGACCCGGATCGTTCACGTCGGGGGAGATGGAGGCGGTGCGGTTGGTTGGCCCCAGCACGCCCGCCACGAAACGGCGCTGCCCCGTGCGAACGCTGACGTCATCCGCCACGTCGCGAGCCAGCTGCGCGGCCGCCTCGTTGATCTCGCCCACCAGGTCCTGCATGCCGTAATCACCCATGGAAGGCGCGGTGGCGTTGAAGGTGTTGGTGGAGATGATGTCAGCGCCGGCATCCAGAAATGACCGGTGAATGGCGGCGATGCGCGCGGGAGCGGTAAGCACGAGCAGGTCGTTATTGCCCTTCAGATCGCTCGGCCAGTCCGCAAATCGCGGGCCCCGAAATTCTGCCTCGGTGAGTTGGAGCGCCTGAATGGCAGTGCCCATGGCGCCGTCGAGCACCAGGATCCGCTCACTCAGCAGCGCCTTCAGGGTCGCGCGAACGTCGCTCATCCCGCCTGCTCCGGCTGCCGTGTGTGCTCGCGCAGCCCCAGGTTGTGACAAATAGCGTAGGTCAGCTCGGCGCGATTCAGGGTATAGAAATGAAACTCCCGCACCCCTTCCGCACGCAGCCGGTTCACCAGTTCGATGGCGACGTTTGCGGCGATGATCTGCCGGGTCTCCGGGTCCTCCTCCAGCCCTTCAAAGCGTTGCTCCAGCCAGGCCGGCACGCTGGCTCCGCACGCAGCCGCGAACTTGGCCAACTGGGGAAACTTGGTGATCGGCAGGATGCCCGGCACGATGGGCACCAACACCCCGCGAGCGACACACTGATCGCGGAGCCGTAAGAAACATTCCGGCTCAAAAAAGAACTGGGTGATGGCCCGCGACGCGCCTGCGTCTACTTTGCGCTTCAAGTTGTCCAGGTCGAAACTGCGGTCGGGCGCCTCGGGATGCACCTCAGGGTAGGCCGCCACCGAGATATCAAAATCACCCACCGTCTTCAGGCCCGCGACCAGATCAGCGGCAAAGGCAAAGCCGTCGGGATGGGGCTGATAGCGCGTCGCACCCTGGGGTGGATCGCCCCGCAGCGCAACGATGTGGCGGATGCCCTCGTCCCAGTAACGCTGCGCGATCTGCAGCACCTGCGCTCGACTGGCACCCACGCAGGTGAGATGGGGTGCACCCGTCAGGGAGGTCTGGGTCTGGATCTGCCGCACAACCCGATGGGTACGATCCCGGGTGGAACCATCCGCACCGTAGGTTACCGAGATAAAACGCGGTGCCAGCGGCGCCAGACGCTCAATTGAGCGCCACAGGGTGGCCTCACTCTGTTCCGTTTTGGGGGGAAAGAACTCAAAAGAAACCTGCAGATCGCTGGTATTCATGTCAGGCGGCCGCCGTGGTCGTGGTCACGGCCCGGGCGATGCTGACCCAAGCCCCCTGGCGGCTCGTCACCTCGAAATCGCAGGCTTCCGCCGGCCCGGATTCCACCCAGCGGGTCAGCTCCTGCCGGTCCACACCGGAACCGGCCACCTCCACGGTTACCAGCAGACCGCCGGGCGTCAATACCCGCAGCGCTTCCGCCACCACGCGCCGGGGGTGCTCGGCAGCGCCCAGAACCCGGTCCAGAGTAATCACATCGAATGAGCCCGCGGGAAACGGCAGCGCGTACATGTCGCCGTCCATCACCGTGCACTGGGATAGACGGGCGGCGGAAACCGCGGCGCGCGCAATGAGCCGCATTTGCGGGGAAAGATCGATGCCGATGGCTTCGCTCGCACGGGGCGCCAGCAATACCAGCATACCGCCCGTGCCCGTTCCCACGTCCAGGACCCGGCCCAGATCCCGCTCGGCGCCGGCGCCCGCCAGCAGCCGCTCGACCGCCGCGCCCACAGCGTCGCTGTCCGCCGCAGACAGGGGCTGCACCCCGATGCGCGCCAACAGATTACCCGCCACGCGACGCCGTTCAGCCAGGATCTGCTCCAACCGTTCCCGATCCCGGCGCAACAGCTCGTCCTGCACGGGCACCAGATTCAGCACACAGCGCAGCAGCTCGGCGATGGGCTCCACCGGCGCCGCCCGGTAATACACATGGGTCTGATCCGGCGTGCGCTGGGCCAGCCCCCGCTCTGCCAACAAGCGCAGATGGCGCGATACCCGGGGCTGGCTCAGGCCTGTCACCCGGGTGATCTCACCCACCGTGAGCTCCGCCTCCAGCAAGGCCACCAGGAGCCGCAGCCGAGTAGGATCTCCAAGGAGGCGGAGCAGCTCCACCAAGCCGCTGATATCCAAAGGCATTGCCTCATAAGCATATAAAGATTGCTTTATATTGCACCGGCGGCATCCTGTCAACGGCCTGGGTCACGTTTAGTGCAGCGTTGGGGACTGGGCAGGGTCCAACACGATCCGGGCCAGCTCAGGCCCGTAACGGAAACTCTTGTTACAGAACTCGCAGTTGAGCTCCACCTGGCCCTGCTCCTCTAGAATGGACTCCACCTCGGCACTGCCCAGCAGGCGCAGCACCGATGCCAGATGGGCCGGCGTGCAGCGGCAGTCATGGGCCACCACGCGCGGTTCAAACAGCCGGATCAGCTCGCCCGGAAACCCCTGCCGCAACAACTGTTCCAGGGGCTCCCTGCCTAACGCCAGCGGGCTGATCCGTTCGGCCAGGGCTGCCAATTTTTCAAAGGACCCGTCTTGCCGGGCCCCGGGCAGCGCCTGAAGCAGCAGCCCGGCCACCGCGTCGCCGCCTTCAGTGTGCAACAGCAGGCAGGTGGCCAGTTGCTCGGATTGGCGGAAGTAGGCTTCCAAACATCCCTGCAGGGAATCGCTCTCCAGGGGAACGATGCCCTGATAGCGCTCACGCCCCTCGCCGGGATCCAGGGTCACGGCCATGCGACCGGAGCCGAGCAGTTGATCATCCTCGGCCAGCGACCTGCGCCACTGGGCCATGCCGCGCACCTTGAGGTCCTCGCTGCACTGGGTCACCAGCAGCCCCACGGGACCGTCGCCCTGCAACTGCATCGACACCCGGGTACCGCCCTTCAAACCCACACCCATGAGCACCGTGGCGGCAACCGCCTGGCCCAGCAGGTTCTGAACGCTGTCCGGATAGTCATGCCGGGCGATCACCCGCTGCCAGGTCTCTGCCAGGCGCACCACGGCGCCGCGCAGCTGCCGGTCTTCAAATACAAAGCGGCTCACTGCGTTCACGCCTCGCCCAACTTTTCCTTCAAAAGCACGTTCACCTGGCCAGGATTAGCCTTCCCTTTGGATGCTTTCATCACCTGACCTACGAAAAAGCCCAACAGCTTCTGCTTGCCGGCGCGGTATTCGGCGACCTGACCGGGATTGTTGGCGATCACCTCGTCCACCAGGGCCTCGATGGCACCCACGTCGGTAATCTGACGCAAGCCGCGGGCTTGAATGATCTCGTCCACTGAACCTTCCTGGTTCCATAGGGCTTCGAACACCTGCTTGGCGATCTTGCCCGAGATGGTGTTGTCGGCAATGCGCCGTAACAACTCGGCAAGCTGCGCCGCACTGACCCGGCTGGCGCTGATGTCCAGGTTGTCGGTATTCAAAGCGGCGGTCAGCTCGCCCATGACCCAGTTGGCGGCCACCTTCGGTTCATCGGGCGCCGCCGCCACGACCGCCTCATAGTAATCGGCCACCGCCCGCTGGGCCGTCAGCACGCCCGCGTCATACGCCGACAGATCGTACTGATCCATGAAACGCGCTCGCTTGGCGTCCGGCAGCTCAGGCAACTGGGCACGCAGCGCCTCGACCCAAGCGCTGTCCACAACCACCGGCAGCAGATCCGGATCAGGAAAATAGCGATAGTCGTTCGCTTCTTCCTTGCTCCGCATGGGTCGGGTTTCGTTATGATCCGCATCATAGAGGCGGGTTTCTTGAACGATGCGGCCACCGTCCTCGAGCACGTCGATCTGCCGCTCCGCCTCCACCTGAATGGCCTTTTCGACGAAGCGGAAGGAGTTGAGATTTTTCAACTCCGTGCGGGTACCCAGGGACGTTTCACCCTTGGGACGGACCGAGACATTCGCGTCGCAGCGGAAGGAACCTTCCTGCATGTTGCCGTCTGAAATCTCCAGGTAGCGCACCAGGGTATGAACCTTGCGCATATAGGCCACCGCTTCCGCCGCCGAGCGCATATCGGGCTCGGACACGATTTCCAGCAAGGGCGTGCCCGCCCTGTTCAGATCGATGCCCGTCATGCCGTGAAAGTCTTCGTGCAGCGACTTGCCGGCATCTTCCTCTAAATGGGCTCGAGTGATCCCGATGGTCTTCACCTGGCCGTCTTCTAATACGATGTCCAGCGAGCCGCCTTGCACGATGGGCAACTCGTACTGGGAAATCTGGTAGCCCTTGGGCAGATCGGGATAGAAGTAGTTCTTGCGGGCAAATACCGAGCGCGGCGCGATGGCGCAGCCGGTGGCCAAACCAAATTTCACCGCCATGGTGACCACGTCGCCGTTCAGCACCGGCAGCACGCCGGGGTAGCCGAGATCCACCAGGCATGCCTGGGCATTGGGCGCTGCACCATAACGCGTTGAAGCGCCGGAAAAAATCTTGCTTTTTGTGGCCAGCTGGGCATGGATCTCCAAGCCGACGACCAGTTCCCATTGCATGGCGAACTCCTACTCGAACCCGGCCGGCAGGCGCTGATGCCAGTCAGTCGCCTGCTGAAAACGATGGGCGGCGCCCAGGAGCGGGCCTTCGGAGAAATGGGGGCCTATCAACTGCAGCCCCACCGGCAGACCGTCCACCAGGCCGCAGGGCACGGACAGCGCGGGTAACCCGGCGAGCGGCGCCCCGATGGTGTAGATGTCGTTTAGATACATGGCGACCGGGTCGTCGGTTTTCTGCCCCAGGGGAAATGCCGGCGTCGGGGTGGTCGGGCCTGCGAGCAGATCACACTGGGCGAAAGCGGCAGCAAAGTCCTGGGCGATCAATTGCCGGACCTGCTGGGCCTTCAAGTAATAGGCGTCGTAATAGCCCGCGGACAGGACATAGGTGCCCGTGAGAATGCGGCGCTTCACCTCGGCGCCGAAACCCTCCCCCCGAGTCCGCATCAGATACCGGGTCAGGTCCTCCGTTTCCTGAGCACGATGCCCAAAACGAATGCCATCGAAGCGCGACAGATTGGATGAGGCTTCCGCCGGTGCGACCACGTAGTAGGTGGGCACCGACAGATGCACGTTGGGCAATTCCACTTCCTTCAAAGTGGCACCCTGGGCCTCGAGCACAGCCAGGGCCGCCTGAACGGCGTCGCGATTGGCGGGCAACAACCCCGGGTCGAAAAAGTTCTTCGGCACACCGATGGTGATCTTGGCCGATGCTTCGGCCAATCCCTGCCGGTAGTCCGGAACGGGGTCTTCGAGAGAGGTAGAATCCCGCGGGTCGAACCCTGCCATCACCGACAGCATCAAAGCGGCATCTTCGGCCGTCTGGGTCAGGGTGCCAGCCTGGTCCAGGCTGGAGGCAAAGGCAATCATGCCGTAGCGAGACACTCTTCCGTAGGTAGGCTTCAGCCCCGTCACCCCGGTCAGCGCCGCCGGCTGGCGAATGGAGCCACCGGTGTCGGTGCCGGTGGCGGCGGTGCACAGTCGGGCCGCCACCGCGGCCGCCGAACCGCCCGAAGACCCGCCGGGCACCAGGTCCGTATTCCAGGGATTGCGGACCGCACCGTAGTAGCTGGTCTCGTTGGAAGAGCCCATGGCGAACTCGTCCATGTTGGTCTTGCCCAGCATGACAGCGCCGGCGGCTCTCAGCCGGCTGACAACGGTCGCGTCATAGGGGGCAACGAAGTTGGCCAACATGCGCGACCCGCAGGTGGTTTTCACGTCGGCGGTGCAGAAGATGTCCTTGTGCGCGATGGGAATCCCCGTCAAGGGGGTTGCGTGACCGGCGGCCCGGCGCCGATCGGCAGCCTCCGCCTCGGCCAGCGCCTGGTCCCGGGTGACCGTGATAAAGGCGTTCAGCGCGTCGCCCTGAGACTCGATGCGATCCAGGTGATGCCGGGTTAGCTCCACGCTGGAGAATCGTTTCGCCGCCAGGTCCTCAGCAAGCTGAGCCAATGTGCGTGTGTGCATAGGCTAGGGAGTGCTCGATAGCCGGCCGCCCGCGGCGGCTGGCCGGGTTACTCGATGACTTTGGGCACCAGATACAGGTCCCGCTCCACCATCCCGGCATTGCGCTGATAGCGCTCGTGCTGGTCGCTCTCGGTGACCTCGTCGGGCCGCAACCGCTGCTGGCGATCCAGCGGGTGGGCCATGGGCAGCACGTCGTCGGTGTCGGCGGCCTGGAGCTGATCCACCATGGCGACGATGTTGGTCAGCTTGGCAAGCACGTCCGGCACCTCTGGGCTGGTAATTTCCAGCCGGGCCAACTCGGTCAGCCTGTTGAGCTCGTCAATAGTGAGGGACACGTCACAAATGCGGGCGGCATCGGCGCCTAAACCGCGTAACTATACACCGGCCCTTGTGGATTGTCTTACCCGTTGTTACATTCGCCGTTTGTTTTCGCGCGGCGGGCTTGGCCCCACATGTTAAAGAACTTTCTCGGTTATTTTTCCAACGATCTGTCGATCGATCTGGGGACCGCCAACACGCTGATCTACCTGCGGGGCAGCGGCATTGTCCTGGATGAGCCCTCCGTGGTGGCAATCCGGGAGGAGCCAGGCCGCGGCGGCAAGGTGCTGGAGGCCGTTGGTATCAACGCCAAGCATATGCTGGGCCGCACGCCGGGCAATATCACCGCCATCCGGCCGCTGAAGGACGGCGTTATCGCCGACTTCACCGTCACGGAGAAGATGCTCCAGTACTTCATCAAGAAGGCCCACGGCAGCCGGTACTTCCGGCCAAGCCCGCGGGTGCTGGTTTGCGTGCCCTACGGCTCCACCCAGGTGGAACGCCGCGCCATCCGCGAATCTGCCGAGGGCGCCGGGGCGCGCAAAGTCTATTTGATCGAAGAGCCCATGGCGGCCGCCATCGGCGCCGGCATGCCGGTGCACGAGGCGCGCGGCTCCATGGTGCTGGATATCGGCGGCGGCACTTCGGAAGTCGCGGTGATCTCCCTGAACGGCATTGTCTACGCTGCCTCGGTACGAATCGGTGGCGACCGTTTTGATGAGTCCATCACCAACTACGTTCGCCGGAATTACGGCATCCTCATTGGTGAGGCCACAGCGGAACGTATCAAGCACGAGATCGGCTCCGCATACCCTGGTCAAGAGGTCCGCGAGATTTCCGTCAAAGGGCGCAACCTCTCCGAAGGCGTGCCGCGCAGCTTCACCTTGAACAGCAACGAGATTCTGGAGGCGTTACAAGAACCGTTGCAAGGTATTGTGGGCGCCGTCAAGGCCGCCCTGGAACAGACGCCGCCCGAACTGGGCGCCGACGTGGCTGAGCGGGGAATCGTGTTGACTGGCGGCGGGGCCTTGCTGACCGATCTGGATAAGCTGCTCATGGAAGAGACCGGGCTACCGGTCGTCGTAGCGGAAGAACCCCTCACCTGCGTCGCCCGGGGCGGCGGCCGGGTCCTTGAGTTGCTCGATGAATATGGTCCGGGGACCTTCGCGCTGGAATGAGCGTCGTCGCCAGGACACCGTTGCGCCACCGTTACCCCAACTAACGCTATGAGTGCTCAGCGTCCAATCACCGGCCGACCCTTTCGTGGGCCGTCTCTGGGCGTGCGTTTCTTCCTGCTCAGCCTGGTCTGTCTGTCGCTGATGGTGTTGGACAGCCGGGAATCTCATCTGACGCGTATCCGCCAGGGACTCTCGCTGGTGGCATATCCCATTCGCGCCGTGGTGGATCTGCCCTTTTTCGCGTGGCGCTGGGCCGATCGCGCCATGACGGAGCGGGGCAAACTTCTAAACGAGAACGATCGGCTGCGCCGGGAGCAGTTGGACTTGAACGTGCGGCTACAGCGGCTGGCCGCCCTGGAATCCGAGAACGCCCGACTGCGCGCCATGATGGAAGCCTCCGCCCGGGTCGCTGACCGCATGCTGGTTGCTGAAATCCTTTCAGTGGACCTGGACCCCTATCGACATCGCTTTGCCATTAACAGGGGTCTTGAGGACGAGGTTTACGTGGGCCAGGCGCTGCTGGACGCCAACGGCGTGGTGGGCCAGGTCGTGCGTGCCGAGCCCCTGGTTGCCGAAGCGGTGCTGATCAACGATGCCGATCACGCCCTGCCAGTCACGGTAAACCGCAACGGGCTGCGCACCATAGCCGTAGGCACGGGTGAGTCGGACCGACTGAGCCTGCCCTATCTCACCAATAACGCGGACATCCAGCCAGGCGATCTGCTGGTGTCGTCCGGGCTTGGGGGCGCCTTCCCCGCCGGCTATCCGGTAGGGACCGTGGTCTCCGTCGACCGTCGCCCCGGCCTGCCGTTCGCCCGGGTGAGCGCCCGACCGGCGGCAGCCCTGGCGCGCGCCCGCGAAGTGCTTTTGATCTGGCAGGAAGAGTCCGACGGTCTGGGCGAAGGCAACCCCAGCCTGGCGGAGGCGCCGCGATGAGGGCGAGGGAGTCCAGCGACTCCCTGCCTGCCTGGGGATCGGTTCTGTGCGCCCTGGCGCTGGCCATTATTCCGCTACCGAGCCTGATTAGCGCCTTCCGTCCGGACTGGGTCGTGCTGGTCGTGATCTATTGGTCACTGATGACGCCCGGTCGGCTCGGCCTGTTCAGCGCATTTTTTCTGGGACTGCTGCTGGACACGCTGTCCGGCGCGCTGCTCGGTCAGCATGCCCTGGCGCTGCTGGTCGTCTCCTATGTGGTGCAGCGGTTTCATTTGCGGATCCGGGTATTTCCCATTTGGCAGATGAGCATGACCGTGCTCGCACTTCTGGCCATCTACCAGTTCTTGTTATTCTGGGTGGACGGCGTCGCCGGACGGACGGTCACGACTGCCGAACGCTGGGCGCCTGTCATGATCGGCGCCGCGCTATGGCCTTTCCTTCTGCTATTACTGGAGAACATCCGCGAGGATGTTTCCGCTCGGGTCTGACCCGTGGCCCGCGCCCTGCCGCTGAAGGACCCGTGGCGCGAGCAGCGCATGTTTCTTGGTCGGGTGATTGTCGCCGCCGTGGGCGTCGTGCTGCTGTGCGCCGTGCTCGTGGCTCGTCTCGTCCAACTGCAGGTCTTTGAGTATCAGCATTTCGCCGACCTCTCCCAGGGCAATCGTCTACGTATCGAACCGCTGCCGCCGACCCGCGGCCTGATTTTCGATCGCAACGGCGTGCTGCTGGCCGAGAATCTGCCGTCCTGGCAGCTGGAGATTATCCCCGAGCAGGTGGACGATATTCCCGCCACCTTGGAACGGCTGGAACTTGCCGGCCTGTTGGAGAATGCGGAGCGGGACCGCATCGGCCAACTGATTCGTTCCCAGCGGCGATTCGAGCCCGTCACTCTGCGCTCGCAGCTCACGGATGAAGAAGTGGCCCGATTCGCCGTGCGGCGCCAGCACTTCCCGGGCGTCGATATTCGGGCCCGTCTCGCGCGACATTATCCCTTTGGCCCCGCGACGGCCCACGCGGTGGGCTACGTGGGCAGCATCAGTGCCGACGACCTGAGCCGGATTGATCGCAGCGAATACGCTGGCACGTCCCACATCGGCAAGACCGGGGTGGAGAACAGTTATCAGGAACTCCTGCACGGTTCCGTGGGGTACCGAACACTGGTGGTCAACGCCCAGGGGCGGGAACTGAACGCGGCGCTCGCCGATGATGCCGGCGCCAGCGATGATGAGGCCAGCGGCATCAGTCAGCGCCTGCCCGCGCCGGGCCGCAATGTCGTCTTGTCCCTAGACATCCGTCTGCAGCTGGCGGCCCTCGAGGCCATGGCCGGGCGGCGGGGTGCCGTCGTGGCCATTGAGCCGGGCAGCGGCGACGTCCTCGCGCTGGTCTCCTCACCCAGCTTTGATGCCAATCTATTCGCCGGCGGCTTCAGCCCCAGCGATTACCAGGCCCTGAACAGCAATCCAGACAACCCGCTGTTCAACCGCGCGCTGGCTGGCAAGTACCCACCGGGCTCCACCATTAAACCCATCTTGGGCCTGGCGGCTCTGCACTACGCGACAGTGGATCCGCAGCAAAACAGCATGTGCCCCGGTTTCTTCAGGCTACCTAACAGCGACCATCGTTTTCGGGACTGGAAGCCTCAAGGCCATGGCATGATGGATCTCCACCAGGCCATCGTCCAATCCTGCGACGTGTATTTCTATCAGCTGGCGATCGGCCTGGGGATCGACCGCATGCACGCTTTCCTGGCTGGATTCGGTCTAGGAACCCTTACGGGCATATCGATTCCGGGCGAGAAGGCCGGTCTTATGCCGTCCCGGGAGTGGAAGCGCAGCGCCTTCCGCCGCCGCGAAGATCAGGTCTGGTTTCCCGGTGAAACCGTGATCACCGGCATCGGCCAGGGCTTCATGCTGGTGACCCCCATATCGCTGGCCCACGCGACGGCGGCGGTGGCGGTTCGCGGTCTGCGCTATCGGCCGCGCCTGCTGCTGGCGGATGAAGACAGCAGCAGCGGCGACGTGCGCGAGCACCAGCCCCAGGCGTTGGAACCGGCGGTGCTCACCGACGACGCCTATTGGACGCAGATCCATGAGGCCATGGTCGGTGTCACGGAAGATTTGCGCGGCTCCGCCCGCGCCGCCATGCTGGGTAGCAGCCGTTCGGTGGCCGGAAAGACGGGTACTGCTCAGGTCTTTTCCGTCGCTCAGGAAGCAGAATACGACGAAGAGGAGGTTGCCGAACGGCTCCGTGATCACGGCCTGTTCGTCGCCTATGCGCCTGCTGAAGACCCCGCAATCGCGGTGGCGGTGGTGGTAGAGAACGGCGGCGGCGGCAGCCGGGCGGCGGCCCCGGTGGCGCGCCAGGTACTGGACGTTTATTTCAAGGATGCCGGCTGATGTTGGCTACCCCGGTTGCCAGTCGCCACCCCGCAAGCCCCGGGGCGCAACTACTGCGCGGCCTGCATTTGGACGGGCCATTGCTGGTTCTACTGCTGGCGATCGCCGGCATCGGCTTTGTCGTGCTCTACAGCGCTGTCGGGGGCAATACCGCCCTGGTGCTGCGGCAGGCTGTGCGGCTGAGCGTTGGCCTGGCTGTTTTTTTCATAGTGGCGCAGATTCCGCCCCGCTACTTGCGGATATGGACGCCTTGGATATTCATGCTTGCGCTGGTGCTGCTGGCAGCGGTGCTGGTGGTTGGTGTCACCGGCGGCGGCGCCCAGCGCTGGCTGAATCTGGGTGTGGTGCGTTTTCAGCCTTCGGAAATCATGAAACTGGCGGTCCCCATGATGGTGGCCTGGTTCATGCACGAACGACCGCTCCCTCCCACTCTGCCCCAGATCGGGTGGCTGCTGCTGCTGGTCATGGTGCCGACCCTGCTGGTCGCCCGCCAACCCGATCTCGGCACCGCCCTGCTGGTGGCTGCTGCGGGCGGGCTGACGATCATCCTGGCCGGCTTGAGCTATCGCCTGATTGCGGGTCTGGCAGTCCTTTGTCTGCTCTGCGTGCCGCTGGTTTGGAACATGATGCTGGACTATCAGAAGGCCCGCATTCTCACGTTCCTCAATCCGGAATCTGATCCTTTGGGCGCGGGCTACAACATTATTCAGTCCAAGATTGCGATTGGGTCCGGCGGCGTATTCGGCAAGGGCTGGCTGAACGGTACCCAGGCCCACCTGGAGTTTCTGCCAGAGCGGTCCACGGATTTTATTTTTGCCGTTACCGCTGAGGAGTTCGGCCTGCTGGGCCTGCTGCTGCTGCTGAGTCTTTACCTCGCCCTCGTAGGGCGTGGTCTGTATATCGCTGTGCAGGCCCAAGACACTTTCACCCGGCTCTTGGCAGGCAGTATCAGTCTCACGTTCTTTGTCTACGTGTTTGTCAATGCGGGCATGGTTTGTGGCCTGCTGCCCGTCGTTGGCGTGCCGCTGCCGCTGGTCAGCGCCGGCGGTACCTCCATGGTGACCATCATGGCCAGTTTCGGGATACTGGCGGCCGTTCATGGGCACCGCAAATTACTCGCTCCTTAGGATATCTATTACGATGGATCGCTGTCTTCTAATCGCAATATGTGGGTTGCTGCTGACCTGCCCGGCTCATGGGTTTGAAATCGACCATCAGGCCGTGGCCAAAGCGCGCGCGCAGTTCGTGGCGGATATGGTCGCCGATCACGGCTTTGATGAGGCTGAATTGGGACAGGCCCTGGCCGAGGCGGAAATCAAGGAGCGGATCCTCGAACTGATTTCCCGGCCCGCCGAACGGGTGCTGGCCTGGCACGAATATCGCGACCTGTTCTTGAACGATAAGCGCATCAGCGAAGGTGTGGCTTTCTGGCAGGACAATGCGGATCTGCTGGCGGAGATCAGCGCCCGCTACCAGGTGGCGCCCCGCATGCTGGTGGCAATCGTGGGCATTGAAACCTACTACGGTCGCCTGACCGGCGGCTATCGGGTTCTGGATGCCCTGAGCACGCTGGCCTTTGCCTACCCCCCCAGGGCCAAGTTCTTCCGTTCGGAGCTGGAGGCGTTCCTGCTGCTCAGCCGTGAGGAAGGGGTGAATCTCTCCGAACCTCTGGGTTCCTACGCCGGCGCCATGGGCGCACCCCAGTTCATTCCATCCAGCTACCGTGCCTACGCGGTGGATGCCAGCGCCGACGGCCGGCGGGATATCTGGAACAACTGGGCCGACGTGCTTGGCAGTGTGGCGAACTACTTCAAGGTGCACGGCTGGCGTGACAGCGAGCCGGTAGCCACCCGCGCTACGCTGGGTTCCAACTGGCGTGGCCCGGAACCCCGCAACGCCCTAAAACTGAATGACACCGTGGCATCCCTGAGTGAATCCGGCTATGTCTTCGCCACGGACCAGCCCGACAGCGCCCCAACCATGATCATGTCCTTGGAGGGATCCGACGACCAGGAGTACTGGGTTGGCTATCACAATTTTCGCGTGATCACCCGCTACAACCGCAGCGTGATGTACGCCCTGGCGGCCCACTTGTTGGGCGATGAGATTCAGCTGCGGGTGAATGCAGCCCAACTGGAAGTCGCTCAACAATGATGTCCCGTTTGCTCCTGTCGCTCGCGCTGGCCAGCCTGCTGGCCGGCTGTGGCCCATACCGTCACGACAAACCGGCGCCCAGCGCCAGCGCCGGGTCCGTAGTGGAACCCAAGCGCTCCCGGCGTGGCAACCCGCCCTTCTACGAGGTCATGGGCCAGCGCTACTACGTGTCCGCATCCAGCGACGGCTACAGCGAGCGGGGCGTCGCCTCCTGGTACGGCAAACAGTTCCATGGGCTACCCACGGCCAGTGGCGAAATCTATGACATGCACCAGTTGACGGCGGCCCACAAGACTCTGCCGATTCCAACCTGGGTGGAGGTCACCAACCTGAGCAACGGCGAGACGGTGATCGTTAAGGTTAACGATCGCGGTCCCTTCATTGATAAGCGCATTATCGATCTGTCCTTCGCCGCAGCCCAGAAGCTGGACATGGTCCGGGCGGGCACCAGCCTGGTCGAGGTGCGAGCCTTGGGCGCGCCGGCGGTCACCCCCGACCGGGTCACGGCCCGTCCGGCGCCGGCTCCGGAAACCGCGGCCGCCATGGTCCAACCGCCATCTGGCCCGTCCGCCGCCAGCCCGGAGCCGCTGTACCTCCAGGTGGGCGCCTTCGGCGACCCGGTCAATGCCCAGCGGCTGGTGGACGAGCTTCAGGGTGCCGGATTCGATGATGTCTTCACGACCGCCGCTACCGATCGCACACCGGTACTGCACCGCGTCCGCATCGGACCAATCGCCAGCGTAGCCCGGTTCGACAACCTGATGGGGCGGCTGGCAGCACTGGGTTTTGGCGAAGCGCGCTTGGTCACACTGCACTGACGAGCATTGCGGCCACTGATCCGTAAAATACGCAGCGCCACGCCGTGGCTGCGATGGTTGAAACAAGGCTAGCGATGACGCGAGGGTTAACCCTGTTCGCCTTACTGCTGGCGTCGTTCCCGGCGCCAGCCGAGATGCCCATCCCGGCACCGCCCAAGATTCCCAGCACAGGCTATCTTTTGATGGACAGCGCAAGCGGTTGGGTGATTGCGGAGGAAGCAGCCGACGAGACCATGGAACCGGCAAGCCTGACCAAGCTGATGACCGCCTACGTGATCTTTCGCGCGCTTGCCGAGGGGCGGATCGATCTCAAGGATCCCGTGCTTGTGAGTGAAAAAGCGTGGCGCACGCCGGGCTCGCGAATGTTCATTGAGGTGGATACCAGCGTCAGCGTAGAGGAATTGCTTAAGGGCATGATTATCCAATCCGGCAACGACGCGAGCGTGGCGCTGGCGGAACACGTCGCTGGATCAGAGGACAGCTTTGCGTCCCTGATGAACGACCATGCCAAACGGCTGGGCCTGACGGATAGCCGCTTTCAGAACAGCACCGGCCTGCCCGCCGAAGACCACTACACCACGCCTCGAAATGTAGCCTTGCTAGCCAAGGCTCTCATGGATGAGTTTCCGGATTACTATGGCTGGTATTCGGAGCGGGATTACACCTATAACGGCATCACGCAGCATAATCGCAACTCTCTGCTGTGGCGTGACGCCAGCGTGGACGGTTTAAAAACTGGCCACACCGACGCCGCGGGCTACTGCCTGGTATCGTCTGCGGAAAGGGACGGGATGCGGCTGGTCGCCGTAGTCATGGGAACGCCTAGCGCCAAGGCCAGGACTGATGCCAGTCAGGCCCTGTTGAATTACGGCTATCGTTTTTTCGAGACTCACAAGCTCTATGCCGCCGGGGACCCCGTCACGACCGCGCGGGTCTGGAAAAGCGAGCTGGAAGACGTGCAGTTGGCCCTCCAGGCAGATCTCTACGTCACCATCCCGCGCGGTAGCTACGAGGATCTGTCGGCCGTGATGGACCTGCAAACCCGTTTGGTCGCACCATTGAAAGCCACCACGCCGGTAGGCGCGGTGACCGTCTCTCTCAACGGCGAAACAGTGTCCCAGGCGCCCCTGGTCGCGCTGCAGCAGGTAGAAGTGGGCGGACTGTGGCAGCGCATGCGCGATCAGGTGCTGCTGTGGCTTGAATAGGACGGCTCCCCCATGGGCGAAGACGGACCGTTCCAGTTCCCGTGCATCTTTCCGGTGAAGGTCTTCGGCCATAACGAGAGTGCGTTTCGCGAGCGAGCCTGGGGCATCGTTCACCGCCATTACCCGGAGCTATCTGCCGATCAGGTCTCAGAAAACGTCAGTCGCAACGGCAAATTCCTCAGCATGACCTTCACCTTGGAGGCTCAGGATCGGAAGAGTCTGGACGAGCTGTATCAGGCGCTGTCCGGCGATCCCCAGATCCTTATGGCATTGTGAGCACCCCGCACATGCGGCACTGGCACGCCACGCTCCATCCCTACCGGGATATCTGGCGTCGCATGCAGGCGTTCACCGACGCCCGCGACAACACCACCCAGGATGAGATCTGGTTTGTGCAACACCCCGGCGTGTTCACGCTGGGGCTGAACGCCGACCCGGGCCATGTGCTCGACGCCGGCGACATCGAGGTCATTCAGATCGATCGAGGGGGTCAGGTGACCTATCACGGCCCCGGTCAGCTGGTGGTCTATCCGCTGCTTGACCTGCGCCGGCTCCACATGGGAGTCCGGCAGTTAGTTAGCGCATTGGAGGAAGCGGTGGTCCAGACGGTTGCTGGTTACGGCGTCAGCGCCGCCGGCCGCCGGGATGCGCCCGGTGTCTATGCAAACGGGTGCAAGCTGGCCAGCATCGGGCTGCGGATTCGCCGCGGCTGCTGTTACCACGGCATCGCCCTGAACGTTGCAATGGATCTGGCGCCTTTTAGCCGCATCAACCCGTGCGGCTTTGCACAACTACCTGTAACCCAGCTTGCAGACCTGGCCGGCGTGACAGATCTGGATCGAGTGCAACGGGATCTGGAACGACGGCTGGCAGCCGCCTTTTCGACCCAGGGCTAGGCATTGCAGGTCACGCCAGGCGCTTCAGCAAGGCCCCGGCGGCTTTCAGGCGTGCTGGGGTACCCACATCCATCCACAGGCCTGCGTGGTACTGACCACTCAGGGCGCCCTTTTTGATGGCGGGCCTGAGCACCTCGCGCAGCGGTCGAACGCCCGGTGCCAAGCCAGCAAACAGCGTCGGATGCAGCAGCGCCAGCCCGGCGAAGGTCAAGCGGGGCGGCGTCAGACTCAGCCGCCCCTGTGCTGTTAATCCGAAATCGCCTCGCGGATGGTGGGTTGGGTTGCGCACCAGAACCAACCGGCCGAGATCGCCCGCCGTGTTCGCAATATCGTGAAAAGCAAAGTCATGCACGACGTCAGCGCTAACCAGCAAGAAAGGCTCGCTACCCAGCAGAGGCAGGGCCTGTATGACGCCGCCCGCGGTCTCCAGGGCTTGCGGACCCTCATCACTGAACTGGATAGCCACCCCATAACGACTCCCATCACCTAGCGCCTGGCGGAGCTGCTCGCCGCGATAGGCAAGGTTAACCACCACATCGCGGATGCCCGCGGCCGCCAGGCTCCGCAGTTGTCGGCCGATCAGCGTTTGCCCCGCCACCCGGAGCAGCGGCTTAGGTGTCGTCGCCGTTAATCTACCCATGCGTTCGCCGCGACCCGCGGCCAGAATCATCGCCTTTGTCACGCCGTCAGCCTGTTTGAAGGGACCCGCAAAGTGTGCCATTGTAGCGGCCGAAAAACGCCTACCCCTCATGCAGTTAGCAAAAACCACAGCGACGGTGCTGCTCAGCACCATGGCCGCGGTCAGCCCGTTGGTGGCCGCTGCGGCGGACGTCTGTCAGGTCACGTCACCCGAAGTTTCGGATCTACCACCGGCCGAGGACGCCGAGGACAATGGCCGACTGCGCATCACCGCCGGCAGCGCGGAGGTGGCCCGGGGCGGCGCGGCCAGTTTCACCGACAACGTCATGATCCGCCGGGGCAATCGCAGTGTCACAGCCGGCAGCGCCCGCTACGATCCCGCCACGCAACGTTTCGAGGTGTCCGGCACGGTGGAATACCGGGATCCCAGCTTCAGTATTCGCGGCGAGGACGCTCGCTACGACACCGGCGAAGAGGAGGTACGCTTTAAGGCTGCCGCCTTTGATCTGCCGGAACGGCCGGCGCGAGGTTCAGCAGAAGAGATCAGCATCGGTCGCGATCGCGTGGTGGAACTGAATGAGGTGGCCTATACCACCTGCCCGGAAGACAAAACGGACTGGCAGCTCCTGGCCGATCAGATCCGGCTGGACGTGGACAAAGGATTTGGGTCGGCACGCAACGTCAAGCTCGAGTTCAAAAATGTCCCTATCCTGGCGCTGCCCTACATTTCCTTTCCCATTACAGAGACACGCAAGAGCGGGTTGCTCATACCCAATTTCCGCCAGAGCGAGCGCACCGGCACGGATATTGAGGTGCCCTATTACCTCAACCTGGCACCCAATTACGATCTAACGCTCACGCCGCGCATCCTGACCAAACGGGGCTTCGAGCTCAGCGCCGGCTTTCGGTACCTGCTGCCTGCAAGCCAAGGCTCGCTGCTGGCTCAATATCTGCCCAACGACTCGGAAGCCAATCGGGATCGCAGCCATATCGACTACCAGCACCAGAGTCTGTTCGGCGGCGGGTGGCGCCTTTTGACCGAGATCGAATCGGTTTCCGACGA
>JBFFHS010000016.1:0-50712 GCA_041556855.1 Gammaproteobacteria bacterium
GGCACCAGCCGCCGCGAAAAGTAATCAGCAGGGCGGGTCGTTCCAGGTTGTCCGGGTCAAAGTGATAATCAGTGCCGTCGACCCAGCGCACTTTGAACGCGGGTGCCCGTTCGCCGGCCTGCAGCGGTTGCGCTTCTTCGGCGCTGGGTGCGATGTTGAGCGGTGCCGCATTGGCCGAGGTCAAGGCGCACAGCGCCGCCGCAATCGTGATGAATCGGTGCTGGCTCATGGTCAGGGGTCCTCACGGTGGGCTTGGAACGGCGCCGCGTCGCGGCCGGACATGATCTGCCGGCGAACAGCAGCCAGTGGGGCGCGGTCGTTGAGCGTCACCTGCCCGCCTATCAGCTCGATGCCCAGATCCGGGTAGAGCAGCTCTACCGGCGGGAAGCTGGCCGTGTTCGCATAGCCATCATACAGCGGGGCGAACACTGCCGCGCCCGCCAGCTTGTCCAGATGGGCGAATAGTTCTCGCCCGCCCCACGTACGTTGGGAGGGGAGGCAACAGGACTGCAGCCGGCCCAACACGGCGTCCAGTGTTTGCGGCGTCGCCGCGGTGCGCAATGCCACGTCGGCCAACAGCGCCACTGCGGCGCCGCTCCAGTACACCTTCAACAGTCCAGAGCGGCGGCCGCTGGCCTGGTTGGGCGACGCGTCAGGGCTTGCGCGTCGCCCGCGACCGAAACCCTCATGCAGCTTCTGCCAGGCGCGCTGTTGCGAATAAAAGCCGCCGCGCGCCATCAGCACATTCTGGTGGTAGCTCGCAAACCCCTCTGATATCCACTTGCGGTCCACGTAGGGCAGCAGGAGGTGGCTGAATTCGTGGGTGGCGGTCCAATCGCCCAGGTACTCTGCCAGGGGACGGTCGCCCGCCACGAAAAACTGGATAGCCTCGCCGCCGTCACGGATGACCCGCCCGAAGGGCACTGCGGACTGGCCGGCGTACCCGGGCAGCGGCACCACGACTACCTGGGGCGATGGATTGGGAAAGCGGCCGGACACGCCGACCACATTGTCGGCCGCTGCCAAAAGCCAGGCGACGATATGGTCGTTGTTCACGGCCTGCTGGCTGCGCAGCAGGCTGATGCGCAGAGTTGCTCCCGGAATTTCAAGCTGCCGGTAGTCAAAACCGCCGAATATCACCATGGCATTGGAGCTCTCGGGCGACGGCCCGATTCGATAGGCGTTTTCCACGTGATCGCCCACCGGCTGCCACGGCACTGAGACCTTGACCCCGGCGGGTAGATCAAAGTTCACACGCAGTTCGGTAGTTGCTGGGACAGCAGGTTGCCACAGCCAGGCGGCCGGCGAGGTGAGACGATCCAGTAAGCCGGCGCTGCCCCGTTGATAGGCGCGGCGCTGTGCCAGAGCACGCAAATCCACTTCGTAACGTACACAGGCATTCTCCCGGTCGGGGAGCGGCAATGTGTTCTGGCGTACCTGGAGGCGGTGACCGTCACATAGACGCGGCCGACGCAGATAACGGTGGGCGCTGAGCTCCCGAGCCTGCAGCGAGCCGACGTTGCCGGATAGCCGAGCTTCCACCGCGAGCTCATCCAGCGCGGGGGTGACGGCAACCTGGTAGGTATGCACCGCGTCCGGCGTACCTGCGCCGAGCGCGGCGCTGCTCAACGCCAGCAGCATCGAGCCCGGTAGCAGGACAGACAGCCTCTTCAACACAGCGGCTCCTGCAAAGGTACACGGCCTGCGACCGTGAGTGATGGGTAAAGGTTCCTTCCCAACGCGGATCATTATCTCGCGCCGGAGGCATCCGCATCCAGTCTGGCTGTCTGGTTCAGCGCTGCCCTTTGAGATACCGTTGCCCCGCAGGCGTTCTGGGGGAGACACCATGCAAGCGCGCTCGGTCAAGGCGGCCTGGTCATCACGACTGGCTTTCATCCTCGCCGCTGTCGGTGCCGCTGTTGGCCTGGGCAATATCTGGAAGTTCCCCTACGTAGCCGGTGTCAGCGGCGGTGGTGCGTTCGTGCTCGTGTATCTGGGGGCCGTGGCTCTGGTTGCGGTGCCCATCCTGATGGCGGAGGTCCTGGTCGGGCGCCGGGGCCGGCACAGTCCACCGATCGCTATTGCCAGCGTGGCCGCCGAATCCAAGCTCTCCAGCCGCTGGTCCCTGGCGGGCTGGATGGGCATTGCCGTGGCCGTGCTGATCCTGTCCTTCTACAGCGTGATTGCCGGGTGGGCCATCGCGTACGTCTTCGACACGGCTGCGGGAACGTTCAGGGGTCTGGACGGCACGGCGGTGGGGGCGCACTTCGGCGCCTTGCTGGCGAGCCCTCTTCGGCTTGCGTTCTGGCACGGTTCGTTCATGGCATTTGCCGTATTGATCAGCGCTCGGGGCTTGCAGCGGGGGGTCGAGCGAGCCGTCACCGTGCTGATGCCCCTGTTGTTCTTCATGCTGCTGGTGATGATTGGGTACAGCGCCGTGGAGGGGGACCTGGCCGCTGGTCTGACTTTCCTGTTCGCCCCGGACTTCTCCAAGATTACCGGCGAGGTGGTTCTGGTAGCGGTCGGTCAGGCGTTTTTTTCCATCAGTGTTGGGATGGGACTGATGATGGCCTATGGCGCCTATCTGCCCCGGAACGTGTCTATCACCCGTTCCGCAATGGTGATTGCCGGTGCCGATACCCTGGTGGCCATGCTGGCTGGCGTCGCCATTTTCCCGATCGTGTTCGCCAATGGCCTGGACCCGGGCGAGGGGCCGGGCCTTATTTTCGTCACCCTGCCCATCGCCTTCGGTCAAATGCCCGGCGGCGTCCTGTTCGGAACCATCTTTTTCCTTCTGCTGAGCTTCGCGGCGGTCACCTCCGCCATTGCCGTGCTGGAGCCCATCGTGGCCTGGGTGCAGGAGTACTATATGGTGCGCCGCTGGCGCATTGCCGTGTACGTGGGGCTGGTTGGCTGGGCGCTGGGTCTGGGCACCGTGTTTTCGTTCAACGTCTGGGCGGATTGGCGGCCGCTGGGTTTTCTGGCGACCTTTGCCGACAAGACGTTTTTTGATCTGCTGGATTATGCGACGGTGAATCTCCTCATCCCCCTGGGCGGCGTCTTGATTTCCGTGTTCGTGGGGTGGCGCATGGCCCGGTCGGCCGTGCTGGATGAGCTGGGTGTAGTCGATGGGGCAGGGTTCAAGGTCTGGCTGTTCCTGCTGCGGGTGGTCGCCCCCTTGGCCATTCTGGGCGTCTTTATCAGCAACCTGACCTGACTGTGACGGCAGGACGCTAGGCCGCTGGGCTCTCGCCCGCCGCGTATTGGGCGAGCTCGTGGCGCCCCACCACGAGACGATGGACCTCGTCCGGTCCGTCCACAACCCGCAGCGTGCGCGCCTGGACATACATCTCTGCCAGCGGCGTCCACTCTGAGAGTCCGGCCGCGCCAAACATCTGGATGGCTTGATCGATGATACGGCAGGTCATCTGAGGGACCTGGGCCTTGATGGCGTGAATCCAGACCCGCGCCTCCCGGGCGCCCAGCACATCCATGGCCCGGGCAGCGCGCAGCACCAGCAGTCGGGCACTTTCGATATCAATGCGGGCCTGGGCAACCAGGTCCAGATTTCCGCCCAGGCGAATAATGGGCTTGCCGAAAGCCTCTCTGGAGAGGCCTCGCTGACACATCAGTTCCAGAGCCTTCTCCGCCATGCCCAGGGCGCGCATGCAGTGATGAATGCGGCCGGGCCCCAGGCGTGCCTGGGAGATTTCGAAGCCCCGGCCCGCGCCCAGGATCACGTTCCCCTCCGGCACGCGCACGTCGGTCAAGCGTAAATGCATGTGTCCCGACGGGGCGTCGTCGTGACCAAACACGTGCATGGGGCCGACAATGTCCACGCCCGGCGTATCCATGGGCACTAAGATCTGGGACTGACGGTGATGTCGATCGGCCTCCGGGTCAGTCTGCACCATGCAGATCATGATTTTGCAGCGCGGATCACCGGCGCCGGTGATATAGAACTTCTCGCCGTTGATCACCCACTGGCCCTTCCTCAGCACTGCCCGGGCGGCGATGTTGGCCGCGTCCGATGACGCCAGACCGGGTTCCGTCATGGCGTAACAGGAGCGGATTTCACCTGCCAGCAGCGGCGTCAGCCAGGTCTCCTGCTGCTCCGGCGTGCCGAACTTCTTAAGGACCTCCATATTGCCCGTGTCCGGGGCATTGCAGTTAAAGACCTCCGCGGCGATCGGGTTCTTGCCCATCTCTTCAGCCAGATAGGCGTAGTCCAGGTTGCTCAGGCCCTGGCCGGTCCGGGCATCGGGCAGGAAGAAATTCCATAGATTGTTCGCGCGAGCCTGCGCCTTGAGGCCGTCGAGAATATCCAGCTGTCTCGCGGTGTACTGCCAGCGGCTGCCTTCGCTCCCCGTGAGGCTCAGAAACTCCGCCGTCACCGGATCGATCTTGTCGGCTATGAAGACCCGGACCGCCTCCAGCGTCGGCCGCACCGCTTCGGACAAGGCCAGGTTGTACATCGATTTCTCCAGGCAGGGACGGTGCCGCGATGGTAGGCTTTTTTGTAAGGGCCTGCACAGGCCGGGTCGCGATTGCACAACGGTCAGACGCTGCGCCGGCGCGGCGTGGGCCGCGTCTTTCCGGTACTGTTCACCCCTCCCTTCGTGGCTGAGCAACAGGACTAGCTGACATGGCCCCGCAGTTCGAAACCAAGATCGACTTCAAATCACCCACCTGGAATCGAGATGCCTGGGCGCGGATCCACGGCGACGTTGATCCCAGCAAGCAGAAATACACGGCTTGCAGCGGCACCATCCTGGCGGTGCAGGAGGGAAAGCCAGTCAAGGAAATTTTAGGTTTTGAGACCTGGCTGGTATCGCGCTTGTTACCGTTGGAGGGCGGCGATTATCGGCGCCTCAACAAGGAGGTGATTCTGTACCGGGACGTGCGCACTGGCGCTCTGATTGACGAGTGGCAAAACCCGCTCACCGATGAGACCGTCGAGGTGGTGCAGGTGGCCAATGATCCCTTTAACTACACCATCAGCCAGTTCCTGATCCTGGCGCCGGAAGATTTCGGCGGCGAGGGCAAACCTGAGCCGCGCAAGATTCCCTTGATCTTCCCGTGGAAAGAACTCAACGCCGAGACCCTGGTGCTGTCTACGGATATGCACCTGTACTATCCGAACCCGCTGCAGCCGGACCAATGGCCGCGTGAGTCGTCTGGAGACATGGTCCAGGTATCGGAGATGATGCGCTATTTCGTCGCTCGAGCCGAGCTGGAAAATCCTGCCCTGACGTCGGTGCACTACACAGGCACCTGGAATCGGGTAACGCCCTGGTTACCCTGGATGCTGATGGGGCGCACACCCGGTCACTGCGTCTATATGGGCACCATGACCTGCTCGGATTCCACGGACATTATTTCCGCCGACGTGCTGGCCTACGCCGAGCAGCATTATCCGGATTTTCTGCAAGCGCCGTCGGAGGATTACGGCCCGAGTCACTCCAGCCTGGAGCACTACGCAGCGGAGCAGACCCCAGCACCGCTGGTCTGAACAACCGGCAGGGGGTTGGCCGAGCGGGCTGGTGCTGGACAGCCAGGCGGGCATGATGCAATCCTGTGCCCGTCGTTGCCCAGACGAGCGCCGTCCTCAGTTCATGCCCGATTCGCAGGCCATCCCGGAAGAGGTTGCCCACACGTCCCGGCTGATCGTCGATCTGGATGCGCTGGCCGAAAACTATGGCCAGCTTAAGAAGCTCGCCGCACCATCCAGGTGTGCTGCCGTGGTTAAGGCCAATGCTTACGGTCTGGGAGTTGCCCCCGTCGCAGCACGGCTGGCGGCGGCGGGTTGCGACACGTTCTTTGTGGCCACCATCGCGGAGGCGCTGCAATTGCGCCAACTCCTGGGCAACGCTGAGATCGGCATTTTCGATGGCCTGCCCGAGGGCGCCGAGGCATGCCTGCTGGAGCGGGGCCTGGTGCCGGTGCTCAATACGCGCGCCGAAATCGAACGCTGGGCTGCCGCCGGCCAGGGCACTCGCGTGCCGGCTATCCTGCATCTGGATACGGGCATGACCCGGCTGGGCCTGGACGCCGCCGAGGTGCAGTGGCTGGCGAGTCAGCCGGCGCTGCTGGAGCAGCTTGACCTGCGTTACATCATGACCCATCTGGCCTGTGCCGATGAGCCAGGGCATCCGCTGACGGAGCAGCAAATTAAGCGTTTCCACGAGTTGCGCGGCCTGTTGCCCGATGCACCGACCAGTATCGGTAACTCGGCAGGGTTGTTGCGAGGCGCAACGAGCCGGGGCGATCTGGTGCGGCCGGGCATCGCACTGTACGGCGGTCAGGCGCTCGCCGACTCAGGTTTTCGCCCCGCACCGGTGGTGCGCTGGCAGGGCAGGATTCTCAAGGTGCGCTCCATCACCCAAGCCACCAGCGTGGGCTACGGCGCCACCCATGAGGCCGTTCCCCCGACCCGGGTTGCCACGGTGGGCGTGGGTTATGCTGACGGCTACCTGCGTTCCCTCGGCGGCTGCGGTCGGGTCGGAATCGGCGCGCGGCAGGCGCCGGTGATCGGCCGCGTTTCCATGGACTTGATTACCGTGGACGTCACGGGTTTCGATGCTGCTGAAGTCCGTGTTGGTGGCTGGGTCGACCTGGTTGGCGGCTGCGTTACCCTGGATGAGGTGGCCGCAACTGCGGGCACCATCAGCTACGAGCTACTCACCGGCATGGGTCGACGGGCCGCCCGCAGTTACCGCGGCGCGATACGGGAATTCCAATTAGCCGAGGGCGCAACGCTTGGCTGAGCTGGTCAGTATGACCAACGTTGACGGTGTGATTACCCGCACCGAGGACGCGCGCATTCCGGTTCTCGACCGGGGTTTCCTGTATGGCGATTCCGTATACGAGGTGTTTCGCACCTACCGGGGCGTGCCGTTGTTTTATGACGAGCACTGGGCGCGCATGGAAAATTCGGCGCGCCTGATCCACATGGCTCTTGGCCATTCCAAGGAGGCGCTGCGCGGGGAGATCCGGCGCACCATTGCCGCGACCGGGGCACCCGAGCTTCTCGAGGACGTTTACGTGCGCTACGCCATCACGCGTGGCGAAGGGCCCGTCGACCTGAACCCGGATCCCGCCCAACCCACGCGCTACGTGGTGATCGTCAAGGCCGTGCCGCGCTGGGATCCTGTCTTCTACGCCCGCGGTGTGCGGCTGGCCATTCCGCCAACCCGTCGTAATCCGGTGAACGCGCTGGATCCCAATATCAAGGGCGGCAATTATTTGAACAACGTTCTGGGCTTGATGGAGGCGCGAGCGCTGGGCGCCGACGACTGCATCATGCTGAGCAAGGAAGGCCACGTCACCGAGGCCTCCAACAGCAACGTATTTTTCGTCATCAACAACGAGCTGGTCACGCCCGGCTCGGGCAACCTGCGCGGCCTCACCAAGGCAGGTGTTCAGCTGGCCTGCCGGGAACATGATCTCGCCATCACGGAGCGCCAGGTCGACGCGGGCGAGCTGGCGCGTGCCAGCGAGTGCTTTCTGACCAGCGCCACCCGCGAGGTGATGCCAGTGTGCAGCCTGCGTCTGGAAACCGCCGCCACGGTGAACTTCCCCCGCGGGGGTGGCACGCTTACCCGCCGCGTCGCCGACTACTATCGGGCGTTCGTGGATCGCCACGTGGTTGAGCATGCCAATCTGGCCATGTTCTAGCGGCCGCCGACGTTGCAGATTCCCACCCCCTACCTGCTGTTTCTCGGGGACGCGCCGGATGAGCTGGCAGCCAAGACTGCTATCGGCGTGCTTCAGTGGCGGCCGGAAGACTGCGTTGGTCAGCTGCGCCTGCCCGGCTGCGTGCCCCGACTGGACCTTCCGGAACTGGACATCCCGGGCGGCGTGGCGGCGGGTGCGCGCACGCTGTTGATCGGCGTGGCAAACCGGGGTGGCGAGATTCCCGACAGCTGGCTGCCGCTGCTGGTGGCGGCGCTGGAGCAGGGCCTGGATGTTGCCAGCGGTCTGCATACGCGGCTGGATTCGTTGCCCGCGGTAGCCGCGGCCGCCCAGCGCACTGGCCGTGGGCTGCACGACGCGCGCCATGCGCCGGGACCCTATCCGGTGGCGACCGGCGAGCCACGCAGTGGTCGGCGCGTCCTGACCGTGGGCAGCGACTGCTCCGTTGGCAAGATGTACACGGCTTTGGCCATGGAGCGGGAATTGAAAGCGCGCGGGGTCGCAGCGGATTTTCGCGCTACGGGCCAAACGGGCATCCTGATTGCCGGCAGCGGAATTTCCGTGGACGCGGTAGTGGCTGATTTCATCGCCGGTGCTGCCGAGCTGCTCGCGCCCGCCAACTTGCCCGACCACTGGGATCTTATCGAGGGCCAGGGCTCGCTGTTCCATCCTTCCTTTGCGGGCGTCAGCCTGGGATTGCTGCACGGCGCTCAGCCTACTCATCTGGTGTTGTGCCACGAGCCCACCCGCACCCACATGCGGGGCCTGCCCCATATGCCGCTGCCAAAGTTGGCCGATGTGGTTGAGCAGAATCTGATCGCCGCTCGCCTGGTCAGCCCGACCGTGGTGATGGTCGGCGTGGCCCTCAACACGGCGGCGCTCAGCGCGGATGCAGCGGCTGGTTTGCTGCGGCAGCTGGAGGCAGAGCTGGGGCTGCCCTGCGTGGATCCGTTGCGGCAGGGGGCGGCGCGGCTGGTCGATGCTCTGCTAGCATGAGTCGGGCCGTTGCCGTTGTTGCCGAGCGCTGGCCGCTGCGCGAGACGTTTACCATTGCCCGGGGCAGCAAACACGAAGCGCGAGTGGTCGTGGTCACTATCAGCGAGGCCGGTGCCACGGGGCGCGGCGAATGTGTGCCCTACGCCCGCTATGGTGAAACCCTCGCCAGTGTGATCGACCAGGTGCGCCAACTGCAGGATCGCCTGGCCGCCGGCATGACCCGCGCTGAGCTCCTTGAGGCGCTGCCGCCGGGTGCGGCGCGCAACGCTTGCGACTGCGCGTTGTGGGACCTGGAAGCCCGCCGGGCGGGGCAGCCCGTATGGCGGCTGGCCGGTTTGGCGGCGCCTCGCCCCGTAGTTACCGCCTACACCATCAGTCTCGCTGAGCCTGTTGCCATGGCAAAAGCGGCCGCCCGCCAGGCCCATCGACCGCTGCTGAAAGTCAAAGTCGGCGCCACGCAGGTCATGGAGCGGATTCGTGCCGTGCGGACGGCGGCGCCGGCAGCCCAACTGATCCTCGATGCCAATGAGGCCTGGACGCCCGAGCAGCTGGCGCAGCTGCTGCCGGAACTTGCCACGGCGGGTATTGCTTTGCTGGAGCAGCCCCTGCCGGCGGGTCAGGACGAGTGTCTGGCACAACTCCCCCGGGTTGTGCCCATCGCCGCCGACGAGTCGTGCCACGTGGCGGCTGATGTGACCGGCCTCGCCGGGCGCTACGATCTGGTGAACGTGAAGCTGGACAAGACCGGCGGTCTCACCGCCGCTTTGGAGTTGGTCCAGGCGGCCGAGGCTGCCGGGCTGGGCTTGATGATCGGCTGCATGGTCTCCACGTCACTGGCCGTGGCGCCCGCCATGCTGCTGTGCGAGGGGGCCGCCTTTGTGGATCTGGACGGACCGCTGTTACTCGCTGCGGATCGCGCCGGGGGTCTTAAGTTGCACGATCACCGGCTGCAACCGCCTACCCCAGAGCTTTGGGGTTAGGCGGCGGTTGCCGGGCGCCGCCCGCGCCAGAGAATCAGCCAGAGAAAACCGAAATAGGCGCTGAACATGAACCAGAACTCATGGCAGCCCCTACTCACCCCGAAACGGGCCACGTTCTCAAAAACAATGTAGGCCACCGTGAAGATGACCGCGGTGCAGCCGGCACCCAGCCGCCAGCGCGACGATGGGCCCCGGCCGCGCACGGCGAGCCGGTAATAGATGAACAGGAATACCAACGTATAGCCGTTGACCAGCCAGAGCCAGAAGGGGGCGAGCAGGAAATAGTGATTGATCCAGAAAAAGCTGGCGCCCAGAAAAGTGATGAGCACATATTTCCATTCGGGCAATGGGGCCTTGAGAACCTTCTCCCAGACCAGTACGAGAAACGCGTACGCAAGCCAGGTGCCAAAGATCAGCTCGTAGAAGGCAACCTTGCCCTGCCAGCTCGGATCAATCACCGGTTACCTCAGGAGGTGTTGCCGACAAGGCGGATGGACCGGCCGTCATCGTAGGCCTCACCGAACTGCAGTTCCGCCAGTCGGGCATACAGGGGATCGCGCTGAAGCAGTTCCTCATGGCTGCCGATATCGACGATGCGGCCCTGATCCAGGACGACGATCCGATCCGCCTTGAGAACGGTTGCCAGGCGGTGGGCGATAATGATGGTGGTGCGGTGCTCCATCAACCGTTCCAACGCCTCCTGGACCAGGCGTTCGCTTTCCGCGTCCAGGGAACTGGTGGCCTCATCCAGCAGCAGGATGGGCGGGTCCTTCAGGATTGCCCGGGCGATGGCGATGCGCTGCCGCTGGCCGCCCGACAGCCGGGTGCCCCGCTCGCCCAGAAAGGTATCGTAGCCATCCGGCAGCGCGCGGATGAAAACATCTGCGGCCGCGGCGCGCGCCGCCGCCTCAATGTCCTCATGGCTGGCGCCCGGGCGGCCAAAGCCGATGTTCTCCCGGGCCGACGTCCCGAAGATCACGGTGTCCTGGGGCACCAGACCGATGCGCGCCCGCACGTCTTCCGGCCGGGCTGCGGCGATGTTGCAGCCGTCGATGCGGATAGTGCCGACCTGTGGGTCGTAGAAGCGCAGCAACAGCTGAAATAAGGTGCTCTTCCCCGCACCGGATGGTCCAACGAAGGCCACCGTCTCTCCGGGCTTGACCACCAGAGATACCTGGTCAATGGCCAGCGTCTCGGGCCGGGATGGGTAGCTGAAGGAAACCGTCTCCAGCTGGATGTCGCCGCGACCGGGTGTGGGCATCTCCACCGGGTGGGCCGGGGCAACAATTTTCGGCTCGGCATGCAGCAATTCCACCAGCCTTTCCATAGCGCCGGCGCCTCGCTGCACCTCACCCCACATCTCGCTCAAAGAGGCCGCAGCGCTGGCCACGAACATGGCATAGAGCAGGAACTGTCCCAGTTCGCCGCCGGTCATCTCACCCGACAGCACCGCGTGGGCCCCCACCCAGAGCACCACGGTAATGGCGCCGAAGATGAACAACACGGCGACCGCCGTGAGCAGGGCGCGCACGCGGATGCGGCGCACGCCGATGGCAAAGGTCGCCTCCACGCTGTCGTCAAAGCGGTCCGTCTGCAGTCGCTCCAACGTGAACGCTTGCACCGTTTGCATGGCGTTGAGGGTTTCGCCCGCCAGGCCGCTGGCATCGGCGACCCGATCCTGGGTGGCGCGGGACAGGGTGCGCACTCGCCGGGCGATCACAATGATCGGGACAATGACCAGGGGGATCAATACGACAATCATGCCCATGAGCTTGGCGCTGGTGATGGCCAGCATGATCAGGGAGCCTGTCAATGTCAGGGCGGTGCGCAGCGTGATGGATAGGTTGACCCCGGCGATGGACTGGATCAGCGTCGTATCCGTCGTCAGTCGGGACAGCACTTCCCCGGTCTGGGTGACTTCGAAAAAGGTGGGGTCCAGGCGTACGATCTTGCGATAGACCGCGCTGCGGATGTCGGCGACCACCCGTTCGCCCAGCCAGGTCACCAGGTAAAAGCGCAGCGCGGCAAACAGGCCAAACACGCCCGCCACCAACAGCAGGTAAACGAAGTAGCGGTCGATGGTCGCCGCATCATCTGCCGCCAGCCCCCGATCGATCACAAACCGGACGGCGACGGGCAGTGCCAACATGGCGCCCGCGGCGACCGTCAGGGCGCCGAGCGCTGCCAGCAGCGTGGGCCAGTAGGGCTGGATAAAGGGCACCAGCGCTCGCAGGGGTTTCAAGCTGCGCGCTTTTGGCCGATCTCGGGTTGCGTCTTGACTCACGGTGAGAATGATCACACGTTTTGCGCCCTGCAGCACCCCGACCAGCGACCGTTCCAGGGACGGCGGGCGCAGTGGGTATTGGTTTAATCGATCAGGTTGGTGAGAATGGCGGCATGCTGCGCAGATGAGGCGAGCGCCATGTTTATTAATTTCTGGTACGCGGTGGATTTCAGCGACCGCATCACGGACCAACCGAGTAAGGCCCGGATGCTGGGCCATGACTTTGTGGTGTTTCGCGATTCGGCGGGTCAGGCGCACTGCTTGAGCGATACCTGTGTCCACCGGGGCGCAGCCCTGTCCGGGGGCAAGCGGCGCGGCGACTGCGTCCAGTGTCCCTATCATGGCTGGCAGTTCGACGCCGAGGGCCGCTGCCGGTCGATTCCCTCTCTGGGTCCCGGCCACAAGGTGCCGCCCCGCGCGCGCATTGACGCTTATCCCACGGTGGAACGCTATGGGCTGGTATTCGCTTTCCTCGGCGACCTTCCCGAAGCTGAGCGTCCGCCCATCATGGCGGTCCCTGAATTCCAGCAGGAGGGCTGGCGTGCCACTACCCTGGACTATTGGTGGGAGGCGAATTACCAGCGCATCATCGAGAATGGCCTGGATCCCGCCCATAATGAATTTGTGCATCCCACCCACGGATCTTCTGGCGAGAACCCCGAGCACCGCGTCGGGGAGCTACCCCTGGAGCAGCACGAGTGGGGCTGGGGCTTCATGCACAAGTATCAGGGCAGCACGACGCGCAGCTTTTTGACGCGCTTTAACGAAAAAAAGAAAACGCCGCCCGAGGCCGGCACCTCTCATTTCGGCCCCAACCAGATGGCCACTTATATTCACATCAACCAGACCAAGTGGCTGCACCAGTACATCTTCGAAACGCCCGTAGACGAGTTTCATACCCACGGGTTCCTGGTGAACATGCGCAACTTTGTCTTGTCCCCGTGGGTGGATCGGGCGGTGAGCAAGCGCAACATGGTTGTGGCGGAGCAGGATCGGGTGGTGGTGGAGCGCATGCAACCGAAGCGCGCGCCGCGTCGGAACGCCAAGGAGATGCATATGCCGGCGGATAAGATTATCCGCCGGTATCGGGAAAAAATCCTCGAGTGGGAAGCGAAGGGTTGGCGAATCGACCTGGACGCCCTGGCAGCTAAGCGGGCGGCCGGTGACTTCGTGACGGTCATTCCCTCGCCGGGGCGGCGCGACAGCCGCAACTGGGTGCTGGACCCGGTACCCTTGATTGCCCCGGCGAAGCCGGAGCAAGCCAGTGATGTGGCATAGGACAATCAGGCAGGTCCTGGTCGGCCTGGCGTTGGTGACGGGAGTGGCAGCGGGCGCCGTGGCCCATGCAGACACCGTACTGATTACGGGCGCAAATCGGGGCATCGGCCTGGAGTTCGCCAAGCAGTATGCGGCCAGGGGCTGGACCGTGATTGCCACCCACCGTCGGGACCAGGTGCCCGTCACCCTGGCGGAGCTGGCGGCTCAGCATAGCCGGGTGCGCGTCGAGCAGATGGATGTGACGGATCACGCCCAGATCGACGCGCTGGCGGCGAAGCTTGCAGGCACGGCGATCGATGTGCTCATCAACAACGCCGGGATTACCGGTGATTTCCGGCAGCCTGCGCCCCAGTCTTTCGGTACTTTAGCTCACGATCAGTTTGAGCGATTCATGCGCACCAACGCCCTGGGCCCATTGAAGGTCAGCGAGGCGTTTCGCGAGCACGTGCTTGCCAGCGAGAACGGTAAGGTGGTCGCCATCAGTTCCCTGGCCGCCTCGGTATCGCTGCAGTCGGGTCCCGTACCGCCGGGCGCTTATTGGTACAAGGCCAGCAAAGCCGCGTTGAATATGTTCATGCTCAACATGGCCAGAGACCTCAAGCCTCACGGCGTGGTCGTGGCGTTGCTGTCGCCCGGCCAGGTGCGGGTCGAAAAGATCGCTGATGCTCAAATCCCAGAGTTGATTGAAACCCAGGAGAGCATCGCCGGGATGATTCAGGTCATCGACGGGCTCACGCTGGCGGATGCGGGCAGCTTCATCCGCTACAACGGTGAGCCGCAGCCCTACTAAACCCGACCGGCCACAGCCGCGCGGCGCGGTGGGCAGTGCTGTCGAGGGCGGCTCGCCTGGGGTATTCTGGCCGTTCGGCAGCCCTCCCACCGCAGGCGTAAGCATGAAGACAAGAGTCGTGCACTTAGAGCAGCGGCCCCACGGCGTACCCACCCGTGCGGATTTCAAAATCGTCGAGTCCCAGCTGCCGCCGCTGCGTGAAGACCAGGTATTGGTGCGCAACCTGTGGATGTCCGTTGACCCCTATATGCGGGGTCGCATGAACGGGCGGAAGTCGTACATTGAGCCCTTCCAGGTGGGCGAGCCCCTGAGCGGGGGTGCGATCGGCCAGGTGCTGGAAAGTCGCCATGCTAACTTCCCCGAGGGCGTATACGTGAGCCATCAGAGTGGTTGGCGGGAGGCCTGCGTGATGCCCGGCAAAGCTTTGCAGCTGGTGAATCCGAGCGTCGCACCTTTGCCCGCGTTCCTCGGCGTGCTGGGTATGCCGGGCCTGACTGCCTACGTAGGTCTCGGGCTGGCGCAACCCCAGCCGGATGAGACGCTGTTCGTGTCCGCCGGCGGCGGCGCTGTGGGTTCCTTGGTTTGTCAGCTGGCCAAGCAGCGGGGGCTCCGGGTCGTGGCCAGCGCAGGATCGGCCATCAAGCTCGACTGGCTCAGCAGTCAGTTGGGCGTAGATGCCGCACTCAACTACAAGGCCAGAGATTTTGCCAAGCAGCTTGCCGCCGCGGTGCCTGATGGGCTGGACATCTATTTCGATAACGTCGGCGGCGCGCAGCTGGAAGCCGCACTCGATCAGATGAATGTGTTCGGACGGGTCGTGGTGTGCGGCATGATCAGTTTCTATAACACGCCTGAACAGCCGACCGGGCCGGCCAACTTCATGCAGATTCTGATTAAACGGGTCACGCTGCGCGGTTTTATCGTGACGGACCACACCGATCAGTACCCCGCATTCATCGAGGAGGTGGGCGGGCTGATACGGGAGGGCGCGGTGCGCTGGGAGGAAACCGTGCTGGAGGGTCTGGATCGTGCCCCCGAGGCGCTGATCGGCCTGTTCAGCGGTAACAACATGGGCAAAATGCTGGTCAAACTGGCCGGCGACTGAGGGGTATCGTATGCAAACCAGAAAACTCGGCGCCGCCCAGCTGGAAGTCTCGGCTCTAGGCTTTGGCTGCATGGGCATGTCCGCGTTTTACGGTACCAGCGACGACAAGGTCTCCATCGCAACGCTGTTGCACGCCATGGACAACGGCGTGACATTCTTCGATACGGCTGAGCTGTATGGCAATGGCCACAACGAAACGTTGCTGGGTCGGGCTATCGCCGGCCGCCGGGAGCAGTTGGTGATTGCGACCAAGTGCGGGCTGCGGTTGACGGACAGCGGCGTCGCACCGCCCAATGGCCGACCGGAGTACATAACCGCTGCTTGTAATGCCAGTCTCAAACGTCTCAATATCGATACCATCGATCTGTACTATCAGCATCGCATGGATCCCAATGTGCCCACGGAGGATACGGTGGGCGCGCTGGCGCGGCTGGTGGAGGCGGGCAAGGTTCGCCACATCGGCCTGAGCGAGGCCGGACCACAGACCCTGCGCCGGGCTATGGCGGTGCATCCCATCACCGCGCTGCAGACGGAATATTCCTTGTGGAGCCGGGACGTGGAAACGCAGATCCTGCCCACCTGTCGCGAGTTGGGGATCGGTTTTGTCGCTTACTCGCCCCTGTCCCGCGGTTTTCTCGCCGGGCGGCTCGCCTCTCGGGATGACTTTGGCGCCGCCAATGACACCCGGTCCAACATGCCCCGTTTCAGCGCCGACAACTTCGCCACGAACCAGGCGCTGGTGGAAGCTCTGGCGGCGGTCGGGGAGCGCCGCGGGCTCACGCCCGCCCAGCTGGCGCTGGCCTGGCTGCTGGCCCGGGGCGAGGACGTGGTGCCTATCCCCGGCACCCGGCACATTGCCCGAGTGGATGAGAACAATCACGCTGCCGCGATACGGCTTGAGCCTGGGGATCTTGCGGAGATCGAAGCGGCCAGCCCCGCGGATGCCGTGGCCGGCCCCCGTCTGCCCGAGCAGTTTCTGCGCAACGCGTCACCTTAGCGGGGGTGCCGCAAGGCATGGCTAATGCGGTGCGCGCCTGTTCACCCCCACCATGCGCCAGGGGTAGTATTAGTCCCAGCGAGCGCCAGTCCGGGGCCCGCAGCCTCCAGGAGCCTGCCATGAAAGTTCCCAATCTATCGTTGTTGCCCGTTCTGCTCTTGGCCGCATCCTGGCTGACCGGGCCGCTCGCCGCGCAGGAGAGCGGCGAGCACGCTCACCATCATCATCACCAGATGACCGAGGCGCAGTTTGCCCGCCTGCGCGAGGCGGTCGATCAGTACAAGACCATGTCCAACGACGAAATCATGCAGAGCATGGCCGAGATGCCAGGAAACTATCACTGGTATGTCAGCCAAGCGGATTTGCGCGGTAAGTTGGGCGTTCTGGTCCTGGCTCACGGTGCCGGCGAGCGGGGCGATCAGGTCTTTAAGAAGTCGCTGGAGCCGCTGGCTGCTCAGCTACCGTTGGCCCTGGGTTTCGGCATGTCCATGATGGGATCAGCCCATCTGCAGGCGGCGGTGACGGCGCTGGATGAGGCCGGCGCCGAGACGATCGTGGTGGTGCCGGCGGCGTTGTCGCGCAATGCTTCCGTCTACCGGCAATGGGATTACATTTTTGGTGGCCGCGTCGAGCCCGCCTACCTGAAGACCGATCCCATTCGCAGCGATTCGCGCATCGTGTTCGCATCCGTCATGGGTAGCCACCCCATCGTCAGCGAGATCCTGGCCGATCACGCCCGCGAGATCAGCACAGACCCGGCTAATGAAGTGCTGATCGTGGTGGGACACGGCCCCCAGACTGTCGCCGACAATCAGATGGAGTTGGCGGTGCTGCGCCAGCACGAGGCGCGGCTGCGGCAGGCAACGGGCTTTTCCCAGGTCCGGGCGATCAACCTGCAGGACGATGCGCCGCCCCATTTGCGGTCGGCCAACGTGGCTAATCTGCGCCATTGGATTCAGGCCGCAGCAGTCGATCGGAAAGAGGTCATCTTGGTGGGCTTTCTCATGTCCACCCGGGGGATTCAGTACAAATTCGACACCGATCTGGCCGGCCTGACTTATCGCCTGAATCCCAAGGGGATCTCCCAACACCCCCGCTTTGTGGAATGGATTGAAGCCAGCGTCCAGGCCGAGGCTGGTCCGGCTCTCGCCGGCGCTGCGCCCTGACTCAGGCGCTCGCCGGCAGCAGGGGGATGGGTGCCAGCACCCAGCCCTTCACTTCCCGTCGCGCTGGGCTGGGGATGGCGTAGGCGACCTCATCCCGGGTGTCACGCAGGGTCTTCTTGTCGATACGCCAGCCCCGCGCCTGCCACTCCTTGACTCGCTCCCGGTAGCGGCCGATGGGATGGTCGGCGGGAACGAAGATCTCGTGGATGTTGGTGTTGGGCGTGAGGACGGGTAGCAGATCCGTCAGTACCTCGCGGTCCTGATTGGCCACATAGGCGTTGCGTTCCTTGAAGCGCTCGTCGTGCTCCGGCCCCGGCAGGAAATTACGACAGTTGACGAGGAACATATGCGTGTTGCTCTCATCGATAGGCGTCTCAAACAGGTACTGATGAATGAACATCTCCGGTGTGGGATGGATATGAGTCCAGATACTTGAGATGCCGTGATGACCGGTGCCCGCGTCGATGTAGGTAGCTTCTGCGCGTCCGGATGCTTCCCGCATGCGTTTTTCGGCCAGCGGCGGCGCGAACACCTTGTTGTAGAACCCGGTACCCCACTCGGTTTCTCGCATATCCAATGGGCCCACGCGGTAGTCGTCGCGCTCGCCGGAAAAACCGTGGGTGTCGTGGACAAACTCATTGTGGGCCGGATCGATGCCGTTCTCCATGGAACGCTTGTAGTCTATGGGCCACTCGAATTCCTGAATCGTGGCGGCCCAACCCTCCTGTCCGTACTCTTCGATATCCAGAATCGGCGGCCGCTCCGCCTGGGGCAGGTCGCCCAGGAAAGCGAACAGCAGCCCATAGCGCTCCTGAGTGGGATAGGCGTCAACCCGGGCCCGCGCGGGGATCTTCGCATCCGGACCCATGGACGGGATCCTGCGGCAGATGCCGTCGCCGTCGAATTCCCAGCCATGATAGGGGCACTGCACGCAGTCGCCTTTGATCTTGCCGGCAGCCAGCGACGCGCCCCGATGGCAACAGGTGTTTGCGAGGCAGCGGGCCACCCCCTGAGTGTCCCGGAATACCACGAAATCAAGCCCCAGCATGCGTTTTTTGATCGGCACGTTGCTGACCTTGTCGGCCCGTTCCACGGCGTACCAGAAGTTGATGAACATGGGGATTCCTCGGGAGGTTATGGATCGATCTATAGCGGATTCCCGTTGGCCAGGTCAATCCGCACCCGCCGCAGCGGGCGCGTCCTCCCGCGCAGTGGGGACACCCGGGCGGATCACGCCGGGTGATCTTTGTGGGGCGGGCCGGCTTACCTCATGGGGGGTGACACGAAGTGGTCGACAAAACCGACCACGCGTGTCACCTGTTGCTGACATAACGTGATCCAGGTTTCGCGCCCATGCGGGTCATCGGCGGGGTGGCACAGGAATTGCAGCATCCTGCCCGGAAGACCGCTTCGAGGAGTTTGAGGTCCTGATGGCTGTGAGGGTTGTTGCTAAGAAGGTGGGCGGGGGAACTCAGGACGCGGATTTTGTGCGTGTTCGGGCGTGTCCGGATCCCCAGGATGACACCGTGACGCTCGCCACCATAGAACGTGTGGTGGAGCGTTGCCGCGATGCGCAAGATGAGTTGAGCGAGCCTGACTGGTTCGTGAAAACCCTCGTTCTCGAGCAGCCGATGAGCATGGACGCAGCGCTCGGCTTCGCCACCCGGTATGCCGAACGGAAGGGCATTCCCGTCGTCTATGCGCCGCCGTCCGGCGCCGGAGATCTCGGGCCGTCCCGTTAGGTAAAGTCCCGAATATTGATTCAGGTCACGGCCCCTGAGCAGTTCATTGCCTAGACTGCGGCGTTGACTGTACCGCGCCACGAGCGCCGATCCTAACATCGGCCAAGTTTGAGACTCCTATGGACCGCGATCCGCTCGCCCATCAGATTCCCTACGGCATCAGCCGCGATAACTGGGTCCGGGTGCGTCAGCTGGACGTGCTGATGGGCTATACCAACCTCAGCGTCGCGATCAATCTGGTGGGTGCGGCAGCGATAGCGGCCTCTCTGCTGCAAACCCTGAACCCCATTCTTGTGCTGAGTTGGACAGGCCTGGCCGCAGGGCTGGCCTTAACCCGTCTGCGCCAGGGGCGTCGATTTCGTGACTGGCGCGCCAATCCGCGCGCGAATCTTGGCGGCATTGCCCACTGGCGCCGAATTTACATGTGGACCACGGTGTTGACCGGTGCACACTGGGGTGCGCTGCCCATTGTGCTGTACCCCGCGGACTCGCTCATGCAGCAGGTGTTCATGGCCTTCGTGCTGTCCGGCATCTCGGCCGCATCCGTGCCCATCTATGCCGTAGGGCAAAGGAGTTTTCTCGTCTTCGTGCTACCCACCTTGCTGCCCCTGGCGGGGCGGTTGCTGGCTGAAGGGGGTGAGCCACAGATGGCTATGGGGGGCATGGTGCTGCTGTTTCTATGTGCCCTGTTGCTTGCCGCCCGCGAGACCGGGCGTGTCGTGCGTACCAACATGGCTCTAAGCCACACTCTGCATCATCAGGCCACACACGATTCCCTCGTCGGGCTGGTTAACCACGGCGAATTTCAACGGCGCATGCTCTATGTGTCAGACCTCTGCAACGCTAGCGGTGAGCCTTTTGCGCTGATTTTCATCGATCTGGATCTATTCAAGCAGGTGAATGATACGGGTGGCCACGCGGTAGGTGACGAGATGCTGTGTCGCATCGCTGACGTCTTGCGCAGCACGGTGCGCAAGACGGATGTTGCCGCCCGGGTGGGCGGCGATGAATTCGCCGTGATTCTTGAATCCTGCGGCAAACGCGAAGCGCTTCGCGTTGCGCACAACGTGTTGCGCGGAATTGCCGATCTGACCGTGACAGGATCCGACCAGGTGTTTCGCGCGGGGGCCAGCATCGGAATCGCCTACTCCAGGGATGGACGCAATACTGCCCGGGAGATCATGCATGCGGCGGATCGCGCCTGTTACGCCGCCAAGGAGGCGGGCCGAAACCGCATCGAAATCGCTGCCGCCACGGCCGAGCTGCGCACCACGGGACGGTTCGATCTGGTTAAGGCTGCGGCCGTTTCCGCTCGCTAAGGACCCGCACAGCAAGCATCCCCCCCACAACGCAGGTGTGGGATACTTTGGCGCCATGAGCCGATTACTTTTGCTGACCACGGCGGTGGCAGCACTGACCGCCTGCGCACCCGCTCAACTCCCCCCGCAGCCGTGGGACACGCCAAGCTTGCTGGTGTATTCGGGGCTGGGTCCCTATCAAATCGAAGTCGAAGAGACGCTGGTGCTGCAGCACACTGTGCTGAACAAGCCGCTGAACGTGCGGCTGAGTTTTCCGCGGGCCGAAGGCGCCTACCCGGTCGTGGTGTTCTCCCACGGTGCTTACTCATCCAAGGATATGTACAACCCCATTTTGGATCACTGGGCGACCCACGGCTTCGTGGTGCTGGCGGCTACGCATATCGATTCAACAGCGCTGGGCGTCGAGCGGGGCGACCCCGATGCCGGTCGCAAGTGGCCCACCCGGGTGGCGGATCTGACCTTTCTGTTGGACAACATGGCGGAGATCGAGCGGCAGGTGCCCAAGCTGGCGGGCAAGCCTGATCTGCAGCAGGTGGCGGCTGCAGGCCACAGCCTGGGTGGCTTGACGGCCATGGCTATGGCGGGCGCCTCCACACTGGCTCTGGACACGGGAGAGCGCCAGTATCTGGCCGATGGGCGGGTCAAGGCGGGTGTGTTCATCTCCCCACCGGGGGCCCTGCCCACCATTGATGCCCAGGGTTTCAGTGAGGTGCGCGTGCCGGCCTTTTATACCACCGCGACTGACGACATCATCATGGTGCCCGATACCACCTGGGAATGGCACAAAGACGGTTTCCGCTACGCGCCACCGGGTGACAAGTACCTGCTGGTCTTGAACGGGGCGGATCACTATCTGGGCGGCATCGTCGGACGGGACGATCTCAACATGAGTCCTCGTGCCCGGGACTATCTCAGCCTGACCAACGGCTTGACGACCGCTTTTCTGGCCAGCTATTTGAAAGGTCAATCGGGTGCGCTTGCGGTGCTGACCACCATGGGTTTCGTATCGCCGTCGGACGGTGAACTGACCCGCAAGTGATCCGCTGGCAGGTCGTCGGGCAGGCGCACGCTGACCCCACGCGCTGGCAAGCTGCGTTGCCATGTAGAGCTCTTCGGCGGAGAGGCGTTGATGATCAGACTGTTCCCGTTGCTCGCTATAGTGTTGCCATTCACCACTGCGGGCGCTCAGACGCCTGAGCCTCTTGAGGCCTGGGAGGACTGGGTGCTGGCGGACGAAGCGTTCCGCGCCTGTCCTGTTTTGACCGGCACCATGCCGGGGGATCCCGCAAGTCACATCTGCGCCTGGCCCGGCGAGTTGCGCATCCAGGTCGGTGCCCGGGACGGCCGCTTCGATCAGCGCTGGCGCCTGTATCAGGAATCCTGGTTGCCATTGCCGGGCAGCCCCGAGCAATGGCCGGTTGATGTGCGCCTGAATGGCGAGCCGGCGGCGGTGGTCAACCACAACGGCCGACCCGGCATTCAGTTGGCGGCCGGGGAATATCGGGTCTTGGGTGCCTGGCGCTGGACCACGCGCCCGGCAAATCTAGCGGTGCCCCCGGGCACCGGGCTGATCCGGCTCAGCGTGGACGGCGATCCAATCAGCGTGCCGGAATTGGCCGACGGACGCGTATGGCTGGGCCAACGGGCCGAGACAGCGGCGGCGGAGGATCGGCTCACCGTGGCGGTCTACCGCTTGCTGTCCGATGGGATTCCCGTCACCTTGACCACCCGGATCGAGCTGCAGGTCTCGGGCAGTGCGCGGGAGATTACCCTGGCCGGCGCGATGCTACCGGGCTTTGGGGCTCAGGCGCTGAGCAGCGCTTTGCCCGTCGTGCTTGACGATGACAACCTGCGGGTTCAGCTGCGGCCGGGGCGGTTCGATATTCAGCTCATCAGCCGCACCGAGACTATTCCGCAGACCCTGCCCCTCCCGGCGGCGACGGCCCCCTGGCCAGCCTTTGAAATCTGGAGTTTCGCCGCCGACACGCGTCTGCGTGTCGCCAGCCTGGAAGGCGCGCCGGGAGTCGATGCTGCCCAGGCAGGGGCACCGCCGGGATGGCGTGGCCTGCCCACCTACCGGGTCAGCAGAGATGCCACGCTTGAGCTCGTCGAACGCAGCCGTGGCGAGGCCGATGTGGGCAACCGGCTGCAGCTGGTGCGGGATCTCTGGCTGGACTTCGACGGTAGCGGCCTGACGGCGCGCGATCAGATTACCGGCCGACAGCGGGCCGGACGTCTGGACATGGCTGGCCCCTACCTGATGACCAGCGCGCGCAGCGGCGGTGAGCGTCTGCTGATTACCGACGGCGCTGAGCCGGGCATCCGGGGGGTGGAACTGCGCGCGGCCGAACTCCGCTTGACGACCAGCGCCCGGGTGGCCGAGCGCGGCGGTGCGCTGCCCATTACCGGGTATCTGGACCGCTTCGACAGCGTTCGCGCGACCTTGCAATTGCCGCCCGGTTTTCAGCTCCTGGCCGCGCGCGGCGCCGATCAGGCGCCCCGGGCCTGGATCAATCAATGGCGCTTGCTGGATATCTTTCTGGTGCTGATTATTTCGGTGGCGGCGCTGCGGCTGATCGGGCCCACCGCAGGTGCCGTTGCCCTGAGCGGGCTGGTGCTGACGTTTCACGAGCCGAACAGTCTGAGCTGGTCTTGGCTTTGGCTGCTGCTGGCGCTGGCTCTGATGGGGATGGCGCCCGAAGGCAAGCTGCGCAGCGGGGCGCAACGGCTGGTCTGGGCCACCGGAGCCGTGGTGGTGGTCTTGCTGCTGCCCTTCGCTGCCTCTCAGCTCAAGCTGGTGCTGTTCCCTCAGCTGGAGCCGGGGGGTATCAGCTCAATGGTCCGCCCGACGAACCTCGACATGCTTGAAGCCCCCTCTCAGGATCTCACTTCTGAAGAGGTGGCGGTGATGGGCGCACGGGAGCGGGCCGTGGCGAGCCTTTCGCCCAGCAGTGGGCGGGCTGCCAGTGAGGCTTACCGGTTCACGCGCTATCTGCCGGATGCTCAGGTACAGACCGGGCCGGGTGTGCCCAATTGGCAATGGCGCCGTTACCAGCTGTCCTGGGATGGACCGGTCGAAGCGCGCGAAACCCTGGCGCTGACCATCGCCGGTCCATGGCTGGTGCGTGTGCTGCGCTTCGCAGGCGTGCTGCTATCAGCGGCGTTGCTGCTGATGGTCGGCCGCGCCGTGTTCGGGTGGCCGCAGCGTTGGCCCCGATTTTCCGGCGCTGCCGCGCTGCTCCCTCTCATGCTGCTGGCCGGTGGCTGGGCACCGGGCATAGCCCGAGCGGAGACGCCCGGCTTTCCATCGCCTGATCTCTTGGACGAATTGCGGGCTCGGCTTACCGAGCCCGCCCCCTGCCGTCCCGATTGCGCCGATGTGATGCAGGCCGCTGTGACCGTGACCCGCGACCGTTTAGCCATGCGGCTGGACGTGGCGGTCGCAGAGCCCAGCGCCGTGCCCTTGCCGGGCCAAGTGGGTGCTTGGGAACCCTTGACCGTGCGCCTGGCCGAGCGCGCCGTGAGCCAGATGTGGCGCAGCAGCGACGGGCGCCTCTGGGTGCCGCTGGCCGCTGGCGTACACCAACTGGAGTTAGCGGGGCCCCTGCTGCCGGATGCCGGGCTGACCGTGCCTTTCCCGCTTGAGCCTCGTTACGTTCAGGTGGAGGCCAGTGGTTGGGAGGTGGTGGGCTTGCGCAATGGCCGACTACCCTCCAGTGCCCTGGAACTGGTGCCGGTGGCGGCCGAGGGTGAGGCGAGCCAGGCCAGTGCCGTGACCTTCGAGCCGTTCGTCAGGGTGAATCGAGAACTACGTCTGGACCTGGACTGGAGCGTCATCACTCGAGTCAGTCGCATCACGCCGGCGGAGGGGCCATTCACTCTGGAGATTGATCTGCTGCCCAGTGAGTCTGTCGTCAGCGAAGGGGTACAAGTTCGCGACCGCAAGGTTCTGGTTGCCTTCGGCGCAGATCAGCGCGAGTTTGTCTGGCTATCATCGCTGCCGAACACGGACACCCTGACGTTGCGCGCCGCCACCGACGTGGCGTGGAGCGAAGTCTGGGGGCTGCGCGTGAGTCCACTGTGGCACAGCGAAGCCAGCGGTCTGCCGGAAACGGCGCCCCGGCTGCTCGATCCGGACTTCTATATGCCGGAATACTATCCGCGGCCTGGAGAAAGCCTGGCGCTTGCAATCACGCGGCCGGCGGCGAGTGAGGGCGATACCCTGGCCTTTGATCAGGTGCAGCTGGACACGCGCCCCGGCCAGCGGGTAATGACCCATGAGCTCAACCTCAAGTACCGCAGCAGTCGTGGTGCGCGGCACTCGATGACGCTACCGAAGGATGCTGAGCTGATCCGGGTGGCCATCGATGGATCGCCCGTGCCTCTGGCGCTACTGGACGGGCGCCTGGACCTGCCGGTGACGCCCGGCGAGCACGGCATTGCCGTTGAGTACGCGACGCCCGCGCCGGGTGGGCTGGCTCAGAGCGTTGGCGCGCTGGATCTGGGCATGGCGGCCAGCAACGTGCGTTTAAGTCTGGGTGCGCCCGGTGACCGCTGGGTGCTGCTGACCTACGGTCCGGGGCTTGGTCCCGCGATCCTCTACTGGTCCGAGCTTGTGGTCTTCGTGCTGCTGGCGGTGGCTCTGGGGCGCCTGCGCCAGTCGCCGTTCAAGGTGCATGAGTGGCTGCTGCTGGGCCTGGGTCTGAGCACCTTCGCCTGGCCGGTGCTCATTCTCTTTGCGGCCTGGGCGTTCGTCATGGTGTGGCGACGGAACGCTCAGCCCAGCAGCGATCGGCTGCGCTTCAATGTCCTGCAGGTGGCGCTGGCGATTTTTTCGCTGCTGGCCCTGGGCAGCTTGGTCGGGGCGATTCCGACCGGGCTGTTGGGGCGCCCGGACATGCAAGTGGCATCGCCCCTGGGGTTCGGGCAATTCATATGGTTCGCCGATCGTTCCGGGCCTCAGCTGCCCGCTGCCGGCGTGATCAGCGTATCGCTTTGGTTCTATAAAGCCGCGATGCTTGCCTGGGCCCTGTGGCTGAGCTTCGCCCTGGTCCGTTGGGTGCCATGGGCATGGCAGTGTTTCAGCGCCGGAGGAATGTGGCGCGGCCGGGTGCTGCCCGCGGAGTAAGCCCCGAGGCACCCACTCGCACGTGGCTAAGGGACCTTCTCCGTGTCCCGCAGCACCTGGATCATGGAACTCTTCATGAGCAGCTGCTTGGCCGCCACGGGGTCGGCGGCGATGCGCTTGTGCTCCGCCATGGCCTTCGCCTGGGCCTGCTCGTCCTGAGCCTCGATCATTGCCTTGTTGCGCATGGTGGTTTCCTGCACGAACTGAACCGCCAGGGATCGGCGCTGGCGGTCGTAGCGATCCAGCAGGTCATCGCTGGCCCCGTCCCGGATGATGCTGGTCAGTTTCTCGGCCAGATTAACGGCGTCGTGCAGGCCGCCGTTCATGCCCATGCCACCCAGCGGGTTGTTGATATGGGCGGAGTCGCCGGCCAGGGCGACTCGACCAACCCGGTAGGTTTCTGCTACGCGCTGATGCACGCGATACAGGGTGCGGTGAATCACCGGGTAATCGCCCTCGATGGGCGCGAGATGCTGCAAGCGGTCCTGGATGTACTCATCGGACAGGACCTGCTCGTCGCTATGCTCGGGCTGGGTGGGTAGCAGCACCCGCCACAGGCTGGGAGTGCGCAGCAGCACGCACCACTCTTGGGGATCGGACACGTAGTTGACGTAGCACAGGTTGTCCCACATCTGTTGGAAATCCTCGGTGGTGCTCACCACCAGAAACTTCTCCGGGTATGTGAAGCCGTCGTAGAGGACGGCCAACCCCTGGCGAACCCGACTGTTGGCGCCGTCGGCGCCCACCAGATAGCTGCCGGTGAAGAGCTCTTCATCGCCGTCGCCAAAGGCCAGCACCCGCACGCCGGCGTTATCCTGGCGAAAACCGATCACCTGGCGGGAAAAACGCACCTCCGCATGCGGATAATCCTGCAGCATTTCGCAAATGATCTGGGTCAACTTGTACTGCTCCACCTGGAGTCGGTACGGGTGGTTCGTCTCGTCTTTCAGTAAGGACATGTCGAAAATGGCTGCCTCGCCGGTGCGCCGATCGCGCATCTGGTAAGTCGGGGCAACCAGACCCAGCTCGAGCAATTTTTCCGTGACCCCCAGATCGTCCAGCATATCCAGGGTGGGCGGGTGGAAGGTCGAGGCGCGCAGATCCAGGGGCAGGACGGGCTCGCCTTCCAGGAGCGTCACAGGGATGTCCCGGTGGGCCAGATACAAGGCGGTGACGCAGCCGGCGGGCCCCGCGCCGGCAATGATGACCTGATCACTCATAGCTCGTGTTTTTCCTTCGCTGGGAAGCGTGCTCAGCCACCTACATTCTTGCACAGCGGCGCGCCAGCAGCCCCTGGCGCGATGGATTGGGTTTCGGCTGGCGAACAGCCGCGTCTGACGGGAGTGCGTCGCCCGGCCCGGGCTGACGGGTGTTCAGGCAACCTGGTTGCCGCCGCCGCCCCGTTCGAAGGGTTCGCGCAAAAACGCGCAGAATGCCCGGCAGGCGTCTGTAACCGTGAAAATGCCGACCAGCTTCCCGTTTCGGGTCACCATGGCGGAGCCCAGATGGTGCTCGGCCATGTGGGCAAGGACCAGATCGGCCCGCTCGTTGAGATCGACGCTGTACGCGTTGGGCAGCATCACCTCCGTTACCGTCAATTCGCCCATCTTTGGATAGGCAAAGTCCGGCCCCAGAACCAGCTTGATATCCCGGTCCGTCAGCATGCCCACCAGCGCGCCATCGCGGGTAACGGGCAGATGGCGGATATTCTCCGCGCGCATGAAGGCGTGAGCCTCCTGCAGCGGTGCGTCCGCGGCGATGGAGTAGGGGAAAGGCGTCATCAGCGTTTTGATTGCGGGAATCCGTTTCATTCGCTAAAGCCCCCGGTCATAGTTCCAGGAACGCCGGCCGGACGCCGACGAACGCGTGTGTTGCATCACCTATCCGTCCCCGGGAGCAGGTCGCAGCAGGCGCGAATCCACCTCGTAGGTGGAGCCATCGATGGCGCGCAGGTTGATCTCCCAGATCTCTTCATCCGGTATGCTGGTCCGCTCATGCCCCGGCAGTTCGCGCTCGTCATCGACCTGCAAGCCCCATACGCGGACGTGGCGGACGCTTATCACCGGGATGCGTTCGCTGTCAAAACGTGCTCGTAGTGCCTGGTCGCCAGCACGCTCCGCCCAGCGGGCAAAGCCGCATTCGACGATTGCCGCTACGGTATCGGGCATCGTTACGTTTGAGGCTGGTTCGGTCATCGATTCCTCCTACTCGGTGGCACTGGAGTCTCGCGATGCTTGCGGCACAGTATACTCCGGTGCCCGCGGCCGCTGGGCGAGCCGCTGTGGCGGGACTTGCGGCTCTTCCATCCGAGCTGCCGGTTCGCGTTTCCTAACGCCAAACAGGTCTTTGATCAGGTCTCGCCGGAGCAGTTGAATGGCGCGGGCCGGGTCTACGCCCTTGGGGCAGACTCGGGAGCATTCCCCGGCGTAGTGGCAATGGGCAGCGCCGTGGCCTTTGTTTACCGCGGTCTTGCGCTGTGAAAATCCATCATCCCTGGAATCAGCGTTGTACCGATGGGCTGCCGCCAATGGCATGGGACCTGAGAATTGCGGGTCAATGGCCACCGTGGGGCACGCAGCGACGCACGCGCCGCACTTGATGCAGTAGGAGAATTGCAGATAGTCCAATAATTCATCGGGCGTTTGTTTGAACTCTGTAGCCGCTGTCATCGGCGCCCCGGCGTCGGATCGGATGATGAAAGGCTTAACGCGCTTATGATGGTCGAACAGCGTGACCAGGTCGGTGACCAGGTCTTTCACGACGGCAAGATTCCACAGCGGTTCCAACTTGATGCGGGTCTTGCTGATCGCTTGGACTTGGGTGTTACATGCCAGCGCCGGTGTGCCGTTAATGATCATGGCGCAAGATCCACAGATGCCCATTCGGCAGGAATAACGCCAGGCCAGCGTGGCGTCCAGCCGCTCGCGAATCTGCTGCAGCGCATCCAGTACCGTCATGCCCGGCGCAGTTTCGACCTCGTAAGGCTGCCAGAAAGACCCGCCGTCCCGTTCAGGAAGAAACCGTTTAATGGTGATCCGGGTCAACCGATCTGCTTCGCTCATGGTCATCCCCTCAGGGCAGGCTGCCGAACTGGTGAAAAATCAGGGTCGATGCCGTGCCGACTAGAAACAGCAGGATACCCGTTGCCCAGCAGCCCATCCGGATCAGCCGCGCGGCGCGCTGCCCTGCCAAGAATTCAGTCAGCACCGTGTGCAGGCCGTAGAGTCCGTGGAACAGGGCCGCGCCGAGCAGCACCACGTAGCCGATGGTCATGGTCCGGCTTTCACCCCGCAGTGCGACCTGATCCCAACTGAGAGGATCGGCGTTGCTGCCCCACAGCAACCCCAGCGTCATGTCCAGGTGCATCATGGCCATGTGTGCGCCCAGCAGCACCAGAATCAGCAATCCGCAGGTCGCGTTTAGAAGCCAGTACTTCACGGGTACGCCCTGGCGCCAGGAAAGCGCAGCAACTCAAATCCTCCCAGCACGATCAGCAGGCCGGTGATGATCATCAGGGCCACCATGAGCTTGCGTTGGGTATTGAGCGAGCTCTTGTAGGGAAATATCGGCTGTTCCGGCCGCCCGACGGCCAGGCCCAGCTCAATCAGCACCAGCCGGACGCCATTGACGGCGTGGAAGACGAACGCTGCGTAGACGAGATACTCCAGAAGCTTGATCAAGGGATGGTGGGTCCAACTCATCACCTGCTGCCATACCGCTGGGCCGAACAGGCGCGCCCCCGTGACGAACACGTGGGCCGACAAAAACAGCAACAGGGCGATACCGCTGATGCGATGCAGCAGGTAAAGATAGCCTTCCACGCCGTGCCTGCCGCGGGTCAGCCAGCCGGCTATGCCGAGCGGGTTAACGGATCGTGATGATTCGTCTGACGCCATGGGGCGCTCCTCAGTAAGTCCTCTCTACCGGGTGCCAATGAGTAATTGCAACGGGCTTGTAGTCCAGGGCCGGCCCGGCAGGCGTGCGGCGCGCCAGGGTGTGTTGCAACCAGTTCTGATCGTCCCGGTGAGGATAATCGGTACGGGCGTGAGCGCCCCGGGACTCCGTCCGTGCCAGCGCCGCATGCAGCGCTATCTCGGCCAGCTCCAAAAGGTTCTCAAGCTCCAGCGCGTTTATCAGATCAATGTTGAAAATTCGGCCCTTGTCCGTCACCTGTGCTCTGGCGAAGCGCTCGCGTAACGCTGCCAGCCGTTTCAACCCATGGCGTAAGTCAGCGCCGTCGCGGAACACGCCCAGATGGACGTCCATGATGTCCTGTAGCTGGTGCCGGATCTGGTAGGGATTTTCGTCTCCGGGGTTTTTCATAATGGTGTCAAATACGCGGTTCTCTTCTGCTGCGATCTGCTCCCGGGGTGGCGGTGGCGAAGACCGCTCCCGTGCCAGAAAGGCCGCGATCTGCTCGCCGCAGATCTCGCCCCACACCAGACACTCGGCAGTGGAGTTCGTGCCCAACCGATTGGCGCCATGCAGTGATAGGCAGGCTGCTTCGCCGGCCACCCAGATTCCCGGCACGCTTGTGGCTCCCTGGATATCCGCCTCTATGCCGCCCATGGAGTAGTGGGCGACGGGCCGCACCGGAATGACATGCTCAATGGGATCCACGCCAATGAATTTCATGCTCACTTCGCGAATCAGCGGTAGCCGGCTTTTGATGGCGTCGCCCCCTAGATGGGTGAGATCCAGATGCAGGTAATCAAGATCCTGGGGGCCGGCGAACCCGCGGCCGGCCTGGATTTCGGTCATCATGGCCCGGGAAATGATGTCCCGGGGGCCGAGCTCCAGCTTGGTTGGCGCGTAATGGGACATGAACCGCTCAGCGCGGTTATTGGTGAGATAGCCGCCCTCGCCGCGGCAGGCCTCAGTCATCAGGATGCCGGACGGCACCAGTCCCGTTGGGTGGAACTGAATAAACTCCATGTCTTCCAGGGCGATGCCAGCCCGGTAGGCCATTGCCAGACCGTCGCCACTCACGGTTCGCGAGTAGGTGGTGAACCCGTACAGGGTCCCGCTGCCGCCGGTGGCGATCAGCAGGGTAGGCGCCGTCAAAGCCAGGAAGCGGCCGTCGGCCAGGCTGATCGCCGTGATCCCCCGAAAGGCCCCGTCTGCCGTGAGGATCGCTGTGGCAAAGACCTCCTCGTAACGGGTGAAGTTTCGATACTGCTGCAGCGTGTCGTACAGGGTCTGCATCTCAAAGAACCCGGTCTTGTCCGCCGCCATGGTGGCGCGGGGGAAGCTGTGGCCGCCGAAATCCCGCTGCCGAATTCTTCCGTCGGGACGCCGTGACCAGGGCAGCCCCCAATGGTCCAGCTGGTAGATCGCGGCCGGTGCCCGCTCCACGAAGCGGAACACGACGTCCTGGTCGGCCAGGAAATCGGAGCCCTTGATGGTGTCCCAGGCGTGCAGGTCCAGACTGTCACCCGCTTCCAGGTCCAGCACCGCACCGGTGCCGCCCTCGGCGCATACGGAATGTGCCCGCATCAGCTGAACCTTGGACACCAGGGCAATATCCACGTCCTCGCCCAGCCGGCGCGCAATTTCCAGCGCCGCCCGCAGTCCGGCGAGACCGGTTCCCAGCACAATGACGTCATGGGCGATCGTGTCGGCCAAGATTTTCTAGTCCAGTGTCAGCAACGCCGCGTTGCCGCCGACGGCCGCGGTATTGGTCGTTAATGTCTGCTCCGCCATGAAGCGCAGCAGGTAGTGGGGGCCGCCGGCCTTGGGACCGGTTCCCGACAGACCCATGCCGCCAAAGGGCTGCACGCCCACCACGGCGCCGATCATATTGCGGTTGATGTAGACGTTGCCCACCCGGGCCCGCCGAGCAACGCGCCGCGTCAGCGCATCCACCCGGGAATGGATACCCAGGGTCAGTCCGAAGCCGCTTTGATTGATGCTATCCACCAGGCCGTCGATGCTCTCGGCGCGATAGCGGGTTACGTGCAGGATCGGGCCGAACACCTCCCGGGTCAGATCAGCGGGAGTGTCCAGCATCAGCACCGTGGGTGGGACAAAGAAGCCCCGCGCGGGTAACCGCGCGGCAGCGACCTGAAAGGCGATCCGGTCGGCGTTCTGCTCCAGGTATTGGCGCAGGCCGGCTTGGGCGTCGGCATCGATCACCGGGCCCACGTCGCAGTGGATCAGGCCGGGGTCGCCGACGACAAGTTCCTCGAGGGCCCCGCCGAGCATCTCTAACACGCGGTCGGCGATTTCCTCTTGCAGACACAAAAGCCGCAGGGCGGAGCAGCGTTGCCCGGCACTGTTGAAGGCGGAGCTGAGTGCATCCCGCACCACCTGTTCCGGCAGCGCCGAGCTGTCCACGATCATGGCGTTCACGCCACCCGTTTCAGCAACCAGGGCGGGCAGCGGCCCGTCCCGGGCTGCCAGGCGCCGGTTAATGAGCGTCGCCGTGGCGGTGGAGCCGGTAAAGGCGACCCCCGCCAGGCGCGGGTCGGGCAACAGGGCGTCACCGATCTCGGGGCCGAATCCCGGCAACAGCTGCAGCGCGTCGGCGGGCACACCCGCCTCGCGGAGCAGGCCCACGGCGAGCCCTGCCACCAGGCCCGTCTGCTCCGCCGGCTTGGCGAGCACGCTGTTGCCGCCGGCCAGGGCGGCTGCGATCTGGCCCGTAAAAATGGCCAGCGGGAAGTTCCAGGGGCTGATGCACAGGAACACGCCACGGGGCACCAGGCGCAGCTCGTTGGCCTCGCCGGTGGGGCTGGGCAGCTGCCGAGGCTGGCCCGCCAGCGCCTCGATCTGCTCAGCGTAATAGTTCAGAAAGTCGATAGCTTCCCGCAGCTCGCTGGCGGCGTCGGGGAGCGTGCGACCGGCTTCCCGCACGATCAACGCCAGCAGCTCGCCCCGATGGTCTTGATAGAGCTCGGCGGCGCGGCGCAGGACCGTGGCCCGGTCCGCCACGGTGACCTGCTGCCAGCGGCCGGCAACACAGGCCACCTCCAGCGCGGCGCGGGCGGCGTCGCCATCGGCGATTTCCACCATACCCACCGGGCTGCCGTCGCAGGGATCCAGGCTAGGCCGGGGCTGCCCGCTGCGCGCCTCGCCGTTGATCAGGGGTCGAGTCAGCCACTCCCGTTGCAGCGCCGCCTCGCACTCCTCGGCCAGCGCCGTGAGCTCCGCCGGGTCGGCGAAATTCACTCCGAGGGAGTTGGGCCGGCTGGCGCCGAACAGGTCCCGCGGCGCCGGAATGCGCGGGTGACTAACGGCATTCCCTAAGGCCAGCGTGGCGGCTACCGGGTCGGCAATAATGCTCTCCACCGGTGCCTGTTCGTCCTGGAGGCGATTGACGAAGGAAGTGTTGGAACCGTTTTCCAAAAGACGCCGCACCAGATAGGGCAACAGATCCTCGTGAGAGCCCACCGGGGCGTAGACGCGGCAGGGCCGGCCGAAATGGGCTGGACCAACAATCTCCTGGAACAGCTCCTCGCCCATGCCGTGGAGGCGCTGGAATTCGAACTGGGCATCGCCGGCAAAGTGGAGAATGCTTGCCGCGGTATGGGCGTTGTGGGTGGCGAACTGCCCATACAGGCGCGGATATGCTGCAAAAAGCGCCCGGGCACAGGCCAGGTAGGCCACATCGGTATTGCTCTTGCGAGTGAACACCGGGTAGCCCACCAGTCCCTGTTCCTGGGCATGTTTAATCTCCGCATCCCAATAGGCGCCTTTCACCAAGCGGACCGGGATCGTGCGGTCCACGTCCTCGGCCAGCCTTTGCAGCCAGTCGATGCATGCCCGGCCCCGCTTCTGATAGGACTGGATGGCGATGCCGAGGCCTGGCCAATCCCGCAGCTCAGCAGATCGCAGCACCCGCTCGAAAATGACCAGAGTCAAATCCAGGCGGTCGGCCTCTTCGGAGTCTATGGTTAACGCCACGCCGGCGTTCTTCGCCGACACCGCGAGCTCCAGCAGGTCGCCGACCAGCTCCGGTATCGCCCGGTCGGCCTGGGCGAACTCAAAGCGCGGATGCAGGGCCGACAGCTTGATGGACGCGCTGACCCGGGCCATCCAGTCGGTATCGTGGCGGACCGTCTTGCCCAGCACCGCGATCGCGGCGTGGTAGGCGTCCCGGTAGCGCTGCGCGTCGGCGCGGGTCAGCGCGGCTTCGCCCAGCATGTCGAAGGAATAGCGATAGCGCTCGCCGCCGTCGCCGCCGGCTCGCGCCAGGGCGGCCTCCATGGAGCGCCCCATGACGAACTGATGCCCCATGATGCGCATGGCCTGACGCAAGGCGGTCCGCACCACGGGCTCGCCCAGCCGCCCCGCCAGGCGCGCCAGCAGGGTCGTTACGTTGGCGACGCCGAGCGTCTCGGCCCGCACCAGGCGACCGGTCAGCATCAGGCCCCAGGTGGAGGCGTTGACCAGCAGCGACTCGCTGGTGCCCAGATGCGCTTCCCAATCCGCGCTGCCGAGCTTGTCGGCAATCAGCCGGTCTGCGGTCTGCGCATCGGGGATGCGCAGCAGCGCCTCCGCCAGGCACATGAGCACCACCCCCTCGGCGGAGGAGAGATCGTACTCGCTCATGAAAGCGTCCAGCCCACCCTTGTGCCGGCGGTTGTGGCGCACCGCCTCCACCAGTTGGCGCGCCGTGGCGGCGATGGCTTCTCGAGCTTGATCTGCGGAGCGGGCTTCCGCCGCCAGCGAGTGCACCAGGGGAGGCTCATCTGCCAGGTAGAGGTGGGACCGCGTCGCGTCGGGCTGGATAGGCCAGCGGGTTGCTGGCGGGAAGGCAAAGGACCGCTTCAGGCTCATGGCATAGGGCTCCCCACAGAACCTTATTGTAGAGACCCTTGCGGCTGTGGGGCAGGGTGGAAAACCGATAAAAAAAGAGGAGGCTGACGCCTCCTCACTAAGGCGAGTCCGGCGCGGGGGATCACGTCCGGACTCGGGGTCTAAAAGATCCTCAGAGCCCGACGATGCTCGAGACGGCGCAAACCGGAATCAGCAGGACGGCCAGCAACAGCACCGCTTCGTCACGGCAATCCAGCAGTTGTTTGGAGCTTTTCAGGTGTTTCGACATGGCGTGTTCCTCCGCTAAGCCTGTGTTCAATCTCGATGGCTGCCAGGATAGGCATGGCCGGGCGGGTAATCCTTTCAACCGGGTAACAGCTTGTATCAATTTGTAACCACCCTAAAACTCTGTATTTGATACGAATTACAATAGCGTCAGAGGTATCTGATGGCTGCTGCAACGAAGGTCCTGCTGATCGACGACGACGCGCGCTTAAGCGGTCTGCTGCGCGCGTACTTCGAGCGTTTCGACCTGGAGTTGGTGTCGGCCACCCACCCGGCCGATGGGCTGAAACTGCTGTCCAGCGCGTCGCCGGACCTGGTCATTCTGGATGTGATGCTGCCCGACATGGATGGCTTCGAGGTCTGCCGGCGCATCCGTAAATCCAGCCAGGTACCGATCATCATGCTGACCGCCAGGGGCGAGGTCACCGACCGCATTGTTGGACTGGAGCTGGGTGCAGACGATTACCTGCCCAAGCCCTTCGAGCCGCGCGAGCTGGTGGCCCGGATCCAGAATGTCCTGCGCCGCACTGGAGAGGCGGCCCCACCCAGCGAGACCATGACCTTTGGTGAACTCACCATCGATACGTCGGCACGCAGCGCTATTCTGGCGGGCCAGACGCTGGATCTCACCACCATGGAGTACGAACTGCTGGTCCTGTTGGCCGCCAAACCGGGCCACGCGTTTACCCGGGATGAGATCCTCAACGGCCTGCGGGGTATCGACGCCCAGCTGTTTTCCCGCTCGGTGGACATCCTGGTCAGCCGGCTGCGCCAGAAGCTTCAGGACACCGCGAAGCAGCCCCGCTTCATCAAGACGGTATGGGGCACCGGGTACACCTTTTTGAAACGGGTTGGCACATGAAATTCACGTTGTGGCGATCTTTGACGGCCCGGCTCCTGGCGATTTTCGTGGCCGCTTCCCTGTTGTTCGGATTCGGGTCTTATCTGGGCGTCAACTGGGTGCTGGACCGAGACTATCTGCGCACGCTGGCCGGCTCCCACATGGCCTTGTACACGGATTACATGCTGGCGGATCTGGGTGATCCCCCCGATCCTGCAGTGGCCGCGCGGCTGGCCGCACGGCTGCCGGCGGATTTTCAGATCTACGGTCCCGACGTGAACTGGTCATCGGCTGCGGACTTTCCGCAGCCCGGGAAAATCGATTTTGGTCCCCCCACCAGTTCCGGGGACCGCACTGTGTTTGGCGAGACCCTCGGGCAGGCCGGCTATGCGGAGGTCGACGGCCACCGTTTCATGCGTCTTGAGCGCGGGGCCTACTCCATCGTGATCGTCTCGCCTAAGCTGACCCAGCCGCCGACTGATGCCAATACGGGCCCCATCATCACGGCCGTCGCGTTGATCATGCTGGCTCTGTGTTTCCTCGGGGTGCAATGGCAGGTGCGGCCGCTGCAGTGGATCCGCGAGGGCGCTGCGCGCATCGAACGCGGTGATCTTGAGTACCGTATCCCGGAAAAACGCAGCGATGATCTTGGGGACCTGGCGCGGGATATCAACCGCATGGCTGATGAAGTCAGTGAGATGCTGGAGGCCAAGCGTCAGCTCCTGCTGGCCATCAGCCATGAGCTGCGTTCACCGCTGACCCGCACGAAAGTTGCCCTGGAGTTCATCGAGGATGACAAGGTAAGGGAGGATATCTGCGCGGATGTCAACGAGATGGAAGGGCTGATCGCGGACCTGCTGGAAACGGAGCGGCTCAACACCCGTCATCGTAAGCTCAATCTCTCCCCCGTGGACGCCTGGGAGCTGCTGCGCCGGACCGTGGCCGAGTCGTTTCCCAATCAACAGGCACGGTTTGACCTGCAGCTGCCTGATGATGAGCTGATTTGCGACTGGGATGTGACCCGGACGAAACTGCTTCTTAAGAACCTGCTGGAGAATGCTTTGCGGCACTCGCCGGAGGCGGCGCCGGTGACCATTGCGGCCAGCGTGGATGATCGCGTCAACATCCAAATTATCGACCGGGGCGAAGGCATAGCCGAGGAAGACCTGGCGCGTGTGACTGAGCCATTTTACCGCGCGGATCCGGCGCGCAGCCGCAGTACCGGGGGCTTCGGACTCGGGCTTTATCTGGCGCGCCTGGTGGCCGAAGCCCATGGTGGCAGCTTGCATCTGACGTCGGCGCCGGGCCAGGGTACAGTGGCGCATCTGCAGCTGCCGCAGCAGCCCGCGTTGCCGCAGGTGGACACGAGGTCATTATGAGAGAGGTTTGCTTATGCGTATCACGCTATTGGCGCTGCTGGCAGCGCTGACGGGGTGCGGTTCCGTGACGCCGATCAAAACCGTCGAGCAGGTCGATCTGCAGCGCTTCATGGGCGATTGGTACGTCATCGCCAATATCCCCACGCCCTTCGAGAAGGGCGCCCACAACGCGGTGGAGTCCTACCAGCTCAACGACAAGGGCGAGATCCAGACGACCTTCACCTTTCGCAAGGACAGCTTCGACGGCAAAGAGAAGGTGATGCGTCCCAAGGGCGTAGTGCGGGACGCCAGCAACGCCGATTGGGGTATGCAATTTTGGTTTACCTGGCCGTTCAAGGCGGAATACAAAATTATCTATCTCACGGATGACTATGGCCAGACTGTGGTGGGCCGCAGCAAGCGGGATTTTGTTTGGATCATGGCGCGCCAGCCCAGTAGTCCGGACGCGGACTACGCAGCCATCCTCGAGTTCGTCGCCGAGCAGGGTTATGACGTGAGCAAGATCCAGCGCGTGCCCCAGCGCTGGTGATGTCTAGGGGACGCTTCGCGAGCGGCCGATAATGTCCATGAATTCGCCGCGGGTCCGCGGGTCGGAGCGGAAATCGCCCAACAGCTGACTGGTAATCAGCGCCACTCCCTCTTTGTGAACGCCCCGTGTGGTCATGCATTGGTGTACCGCCTCTACGACCACGCCTACCCCCTTGGGCTTGAGCACCTCCTGAATACAGCTGGCGATCTGAGCGGTCATGGCTTCCTGCACCTGCAAGCGCCGCGCGAAGGCTTCCACGACTCGCGCCAGTTTGCTGATGCCAACCACCTTGTTGCGGGGCAGGTAGCCGATGTGGGCTTTGCCGATGATGGGGGCCATGTGATGCTCACAGTGGGATTCAAAGGAGATATCCCGCAGCACGATCATCTCGTCGTAGCCGTCCACTTCCTCGAAGGTGCGGCGCAGGTAGTCCATCGGGTCCTGATGATAGCCGCGGAACCAGTCTTCATAGGCGCGCGCGACGCGCTTGGGGGTGTCCTTCAGACCCTCCCGGGTGGGATCGTCCCCGGCCCAACGCAGTAGCGTGCGAATGGCTTCCTCAGCCGCGTCACGGGTGGGGCGCTGGGTATCGAATCCGTCATGGCGCGATACGGGTGCTGCGCTGGAGTTGTCTTGTGACATAGGCTGCTCTTGTTGTTATTCGTGTGACACCGACCGATTGAGTCTAGAGGGCCGGCTGCGCGCATGCAATTGTACGCGGCCCCTGCCGCCTTGACGCTAGCCTTTGTTTTTGGGCGGATTTGTTCCCGCCGGATGCAGTGCTGGTGCCGGCCTGCAGACCCAAGCTGTTAGGATAAGCTACCAGCGCGCGGGCCAGGACGCTTCCAGGCTCACGCTGATTCCAGGAATCTAAGGCTATGGTTACAGCCGCTCGCACCATCACCGTGGGGGTGTCCGACCTCAAAGAGGCCCGCCGCCTGTTCGGGGAAGTGATGGGCCTGCGACAGGAAGCCCGGTGGGTGGCCTCCCGGGATCTTCTGGATGCCTGGGGCCTGCCCCAGGGTGTTATGGCACAGATCGTGGAATATTCCTGCAACGGCTATCCCATGGGCCGGTTGCGCCTGGTGGAGTTCTCCCCACCGTCCCAGGTGAAGGTGCGGGTGGATTTCGGCGCCGGCGCGCCCGACACCAATCTGGATGTGGGACCCAAGGCCATCGACTTCTACGTGGCTGATCCTATTCAGGATGCCATCAAACTGTTGGTCGACGCGGGCTATCAGCCCCGATCGGCGCCCAAGAAACACCAGATCGGCCATTCGATCAGCGAGGAGTTGCTGTTCTCAGGTCCGGACGATGTGCCCCTGCTGCTGATGGTGGGTCATCAGCATGCAGCCACGTCCCTGCGGTCCGGCTCCCCCGATGGCCGTTTCAGTGAGATCGCCACAGTGTCAGTGGTCTGCGGTGATCTGCAGCAGAGCCGCCACTTTTACGGCGAACTGCTGGGCCTGGTTCCCGTCAACGACGCGGAAACCTCCGACCAGTTCCGGGACCTGGTCTGCGAGCTGGTGGGCGCTCCGCCCGGCACCCGGGTTCATTTTCTGCTCTACGCCGAACCCGGGGAGGCCAGCGGCAAGATTCTGTTGGTGCACTTCTTCCAGCGCACCGGAAAGCGGCTTGCAGGGCGCATGCAGCCGGGCCATCTAGGCTTTTCCCTGCTGACGCACCTGACGCCGGATCTGGACGAGCTGCACGGGCGGCTGACAGCGGCATCCGCCCCCATCGTCTGCCCGCCCCAATGGGTGACTCTGCCCAGCGGTGGGGCGCGGCTGATGCTGGTGCGCGGGCCCAACGAGGAGATGTTCGAGTTCCTGGAGGGTGAGGTGCCGCGGTGAGCGACTGGGAGACCTGGCGGCGTTACCAGGAGTGGCTGTACTACGATCCCAGCCTGGAGCTCTATCTGGACCTCAGCTGCATGGGTCTGACGGGGGCAGACCTGGCGACGCGGCAGGAGGCCCTGCAGCGGGCCATGGCCGCCATGGCCGACTTGGAGCAGGGCGCGATCGCCAACCCGGATGAATCCCGGATGGTGGGCCATTACTGGTTGCGGGCACCGGAACTGGCGCCCACAGTCGAATTGCGAACGGCGATCGAGCAGGGCATTGCGCAGGTGGAATCTTTCGCTGCCGAAGTGCGGGCGGGCCGTATCGGCAGCCCGGACGGACGGCCCTTCAGCGACGTGCTGTGCATCGGTATCGGCGGTTCGGCCCTGGGGCCCCAGCTGATGGCCGATGCGTTGGCCGGCCAGTCTCCGCCCCTGGGCATCGACTTCATGGACAATACGGACCCCGCCGGCATTCAGCGGGTGCTCGGCCGGTTGCGGGACCGCCTGGATACTACCCTGGTAGTGGTCACCAGCAAGTCCGGCGCCACGCCGGAGACCCGCAACGGCATGCTGGAAACCCAGGCCTTTTTTGAACGGGTCGGGCTCACCTTCGCCCGCCATGGGGTGGCCATCACAGGCGCGAACAGTCAGCTGGATCAGCTGGCCCGCAGCGCCGGCTGGCTGGCTCGGTTCCCGATGTACGACTGGGTCGGCGGGCGCACCTCGGTGCTGTCCGCCGTGGGGCTGCTGCCTGCCGCTTTGCAGGGCATCGATATCCGCGCTCTGCTGGCGGGTGCTCGCCTCATGGATGAAGCGACCCGGCGCGAGGCGCTCAAAGCCAATCCGGCCGCGCTGCTGGCCCTGGCCTGGTTCAAGGCCGGTGACGGCCGCGGCGGCAAGGACATGGTGGTGCTGCCCTACCAGGACCAGTTGCAGCTTTTCGGCCGCTATCTGCAGCAGCTGGTAATGGAGTCCCTGGGCAAGGCGCGAGACTTGGATGGCGCGTTAGTCCATCAGGGTCTGGCGGTATACGGCAACAAGGGCTCAACCGATCAACACGCCTACGTTCAGCAGCTGCGCGATGGTCTGGAAAATTTTTTCGTGACCTTCGTCGAGGTGCTGGAGGCGACTGACGGGGGCGGCGTGGAGGTGGAGCCGGGCATCACGTCGGGGGACTATCTGTTCGGTTTCCTGGAAGGCACGCGCCGCGCCCTGTCCGACGGTGGCCGATTGTCCGTCACGCTGACCCTGCCGCGTGTGGATGCGCGCAGCCTGGGGGCGCTGATTGCCCTGTTTGAGCGCGCGGTAGGCCTGTATGCAACGTTGATTAACGTCAATGCTTACCATCAGCCGGGCGTGGAAGCCGGCAAACGCGCCGCGGCAGAGTATCTTAAGATGCAGCAGCGATTACGGGCCGCGGTGAGTCAGCTGAGCGGTCCGCTGACCATAGCCGAGCTGGCTGATCAGCTGGGTACCGAGGAGGTCGAGGCGGTCTATAAGATCCTGCGCCATTTGGCGGCAACCGGCCGCGACGTTCAGTTGCAGGGTGATCCGGGCGAACTGGCCCAGCTGCAGGTGGTGGCTGCTGACAGATAGGAGCAAGCCGAATGAGACGTTGGATGATGCATATGCTGTTGGGCCTGGGTGCCGGGCTGGCCGCGCTGTCGGGGGTCTCCGCGGAGACCGTCGCCATCATCGGGACGGGCCGGGTTGGCAGCGCCCTGGGGCCTCAGTTTGCCCGCCAGGGCCATCAGGTCATTTACGGTTCCCGCAATCCCTCTCGAGCGTCGCTTGAGCAACTGGTGGCGGCCACCGGTGCGCGCGCCAAAGCAACCAGCCAGGCACAAGCGGCAGCGGTTGCCGACTACGTGGTGCTGGCCATCCCCTGGAGCGCGGCCCGCGCGGTCATGGAGAACCTGGGCGATCTGTCGGGCAAGATCATCATCGATCCCACCAATGCGCTGGTCGCCGGCCCGACGGGGATGGAGATGGCGGTGGAGACATCCGCCGGCGAACTGCTGCAGGCCTGGGCGCCTACGGCCCATGTGGTGAAAGCCTTTAATACGCTGGGCTTTCACATCATGGCCGATGCCAACGCCGCCGGTGGACCGGTCACCGTTCCCCTGGCCGGCGATGATGCCGGTGCCAAGGCGAAAGTCGCAGCGCTTGTGCAGGCGATGGGCCTGGAGACCATCGACGTGGGACCGATCAGGAATGCCCGGGTGCTGGAAGGGATGTCGATCCTCTACATGGTGCCGTATATGTCGGGCCGTCGGGGTGAGGCGTTCGAATACTATTTTCGTAAGGGCACCAGTCCCCAGCAAAAAAGCGGCGTGCGTCCCGCCGAGTAGTCTTAAAGCCTACAGCAGCTCGTCCGCCACCACCTCGGCGAAGCGGTTGCCCAAACCGACGTCCATGGGCGCTGTGATTTCCCGCGAGCGGGCCAGGTCGGGCACAAACAGCTCCGCCAACAGCGTGGCGACAAATTCCGGCGCGGCCGTGGCCAGATTGATCTCATCGTTGATCTGCAGGCTGAGCTTGTCAAAGTTGGCTGATCCCAGACAAGCCCAGCCATCGTAAATCGCGGCCTTGGTGTGGGCCATGCCAGGATATGCATAGACGCGGATGCCGTTGCGCAGCATGGTGTTGATGGCCAGCTGATTGCTCATGTTCATCATGCCGTGGTTGCCCTGCTCGGCCAGGATTACTCGCACGTCCACGCCGCGGCGGCGCGCTTTAGACAGCTCGTAGAGCATCAGGTCGTCAGAGAAGTAGGGGTTTTCAATAAGAATGTAGCGTTTCGCGCGACGAATGGCGGCCAGCTGGGCTCGATAGATCTGCGAGTTGTGGTCCCGGGTGAACAGCACCCGCACGGGATAGCCGTGCTGGTCTGCCCGGGATTTCTTTTTAACGAGCATGCGGCCCAGCCAGGCGGCATCACCAAACAGGCTGCCCCGGTGCCATGCCTTGTCCGCATCCCGTTGCAAAATATCCACCACGGGGCCGGTGACTTCCATCATTAGATCGTGCCAGTCGTGTCGGTATTCCCGGCCGATGTTCATGCCGCCGATAAAGGCGGTGCGCCGATCGATGATGGTGGTCTTGGAATGGTCTCCCGTAAGCCAGGGATTGGTGAGTACCCGGACCTTTACTCCGGAGCCCTGGCGCAGGTACGCGGCCATGGTCAAGGGTGGCTGAAACTCTGCCGGCATGTTCGGGTCATCCACCTGTTCACCCAGCAGGACGCCTACGCCGTCCAGCAGCACGCGAACCTTGAGTTCTTCTGAGCGCTGTTTGAGCAGATCCGCCACCTGCACGGCCACGTCGTCGTTGTCGAAAATATAGGTGCGCACGTCGATCGTCCGTTCGGCGTCGGCGATGGCTCGCAGCAGCCTGGGAAAGAACTCGTCGCCGTCGACATGCAGATCGATCCGGCCTCGGGACGCGATTCCGGCGCCGATGCGATCCAGGTGCCGGTCAAAACCCTCCAGGTCCATGCCGGGGTGATCACCCACGCTGGGCAGGGGTTGGCGCTGCAGGCTGGGGAATTGCACCGTATCCAGTGCCGCCCGGCGCAGCAGTCCACCGGCGGACTTCAACGCCAGTGCGATTGCCGCGCGGGGCGTCGTAAAGGGCCGCACCAGTGGATCCAGATACCACGTCCGCAGCCCCAACTGGGTGACCTGATAGGCGCCCATGGCGCGGCGGGCAGGGGTGATGCGCGCCGCCGGGGCCTGGCTATGGGCAACGCTGGCGGGGGCTGTGGGCCGTTGCGCCGGGCTATGGGCCCGGTGGCCGGCACAGCCTGCCGCCTGGCCCGTCAGGAGCAACATCAGGGCGGTCGCGCCGAGTTGGATCGCTAAATTTTTCAGTCGCTTATAAGAGGTCATTGCGGATTGCCGGGTTGCTTGAGCCAGGCTCACAAGCTAACCGCCGGACCCTTAAAGCCGCTCTACAGGGCGCTTACAGGAGGCTTACAATGTCGTTTGGCGACCGGTTGACATAACCTGGCGTGACCCTGGATGACTCACGGAGGCCCGCAGAACCCAATGGACCAACAGACCCGCACCCAATTGGAGGCCGCCGCGTTTCGGCGCCTGCTCAAGCACCTGGACGAGCGCAAGGACGTACAAAACATCGAGCTGATGATCCTGGCCGGCTTTTGCCGCAATTGTCTGAGCAAGTGGTATCTTGCCGCCGCTGAACAGCAGGGCGTGGAGATGGATCTGGAACAGGCCAGGGAAGTCGTTTACGGCATGCCGTACAGCGAATGGAAGGCCAAGTATCAGCAGCCGGCGACCGCTGAACAGCAGGCTGAGTTCGAGGCAGCCCAGCGGCGCGCAGGCGCCTGAACGCCAACAGGTCCCGGTGTTTATCATCTCCAATCGCAACGTGCAGCCCAACGCCGCGGCCGTGCGGCGCTTCGGCGAGGGGTACAACAGGCACGGGCCCACCAATCTGCGTCTAGCCCGGGCTACTTACGCTCGCGGGCGCTGGACCGTCGAGTTGGTCGAGGAGTCGCCGCGCCCCACCAGTCGCTCCCGCCTGCCCAGCGAGAACGTGTTCCGCGAGCTGCAGCGTTGCATGCGCCGCAAAGATCGGGCTTGTCTGTTATACGTGCATGGCTTCAACACCAGCTTCGAGGACGTGCTGCAGCGGGCGCGCCTGCTGGAGACGACCTACTCTGTGGAATTGGTGGCCTTTACCTGGCCGTCTAATCCCGGCGGTTTGATTTCCGGCGAGTATCGCCAGGCTCGCATTGCGGCGGAGGTGTCGGCGCCGGCCCTGGGCCGGGCCCTGGATAAGCTGATTCGCTACCAATTGAAGTACGAGAGCGAGCGCTGTACCCAGAACGTGACGCTTCTCATTCATAGTCTGGGAAATTACATGTTCCGGCGGCTGGTGGAGTCGCCGGTCTACGATCGGCGGCACCTGCTGCGCAACATCATCGTCGCCGCGTCCGACGTGGACAGTGCCCAGCATGGGGATTGGTTGCGGTTGGTGAACCATTGCAAACGTCTGTATGTCACCATTAACGAAAGGGACAACGTGCTGCGATTGTCGGAGAAAGTAAATCCACCCCGACTGGGTAACACCCTGGAGAATCTGGCAGTCCCGGGCGTTAAGTATATGGATTTCTCCGCGGCAGATCGGGTGGGGGACAGCCATTCCTATTTCGTGGGCGATGCGCTGGAGAACGCCAATGTGCGCGAGTTCTTCACCCGAGCAATTCGCGGTGATCGTGCGGAGGCCCCCGAGGACTACGACGAGCGTGCCAACGCCTATCGAATTCCATGAAGAGACACACACCATGAGCGTGTTGATGCGGCTGTGGGTGACGTTAACTGGGCTGGCCGTTCTGGCCGGCTGCGGCGTCAACCCGGTCACGGGCAAGCAGGAGATTCAGCTCATCTCCGCCGGCCAGGAAATAGCTATCGGCGAGCAGAACTATCTGCCCTCGCGCCAGGCCCAGGGCGGCGACTATGTGGTGGATCCGACGCTTGTGAGCTACGTGCAGCGGGTGGGCGACCGATTGGCTCAGGTGTCCGATCGACCGCTGCCCTATGAGTTCAGCATTATCAATAGCTCCGTGCCCAACGCCTGGGCCCTGCCGGGCGGCAAGATCGCCATCAACCGGGGACTGCTGTGGGAGCTGGGCAGCGAAGCAGAGCTGGCCGCGGTGCTTGGCCACGAGATCGTCCACGCTGCGGCCCGCCATGGCGCGAAGGCCCAGGAACGGGGCATGCTGATGCAGGGTGGCCTGATCGCGACCCAGGTCGCCACCGCGGACGCTCAGAGCGCGCAGTTGCTTGCCGGCGGCGCCATGATGGGCGCTCAGCTGATCATGACCAAGTACGGCCGCGATGCTGAACGGGAGTCCGACTACTACGGCATGCAGTACATGAATCGCGCCGGCTACGCGCCTGCCGCGGCCGTCAGCCTGCAGGAAACCTTCCTGCGCTTGTCGGAAGGGCGTCAGCCGAACTGGCTGGAGGGGTTGTTCGCCTCCCATCCGCCCTCCGCGGAGCGGGTAGCTGCCAATCGCGAAACCGCCCTGGCGCTGGGCGACGCAGGCGAGTTGGGTGTCGAGCGTTATCAGGCGGCCCTTGGCCAGCTGGCTCGAGACCGGCCCGCCTACGAGCAGCACGACAAGGCGCTGGCGGCTGCGCAGGCGGGGGAGTTTGCCAAGGCGGGTGATCTGGCGGACGAAGCTATTCGTCTGCAACCTGCGGAGGCGAAATTCCACGGCCTGAAAGGAGACCTGGCGCTGCAGGCCAACAACTACAGCAGCGCCTTGACCCATTACAGCGCCGCCATCGACCGGTACCCTGAGTATTTCGCTTTTCATCTGCACAGCGGGTTGGCCTACCAGGGCCTGGGTCAGACGGAGGCGGCGCGGACCGCGTTCACCCGCAGCTTAAGTTTGCTGCCCACGGCCCGGGCCCACTACGAACTGGGGCGCATGGCGCTGGCGGAGAGTGATGAGCAGACGGCCCTGGCCCATTTCCGCACCGCTGCTCAGGATCGGTCCGAGGTCGGGCGGGCGGCAGCAGCGGAAATGGTGCGACTGGAAATCGCCCAGACACCCGAGAAATACGTGCGCGTTCAGGTGCGCACTGACGCCGCCGGCCGGGTGTTGCTGGTGGTGGGCAATCAGGCGCCGGTGAACCTCGCCGACATCCAGATCATGGCGGCGTACTTTGATGCCCAGGGCCGCCAGGTGACCCAGACCCAGCGCTTCCGCGTTGAGCAGATTGTTGCCCCGGGACAGGCCGTGGCTGTCAGCACGGGTTGGACCAATCCCGAGGGCATCCGCACCGGCGTCGCGGGCGCAGCTATCGCCGAGTAGGCTGGCTGCTGCTCAGCCTGAGGCGCCGATGGGGCGCAGGAGATTGTGCCCCATCCAAGGCATGATCCTGTCGACGACCCTCACTCCTTGAGGGCCGGGATGACCCGCTCGCCCAGCAGTTTGATGCTGGCTGCGGGGTCGTGGTAGAGGCGCAGCGCCACCTCGGTCAAGCCCGCCGCTGCCAGACTGCGCAACTTGTCGATCTTGGCGTCCAGATCGTCCAGACTGCCGGCCAGCGTGAGATGGCTTACGAGTGTGTCCAGCACCGCGTCGGGCACGCCCGCCACATCAGGACTGCGGCGTTGAAAGGCGTCGATGAAGGCGGCTTTACTGGCCATCACCAGGTCAACGTCGGCGGGTTCCAGGAACAGCTTGAGTATGTGAGGTCGAAACAAACCGCGCAGCAGCAGCCACTGGCGGCCCTCCCGATAGGCCTGGTCCCGGTCCGGATACACATGCCAGGCCATGAAATTATTGAGCGGGAAAGCGCTGCGGCCGCGTGGCACCGGCCCCAGACCCGCATCGATGGATTCCAGCGCCTGAGGCAGCAGCGCTGCCGGCATGTCGCTGAGCATGATGCCGTCGCCGCAGCGGGCCGCCATGCGCAACATCTGCGGGCCATTGGCCCCGACGTAGATACGTGGGGGTGGCGCCTTGGCCCAGTCCAGCTGGTAGCCGCGCACTTTGTAGAGCTGTCCCTCGTAAGTGAAACGCTTGCCGGCGGCGACGCCCCGCATGATCTCGACGCATTCCCGCACTGCGCGCACGCGCCGCGCGGGTTGGATCGCGAGCGCTTCCAGCGCCTCGCCGCCGCCCCCGATGACGATCTGTGCCCGGCCATCGCAGAGCTCATTCAAAGTCAGGATGCCAGCGGCGATGCGCACTGGATGGGTATCGAACGGGTTGACGGCGATCGGGCCCATGCGGATGCGCGAGCTGCGCTGGGCCAGCAGCGCGAAGTTGGCGTAGGGATCGCGGGAATCCAATAGACTCGACACCCACACTGCGCGGATGCCGTGTTGCTCGGCGAGCTGACCCAGCTCGCTCAGGGCCGCGGCGGGCTGCTTGGACTCGAGAATGACATCGATGTCCACGCGCAGCCTTGCCGGGGCTCAGTTGCGTGCCGCAACGACGCCGAACTTGCGCACCGCCCGCTCGTCGCCGACGTTCAGCTTGAGCGACGAGACGGCTTGGGACATGGTCACGGTTTCCGGCGGGAAGCCCGCCTGACGGCAGATAGACTCGAAATCCTCATCCTGCAGGGTGCCCAGATAGGGCTCGTTGTTATAGATCGCGTTCCACTCGGCGAAATACTTGCTGTAGCCGTCCTCGCGATACACGCCGTCGCTGTGGGCCATCAGGCCGCCGGGTTTGAGCACCCGCTGGCATTCCTTGAAGATCTTGCGGATCGCTTTGAAGGACGTCTCGTGCAGAAAGGCATGGGAAACGATGAGGTCGAAGTAGTCGTCTTCATAGTCCATGTTTTCCGCATTCATCTGGGCGAAGTGGATGGGGTTGCCCATGGCCACCGCGCGGGCGTGACCATAGCGCAGGCAGGGCGCGGCGACGTCGATGGCGTGCACCTCGGCCTCCGGAAATTCCTTGCAGTAGGCGCCGGTGCTGTGGCCCACGGTGCAGCCCAGGTCAAGAATACGTGCGGGCTTCAAGTCCGGGTGGTGCTCTTTAACCCAGTGGGCGAGCGTGACGCCCACATCGTCCAGGTCGCGGCCGAAGGCGCCCATGGAGTACAGCCGATAGGTGCGGTCAAACTCGGCGCCGGCAAACACGTCGTCTTGCATGAGCTCGGTGTGGTAGCTACCGGGCTTGCAGTGAATATCCACAGCGGTCAGGTAGCGGGGCATCTCGACGTTTTCATTCAAGGTGAGCGAACCGATTTTGCCGCGCAGCTCTTTGGCGCGAGCCGTGAGCTCGGGCAGCTGCCGTTCGATGCTCGGACCCACCGTGTCGTACAGGAGTTCCTGGGTGGTGCGCATCATGGAGCTCCACCACTGATGATAGGGTTGGGCCGCAAACGCCTCGCGCAGCTCTTTACGGGTCCGGGGCGCCCGGCCATGCTCGGCTTCAAACTCCGGCACGATGGTGTCTTCATAGAGGGCTCGATTGCCTTCGTTGAAGTTCCGGCTGACATGGGCGCGCAACGATTTAATAAAACTCTGCTGCGCCTGCTCGTCATGAGTGGCATCGGGAAACATGGCATGGACGGAGTTGTTGCGCACAAGCGTTCTCCCGCTTGACGGGTGCAGAAAGCAAAGTGTATACCCGCACCACCGCGCGAACCAGCAGGGCACAGCATGTCTTCACATCACGAGCACCCGCGGCGGCGCAGCCGCCGCGCCAAGGGGCATCAGCCGCAGTTTTTTGCCGATCCCAATACGGACAAGCTGCTGGCCATCGTGACAGCGCTGGCCGGTGAGCTGGCCGTGGTGAAGGAACGTCTGGACACTCACGAACGCCTTGCGGCTGCCGGGGAGGTGGCCACGCCAACGGCCATCGAGGCCTATGAGGCGGAAGAGAGTGTCGAGGATGCCCGGGAGTTGTGGCGGCAGGGCTTTTTGAGCCGGGTCTTCAGGGTGTTGGAAATGGAGGCGGAAGAGCTTGCCGGTCCCCGTTCCCAGGACGAGTTCGACGAGGTGGTGGATCATTTCGCCCAAGCCGACTGAGCTTCGCCGCTGAGGGAACGGGACCCCTGCAAAAAAGCTTGATGTCCCGTCAGGATGATCAGTCTTCCTGAATGGATAGCGCGCTTTCGTCCAGGCACTTGATGAGGTCGAGCGTATCGTCGTCCTCCCGCCGGCGGGGCGCAGTGCTGCGGATGTCGAGCACCGGGTTTCCCTTGGCGTCGTAGGTGACTTCTTTGGAAATCCCCGTCTCCGAGTGCCCGGAAGGCAGGCGTCGATCCGGCCCACGATAGGAAGGCGTCTTGATCGCGGCGTTGGCGGCGAACTGTCGCTTTGTCTTGGCCAATGAAGTTGTCCGGTTGCCAGCGGAGCAGATATGAATCCTAAGCTGCGCTGGCGCTGCCATGCTGTGACGATGAGCCCAGTTTGCAACGACGCCGGAGGCAGCGGCGTCTAGCCTTGGGCGCTTGCCGGTAGGGGACGGCTGGCTTTGCGCTGAGCCGGCCCGGCCGCCGGCCTGCTCTTTCCAGCGGCTCCCGCCCGACATACTCTTGCAAGGCTATTGTGAGGAGAGACGCCATGGATCGTCGCCGCTTTGTGTCCCGGATTGCCGCTCTGCCCCTGGCTGCTTACGGATGCCGCGCAGCTTCCGCCAGCAAGCCGCTGCCGCCGCCTGGGCCCTTCAGCGCGGAGTCTACGGCGGAGGAGGTGACGGCGGGCCTGGATCTGACCGGCAAGACTGCGCTGGTGACCGGCTGTAACTCGGGCCTGGGTTACGAGACCATGCGGGTGCTGGCCTTGCGCGGCGCGCGGGTGCTGGGCACGGGTCGGACGCGTGAAAAAGCCGCCGCGGCCTGCGCCAGCGTGCAGGGTCACGCCACCCCCCTTGCGCTCGAGCTGAGCGACTTTGCCAGCGTCGCCGCCTGCGCCGAAGAGGTGCAGAAGATGGGCGGGCCCATCGACATGCTGATCCTTAATGCCGGCATCATGGCGCTGCCGGAGTTGCAGCAAGTCTACGGTCTGGAACGCCACTTCGTGGTCAACCATCTCGGTCATTTCATACTTGGTCATCGTTTGCTGGAGCAGGTGGTTGCGGCACCCCAGGGACGCGTCGTGGTGTTGTCCAGCGCGGGACATCAGTGGGCCCCGGAGGTGGGCATCGAGTTTGACAACCTGTCCGGCGAGCGGGGCTATGAACCCAACCGGGCCTATGGCCATTCCAAGCTGGCCAACGGGCTGTTCTCGCTGGAGCTGGCGAAACGTCTGGCTGGGACCAGCGCGACGTCCAATTCGGTCCATCCCGGGATTATTAACACTAATCTCGGCCGCCATTTCGAGCCCTGGAAGCTGTTCCTTGCGCGGCTGATCGGTTGGACGTTCATGAAGTCGGTGGAGGAGGGCGCTGCCACCTCATGCTATGTGGCTGCGAGCCCGCAACTGGCCGCGGTCAATGGCTACTACTTTGCCGACTGTAATCCGGTCGAGCCCAGTGCCCACATGCAGGACGAGGCCATGGCAGCGCGGCTGTGGCAGGTTTCCGAGGAGCTGACTCGGGACTACCTCTAGCGCCAGCCTCGCGACGCGCTTTCATGACCGCCCGGGTCAGGGACGTTTCCGTGACGATGGTGCCGGTCCAGATGGTGTCCTGCAGTTCCTCCTTGTCCACCGCGCGATCACGATGCCGCGCCAGGTAGAGCAGCAGATCCAGCGCCTTGGGTTCGAGCGCGACCCGCTTGCCGCCACGGCGCAGTCTTCGCTCGCTGCCGTTGAGCTCGTAATCGCCGAAATGAAAAACGTCGTTGGACATGATTTGGCAGGTGGCCGAGATGCCATCAACCCGCTGAGGTTTGTTCTGCCACAGCTGCTGAGTTGGCGTCGCAGCGAGGTTTCCTGCGGCCACTTGGGGCGATTTGCCAAGTGAGGCTGAGGGCCAGGTGGTATTGAGGAGGGTGCTGCAGGTTTTCAGGGCGAGCCGCGTCAGCGGCACTCGCCCGGCCTGCAGCACCCTCCTCAATACCACCTGGCCCTCAGCCTCACTTGGCAAATCGCCCCAAGTGGCCGCAGGAAACCTCGCTGCGACGCCAACTCAGCAGCTGTGGCAGAACA
>JBFFHS010000017.1:0-50703 GCA_041556855.1 Gammaproteobacteria bacterium
CTCCTTAAGCGCGATAAAGACTGCATGAATCCAGTCAAGAGTCAGCCGAAGCGATCTGGGGGTATCTATGGGGGCATTTTTGGCGTTTAGCAGCACAACATATTGATTCATAAGGCGATGTGATTGTCGCCGCCTCCACCAATTTCTCTGGAGCCCAGTGGCGCTCCGAGTTCGGTCGGCCAGCCGCGCGCTGCGCCCAGAACGCCGCCTGGTCGACCAGCAGCCGTCTAGCGACCGGGCCGTCGGGCCGGGCAGTTAGCTCGAGCGGTCGTCCGGTACTGCTGGCGGTACAGGCTCCGCCGCTGATCCCGCATCCAGAGCCTCGGCCTCCTCACGAAGCGTGTGGAACACACGATCGATGAAGGCCTGACGCTGCGCCGCCAGCTGTTGCTGATCGTTGGCGTCCCACTCGAGTTTTTCCACTTCCTCTGCCAGGGGCAATCCGTGCCGGGCAGCCACCTTCTCCACCGCGGCCAGCCGCGCCTTCACCGCCCAGAGCTCCTGGGCCATCGCCAGGTTGATCGCAACCAGTTCGTCGACCCCCTGCGCATCGAAGAACTTGAGTCGCTTACCCTTTACGGTGTCGCGAATGGGCCCGTACGTTGCGGCCTCGCCCGCCTCCGCCTTCGGCGGCGCCTGGCCCATCATTTCCATGCTCCAAACGTATACCAGCGCACCCCGTCGACGAGCTTGCCGATTCGCTCGTCCACGCCCTGACCCTCGCCCTGCACCGCGGCCAGCAGCGCGTCGCGCCCGTGCACCGCGAGACTGGGCACCAAGTGCTGAATGAGATGGTCCCTCGAGAAGCCGCTGTCGGCCATCAATTGAGGCATGTCAGTGTCCCGCAGCGCCTTGTAGAAGGGCTCCTTGTTGTAGTAACTGTCCCAGTCCAGGTAGAAGCTGTCATAGGCCCCGGTCGCACTGTTGGGGGGCAGTTCGTAGTGCAGCATCAGCCCGCCCGGTTTGAGGATGCGATGAACCTCCTTGAACAGCGCTCGTACATTGGCCGGCGGCATTTCATGCAGCAGCATGCAGGAATAGACCAGGTCGAAGGTCTCATCGTCGAATGTGGTGTGCTCGGCATCCATGGTATGGAAGTGGGCCTGCGCGCCATAGGACTGCGCCCGCGCATGAGCGAAACGCACCGACGGCGGCGCCACGTCGATCCCGTGGACCTCGGCGTCCGGATACCGGTAGGTCCAGGGCAGGGTGGACTGACCGATGGTGCAACCCATGTCGAGAATCTTCTCCGGCTGGAACCGGGGATACTTCTCGGCGATGAAGGTAGACACAGAGTCGGTGATGTCTTCGCCCCGCTCGCCCAGCATGTTCATTGCAAAGACATCGAAGCCCTGGTCGTAGATCAGCCCCTGTGACACGTCCCCGGGCATGTGCTCCTCGTGATAATTGCCCGGCAGCAGGTGGATGTCGATCTCGGAGATATAGCGGGGCACGGAGAAGTCGGGGTCGATGTCCAGCGCGGCCTTGGCCTTGCCATTGGGCTTGCTCAACTGGGCTGCCTTGTCAGCCAGCCTGGCAGCCTCCCGACGCACACCCGGAATCACCGAGCGCCACACCAGCTCCTGAGTATTGCAGCGGATCGCCGAGTAAAACTTAAAAATCGACTCAGGCTTCATGGCCTTGTGAACTTCCGGCCCGTCCGCCGGTGCCCGTTTCTGTTGGTGCTCAAACTTAGGCTCCACGCGCCGCTCGTAAACGGTCTTCATGTGATCAGCCAGGTCGTTCAGCACGTAGGTTCGCATGGAGGAAGCGAAGTCCTGACGGCTGCGCTCTTCGAAGGAATGGTCGATCTGAAAGGCTGGCGTAGCCATGGCGGGTCCTCGTTGTTGATCAGCTCGTATACTCAAGCCCGAGGCTAGTATCCTAACACTGCCGGTAATCAATTCCGTCCCGCCAGGATGGCGTTGACCCGCCTCCCGTTGTGCATCCCGGGCATCGGGAGCCCTGCTGCCCACTCCTGGAGCTTGATGCATTGTGGCCGGCCACGCGCTGGCCGGCCACCCGTGAATCAGTCCCGCTGCATCAGGAGCACGGGAAACTCGGCCGGGGTGGGCTCGGGCACCGGCCGGAAATAGTATTCGAAGGACGCGTCACGCCGCTGGGACCAATGGGGTACTCGATACAGCGCGGACAAGCGTTCCAGGGTCCTCGCCATGCGCATGGGACCGGCGTCCATCACGTCGAAACCAAGCTCCCGGACCAGCCCCATCACCTTCTGCCTGGCTTCAAGATGGTCGCCAGCAACGGGCACTGTGACAGGACCCCCGGCTCGGTCCGGCTCCGCGACCACATGGAAACCCACGGTATTAAAGGCCTTCACGACCCGGGCGCGGGGTAGCCAACCCTGGACCAGCTCCCCGCCGGACGTGGCCACGGCCATCTCCGGCAGCCCGTCGTCTTCGTTCAAGCGCTGCGCATTGGTGATATCGATGACGATTTTCCCAGCCAGAGCCGGGCGCAGCTCCCGGACCACCTGCTCCACGGCTTTCCAGGGCACCGCGATGATCACCATTCTGCCGGCGTGGGCGGCTTCGGGCTGGGACATGGCGGACGCGCGTGGACCACTCTCGGCGACCAAAGCCACCACCCGCTCGCTCCCGGGGCTGCGGGATCCGTAGATAACGGTATGACCGGCGGCAGCGAGCCGTGGCCCCAGTGAGCCACCCATCATGCCCGTGCCGATGACGGCAATATCCTCGGCCTGGGCGGTGCTCAGCCCGAGAACGAGTATGACCACCCGGAAGCTGCCAGAAATGTTCCTCAAGCCGACGCTGCCTCGTGCTGGGTTGTCGCTATGATACTCACCGGTGCGCCCGGCGACAGCAAGGGCGAGTCGCTGACGTGATCCGCGCCGCCGGGAAACCAGCCCAGGACCTCCCAATAAAGGTCATCGTGCTGCCGCCCGGGTTGCCGTTTTGACCTGCTGCCCGCACCGTACCCGCCCTGGGCCACAAGCCGATGGACACGGCTCAGGTCGTTGCGCCTATTCCGGTCGAGCGGAATGACGTTAGGCGGGGATATCCATCCGCTGGGCGATCATGCGTCCGAAAGTCAGCGCCGGAGTCAGCGACATGCCGCCCACGTAGGCATGACCGGACAGGCTGCCCTTGCCCAGGATTTCACCCGCTGCATAGAGATTCGGCACCGCGCTACCGTCGCTGCGCTGCACCCGCAAAGTGCCGTCCACCGCCAGGCCACCGTAGGTCAGAATCGAGAACGCCTGCAGGCGCACCGCATAGAAAGGGGGCTTCTCGATGGGCAACGGCATGTGGGTGCGGCCGAAGGGGTCCTTGCCACCAGCCTGGGCGGCGTTGTAGCCCGCCACACTCTTCTCCAGACCCTGCGGATCGATACCGGCCCACTGGGCCAGCGCCCCCAGGCTGTCGGCCTGCGCAAACATGTGATGCTTGCCAAAGGCCTGAGTGACCTCCTCCCTGTCCCAGCCGGCAATGAGCGGCGGTGCCTGTTTCAGGATGCGGTCATCGAACACGATCCAATAGCGATGTCCCGGCTGGGCCAGCACGCTGTGCTCGCGCACATCCACGCTGGGATGGGCTTCCTGATAGAAGCGCTCGCCGTTGACGTTGACATAAATCTCCCAGGGCTGTCGCCGCGCGCCGTCCGTGATGGCGCTGGCAGAAATGGGGCTTGGATAGTCCATATCCGCCAGAATGCCGCCGTCGTTGGGCAGGTACTTGTCGATGCCCCGGATGTAGCCACCGGCAGACTCGCCCAGGGTTACGCCGTGGCCCTTGTTGTACGGATAGGCCATACGACAGTACAGCGGCGCGCCGTTCAGCTTTTCGAACATGGCCGCATCGCCGCCGGCGCCGCCGCTGGCGAGCAGTACGTTGCGGGCCTGGAAGTCGGTCAGCTTACCGTCGGCGCCCCGGGCGGTTACGCCCGCTACGCTCCCATCCATGTTCATTTTCAGATCGGTCACGTACGTTTCGGTGGAGATGCTGATGCGCCCGGCGTTCAGCAACTTAAGCACAGGTGGCTCAAGGGCTCGATACACGGACGTGCCGCCTTCCGGACCCCACTGGTAACGCGGGATCAGATAGGGCTCGTGGCCCTCACCTTTCACCGGATGTTCCGGTAAAGGTTGCCAGCCCAAGCTCAACAGCCAGTGAATCGTATCAGCGGCGTTGTCCACCGCGAGGCGAACCAACTCCTGGTTGCCGGTGCTTTTGGCAATGCGGTTGACATCCTCAAAGTGCAGGTCCGGGCTGTCCTTGATGCCCTTTGCCGCTTGCAGCGTGGTGCCCGCGGCGCTGAGTTGACCGCTGGAGCGATCCAGCGTTCCGCCGATGCGATGGGAACCCTCCAGTACCAGGACTTTCGCGCCTCGCTCCGCGGCGAAGATTGCTGCCGGCAAGCCCGCTGACCCGCCGCCAACGATCACCAGGTCCCAGGTTTTGTCCGCCAGGGCCTGCCGTGCGGTGAAGGGCAGCGCCGCGAGGGCGAGGGTGGTGGCTGTACCTTTCACGAAATCGCGTTTGGACATAGCACTGATGGACGGCGAGGTCAGGTCTTGGCTCATGGCTGTCTCCCTCAACGACAGCGGCCGCGTGGCCGCAAGGATTATCTGAACATAGTCCCTCGTAAACGGGGCCCAGGGCAAGCTCAAAGGGGTTCAAACACCTCGAGGAAGTGCCCATCGGGATCAAAGGCCATGAACAGCCGGACGGGAATGATGTTCCCCGCCTCATCACCGATATTCCGCGCCGTGGTGAGCGGCATCAGGATCTGGCCGCCCCTCTCTTCCACGCGGGCAGCGGCGCGGGCCGCGTCTGTGGTGGATAGCACCAGGGCCGCGTTGCCGTAGCCGAGACGGCGGGGATCCTCCACCGGCTCGGGCAGTCCGCTGGCGTGCATCAAGCCGATCGTGCCGACCAGGGGCTCCTGACCGCGCAGGATTACAAAGCGTATGGCGCCCTGCCGTGGCTCCAGGCGGAGCGGAAAAGCCGGCACCACATCAAGGTCCAGTTCCCGATCATGATAGGTCCGAAAACCGAACGCGTCGGTGTAGAACGCGACCGCGCGCTCCATATCGCGCACGAACAGCGAGGTGCGCCGCACGACGCTGGTGTGCTCCCCACTCATAACATCCTTCTCCCATGTTGGGCAGTTGATCCCGCGGCGCCTTGCGCAGATCGGCGCCAGCGAGCGCAGCCGCGGCTAAATCGACGCTATCGAATCCCGCTGGCGACGCGGCGTCTGATCTGCGCTGCCCATCGGCGGCGCTGTCGCAGCATCCCGGCAATGGGTCGGCAGCAATTCGGCGGACGCCGGTTTCGACGCCGCGGCCATTCACACCAAGGCGCGGCGCCGCTCAGGTCAAAAGGTCGGGGTACAGCCGCGTCATCCGACGGCGCACAGCTGGCCACGCCAGCCGACCGGCCACCCGGTCCATGCCCTCCTTGACCTGCTGTCCGGTACGCTCGATGGCGGCCGCCGGCGCCGGATGCAGTTGGGCCAGGCCGGCCATGGCCGCAATCTGCACCTGGCAGGCCCGCTCCAGGAAGTACATGGCCACGAACGCCTCGCCAATATTTCTGCCCACCGTCAGCGTACCGTGGTTACGCAGAATCATGGCCTGGGCGTTGGCCATGTCGGCGACCAAGCGCTCCCGCTCCGCCATATCCGTGGCAATGCCCTCGTATTCGTGGTACGCGACGCCACCCGCCATGCCCACCATGGCGGTCTGACAGATGGGTAGCAAGCCCCCCGCCTGGGCCGAAACCGCCTGGCCGGCGATGGTGTGCAGATGCATCACACAACGCGCGTCCTCCCGCGCCATATGCAGGGCGGAATGAATCACAAAGCCGGCGGGGTTGGTGGGGTGGGGCGTCTCCAGCACCGCCTCACCCGCCCGATTCACAGTGACCAGGTTGGACGCGGTGATCTCGTCGAAACCCAGATCATAGGGATTGAGCAGGAAATGATGCTCAGGTCCCGGAACGCGCGCCGAGAGATGGGTAAAGATCAAGTCGTCCCAGCCCCAGTGGGCAAAGGCCCGGTAGGCCGCCGCCAGCTCCTGGCGCAGCAGCCACTCCTGTTCACTCACCTGGTCGCGTACCGACCCTGTTGCAAGCGTTGCCATAGCGATGACTCCCCTGCCGGCTGTCCCTCTCGCCGAGGCAGGCTACCGTATCAACAGGCTAAAACCCAGCAGGGGGTGAGGTTACACTTTAAGGGTATGCGTCGGCTAAAGTACCTGTTACTGGCATTCTGCTGCGCATGCCCGTGGCCCCACGGCGCGTCCGCGTCCGGCGGTTTGCCTGGCGCGCGCTGCCGGTGGGCGACGACCAGGTACGCGCTGGCAACACAGGATAAGAACCCATGGCGAAACGATGGCTCCTGCTGCTGAGCGCGCTCACCGCGATGGGCTGTGAGCCGGCTGCGCCCCCCGGGGCCATCGGGCAGGAGCTGACCGCCGGAAACGCCGCGATCAACCCTTTGCTCGTGCCATGGGCGACCCCTCATGGCGTACCCCCCTTCGACGCGATCCGGAACGAGCACTACCTGCCGGCCCTGCGCGCCGGCATGGCCACCCAGAGGGAAGAAATCGAAGCCATCAAAACCCATCGGGCTGCGCCCGACTTCGCCAATACCATCGAGGCCCTGGAGCGATCAGGAAGCCTGCTGCGGCGGGCCTCCAACGTGTTCTCCGCCGTGAACGCGGCGCATTCCAACGAGACCACCCGGGCGATCGCCACCGAGGTCGCGCCGGAACTGTCCGCCCACGCCGACGATATTCGGCTGGATCGGGATTTATTCGCGCGGGTGGCAGCCGTTCATGCTGCCCGGCAAGAGCTGTCCCTGGATCCGGAGCAGCGCCGGCTGCTCGACGAGACGTTCAAGGGTTTCGTGCGAGCGGGTGCGGGTCTGAAACCCGCCGCCCAGACGCGGCTGCGCGAGATCAACGCCGAGCTGGCCACGCTGAGTCAGGCTTTCAACAATAACCTGCTGGCCGAAACCAACGCCTTCGAACTCTTGGTGACCAACCCGGCGGACCTGGGCGACCTGCCCGAAAGCCTGGTCGCCGCCGCGGCAGCCGAAGCCACCCGCCGTGGCCACGAATGCGACTGCTGGGTGTTCACCCTGCAACGACCCAGTATCAATCCATTCCTGCAGTACTCCCCCAACAGGGCGCTGCGCGAAGAAATTTTTCTTGGCTACGAGATGCGCGGCGATAATGGTAACGACGCGGACAACACCGCCAACCTGGCGCGCCAGGCTCTGCTGCGCAGCGAGCGCGCCCAACTTCTGGGTTACGCTAACCACGCCGAGTACGTATTGGCCGATGCCATGGCCGAAACGCCCCAGCGGGTGTATGACCTGCTGGACCAGATCTGGGCTCCAGCCCTGCGCGTGGCCGAGGAGGAACGCGCTGCGTTGCAGGCCATGATGGCGGCAGACGGCATCGACACCTCGCTGAAGGGTTGGGACTGGCGTTACTACACGGAAAAAGTGCGCCAGGCCCGCTACCAAATCGATGAGGATGCCCTGCGCCCCTACTTTGAGTTCACGGCCGTGCGCGACGGGGCATTCGCTGTGGCAAACCGGCTGTTCGGCCTGACCTTCACGCCCCGGGACGACCTGCCCACATGGCACCCGGACCAACAGACCTTTGAGGTGAAGGAAGCCGACGGCTCACACCTGGCCATCCTCTACATGGACTTCTTTGCCCGGGAGAGCAAGCGAGGGGGCGCCTGGATGAGCGCGCTGCGCTCTCAGTCCAAGCTGGATGGGGATGTCAAACCCGTCATCACCAACAATTTCAACTTCCCGCCCCCGACCAGGGACACCCCCGCCCTGCTCAGCATGAGGGAAGCCGAAACACTGTTTCATGAATTCGGCCACGCGCTGCACGGCATGCTCTCTGACGTCACCTATGAGTCTTTGTCCGGCACCAACACGCCGCGGGACTTCGTGGAATACCCCTCCCAGGTCATGGAGAACTGGATGAACGAGCCGGAAGTGCTGCGCATGTTCGCGCGCCATTACGTCACGGGCGAGTTCATATCCGATGAGGTTATCCAGCGCATCCGGGCTGCCAGCACGTTCAACCAGGGTTTCAAGACCGTGGAGTACATGGCCGCCGCCTATCTGGATATGGCTTATCACACCCTCAGCGAACCCGTGGATCTGGAGCCCGGAGGTTTCGAACAGGCGACCATGGCGAAGATCGGCCTTCCGGATGAGATCATTCCTCGTTATCGCAGCAGCTACTTTGCCCACATTTTTTCCGGAGGCTACGCGGCGGCCTACTACAGTTACATCTGGTCCGAGGTGCTGGACGCGGACACCTTCGAGGCCTTCAAGGCAGCCAGCCTGTTTGATCCGGAAACCGCAGCCGCCTTCCGCCAGCATATTCTGTCCACGGGCGGCACCCGACCCGGGATGGAGCTTTATCGAGCTTTTCTTGGCCGCGACCCCAGCATCCAACCGCTGCTCCGCAAGCGGGGGTTAACGGGCGGCTGATGCCATGGGACGTGTCGCCAGCCTATTGCTGGTGGTGGGATTGGCAGCGTGCCGGACCGCACCGCCGCCGATCCCGGGTAGCCAGTTCGCCACCTTCCAGAGCGCCTTCGGCGCCGAGGACGGGCCGACACTGATCGCTGAGGAAAGCTTCGCGGCCGCCGATGGCCTCTTCATCAAGTACCGGGTTGGAAGCGAGCTGGGTTATGCGCGCGCCGCCTGGCCCACACCACCAGATGGCGACGAGGCTGCGCCACCGCTGCAGGGCAACATTGCTTCTTTAGAGTTCTACGGCGAATTCTCGCCAGACACCGCGGAAAGCCGCGACATCCTGGTGTTAGGCGCCACTGACTGGCAACGGGTGCGTGATCGGGCTCTCGGCGATGTGATCCCCGATGTTGAGGACGCCGGAGTCATTCTGCGCTTCGCGGACGACGATTACTTCTTGACCTATGATCCAGCCGGCCGCTTCCACGCCTATCGCCTCGAGGATAAGCCTGCCGAATACTCGATCATCGGCGCAGTCACGATCAATGAACTGGTGGGCGGCAGCTGGCGGGCGCTGGACGACTACCTGGCCGAGCGGGGCCTAAATCCCGCCGGGGTACTTTTCAACACCGGCGACGTCGGTGCCTACTCCCTACCCTTTGCCTATGGGGACATGCAAAGCAGAACCGGGCTGTTCCTGCGTTACGTGCCACCCCGCACCGGACCTCTCGCCCATGCCGGCTCCGCCACGGGCCAGACTATGGGCCACATTGCCCGCAGCCACCTCACGGGGCTACTGGCGCGACCCTTCTCGTCCATTGGCCGCCTGTTCTTCGTTGTGTTTGACGCGGCCCGGGATACGGTTCGGCCCGACTGGCTTGTCACACTGTCCAACCAGCCCGTTCCGCCCTTGGCCAACAACGCGCCTATGGATCTGGCCGCCTGGGAATCCAGGCTGGACCAACTCACGGGGAGGCCCGGAAACCGCGGCACCATGCGGTATCTGATCGATGGCGAGCCGTTCTTCGATCGTTTCCTGGAGACCGCAACCGCCGCCCGAGAATCCATTCACCTGCGTGCCTACATCTACGACAACGATGACGTTGCCGCCCGCACCGCCGATCTGCTCAAGCGGCGCGCCGACGAAGGGGTGGATGTCAAGGTCCTGCTGGACGGTCTGGGCACCGTATTTGCCGCCGGTGAAGCGCCAGCCCATATACCGGACTATTACCAGCCGCCCGCCTCCATGCGCCGTTATCTGGAGCAAGACTCGGACGTGCGCGTGCGCCTGGCGCCCAATCCGTGGCTGACCGGTGATCACGTGAAAACGTTCATCATCGATGAAGAAATCGTTTTCCTGGGCGGCATGAACGTGGGCCGCGAGTATCGCTACGAATGGCACGACATGATGGTTGAAGTGCAGGGTTCTGTCGTTAATCGGATCGTGGATGATTTCCACGAACACTGGGCGGCGGCTGGGCCCTTTGGCGACTTTGCCAAGTTCGCTCACATGCTGCACCGCCATGGGAAGAACGCCAGCGACAACGGCTATCCGCTGCGACTGATTTATACCCTGCCCGGCGATTCCGAGATCTTTCGCACCCAGCTGGAAGCCATCCGCGCAGCGCGCAGCTATATCTTCATCCAGAACTCCTATTTCACCAACGACACGCTGCTCTACGAGTTGGCCAAAGCGCGGCGCCGCGGCGTCGACGTGCGGGTCATACTGCCGCTGGAGAGCGACATCGGGCCGCTGAATCGGGACACCGCGCTGGTCGCCAACGCCATGCTGGAAAACGGCATCCGCGTGTTCCTGTATCCCGGCATGTCGCACATCAAGGCAGCTGTGTTCGACGGCTGGGCATGCCTAGGCTCGGCGAATCTGGACAATCTCAGCCTGAGGATCAACAAAGAGCTGAACGTGGCGACGTCCCACAAGCCGGCAGTGGATGAATTGCTCCAGGTTCTGTTCGACACCGACTTTGAGCGTTCGGTCGAAATGAAAGAGCCCTTCCCGGAGCGCTGGTCAGATCATCTGCTGGAGATCTTTGTGGACTATTTCTACTGAGTCACGCTAACCCCGGCGAATAAGGGCGCCAAATTTCTCATCCACCCGTTTGAATACGTCGGGCGCGCCGTTCAGCAACAGCGTACGGTTGCGCTCCGGATAGACCTGCGGACCACCCTCCTCCGGCCATTGGCGGGTGGCATCGATAACGATCTTGCTGCTCATTGGTCGATTCGGCGAGCTGGGGTCAAGGGGCATGCCCCGCATTGACTCGAAGATGTGGCTCGCCGGATGGGGTTGCCACCGGGAGCTCACCGTGTGCAGCACCTCTTGCCGATTCAGCACGTCGATCTCTTGATCCACCACCACCACGACCTTGGCGATAGGCACGAATTCGGCAACCTTTTTACCCACCTCCAGCCCCTGACCGGGCTTTTGCTTGTCAACGCTGATAAAAGTCCAACCCACCGCCTCCACCGGCGAGTGCAGGTCCACCAGGCCGGGAATGGCGCGCCGCAGGCGGGCGGTGGCGAAAGCCTCTAGCGGGCTGGTCACAAAGCCCCGGGTCGCGCCGGTAAAGCTGTTCAATAGCCAGGGTTTCTGCCGATGGGTCACGGCCGTGACATTCATCCAGAAGTTCTCTTGCTTTCTCAGGCCCAGATAACCGTACATCTCGCCGAACGGACCTTCCGGCTCCATGGGCTGATCCAAAGGCACCTCACCCTCGATGACCATCTCCACGTGGGCCGGCACCAGGATGTCATTGGTCTCGCAGCGCACCACCTCCAGCGGCTTGCCGCGCAACCCGCCCGCCAGGGCCAGCTCGTCTATCGGACCGCTGCGGCTTGAGGTCATGGTGGAACCAGAGATCACCCACACGATGGGGTCCTGACCAAGCGCGATCGAGACCTTGGCGACCTTGTCGCCCCGCTCGCGCATGGCCATCAGCATCCGGTGGCCGGTCTGATTAGGCTCGGGATTGACGCCGATCTTGCGGGGACCCTTCAACTGGCAGCGGTAAGTGCCATAGTTCATCCCCAGCTCGCTATCCGCCGTAAAGACGGAGCCGGTGTTGATGTAGCGTCCTGCATCGGCCGGGTTGGTCTGAATAAAAGCGTAGCGGGTCAGGTCGATCTCATCGCCCCGCAGAACCACCTGTTTGCACAGCGCCTGTTCCCGGGGCACTTCCACCGGATCCAGCATGGGCCAGCTACCCCGCCCTTGCTCCAGCAGCCCGGAAAGATGGGCCATGGCCTTGCGATAGGTCGCCCGACCGTCGCGCGGCACGGGGTCGAGTCCAAAGACCAGAGCTTCCGTGTCCCAGTGGCCCTGGTCATTGGCAATAAGGGGTCCCTCGATCCAACGACCGTCGATTTTCAGCCGTTCGAACAACACCGCCGGCGCGTCGTAGTGACCATACGTGTCGATCACGCGGTACATGATGGCCGTGCCCTCGTAGGCGTCCTGGTCCACGTCGCCGAACCGCAGCAGCAGGCCACGCTGCTCCAAAGCGCCGACCCAATCGCGCAGCGTCTCGTAGGGAAAGCCCGCCCCCGCGGGGGGCAACCCCTGCGCGGCGGGCCGCGGCGGGCGCTCCAGGGCTACCGCGTGATCCCCGGTCAGCGCAGCCAGCGCCGCACCCGAAGCGACAAACTCCCGCCGCGTGAATTCACCGCGCGACTTATCAGGACGGTCTTTTTCACTCACAGTTGCTCTCCAGGCTACTCAAGCACGATAGTCGCACGGTTCTGCGCACAGGGACGCACCGCGCCCGTTCACCTGCCCGCCACGTGAAGCGCCGCGCTGTACTTCTCGCCCGCCTCCACGGCGATCGGCAAGCGGTTCCTCAGTGGCGCAACCGGGCAGGTTGCGAAGTCGTTGAAGGCGCAGGGCGGATTGTAAACCTGGTTGAAGTCCAGCACCGTGCGATCCTCGGCATCCACCCAGGGCGCGTAGAGAAACCGCCCGGCCCCCGCGGCCGGACTGGCTTGCCATCGTCTAGGTAACTCCCCGGATAGCATCTTCGGCGCTCCGCAACTACTCTGAATATTGCCCTCATCATCATAGGCGGTCGCCGCAAGGCACCCAAGCATCGGGAACTGTGCAATGAACGACATCAAGGAAAATCTCCAGGAGTTGGCGGCGGAGCTGCGCCAGACGCGGGATGAGCTGCGCGTGCAGATCAGCCTGGCAAAGGCTGAAGCCCGGGACGAGTGGGAAGAGCTGGAGGAAAAATGGGAACATTTCCGCGCCCGCGCGAAACCCGTGGAGGATGCGGTCGGCGAATCCGCGGGTGAGGTCGGTGATGCGCTGCTATCGCTGGGCAAAGAACTCAAGCGCGGCTATCAGCGAATTCGCGACGCCCTTTAGCGGGCTTCCAGAGCAATCCGCAAGGCTGTAAGCGACCCATCCGTTCACGATGCTACCCGCCGTCAGTCGGGCGCCGCCACGCACCCCGACGCTGCGGTCTCAGCGCCGCGGCGGCCCGGGCAACCTGTCAGGAGGCCAGCGCGTCAGTCGCTCGGTATGATGCACCCATGGAGGCCATCATCGCAGCGCTGCGCCAAGCCGTGGGTGCCGACTCTGTCCTGACGGGTAGCGACGTCAGCATGCGCAGCGCAGCGGCGTGGGGGACGCCGCGCAACGTAGCGGCCCAGGTGCTGGTGCGTCCACGGAGCGCGGCTGACGTGGCCGCCGCGCTAGCCGTCTGCCACGCTCACGGCCAGCCCGTCGTGGCCCACGGTGGCCTGACCGGCCTGGTGGACGGTGCCTGGGCCGAGCACAACGAGGTGGTGTTGTCCCTGGAACGGCTGAATCAGATTGAGTCTGTTGATCCCGTAGGGCGCACCATGACCGTGCAAGCGGGGGTGCCGCTGCAAACGGTCCAGGACGCCGCGGCAGAGCATGGACTGATGTTCCCACTGGACCTGGGCGCCCGGGGCTCGGCCACCGTTGGCGGCAACGCGGCCACCAACGCGGGGGGCAACCGGGTGATCCGCTATGGCATGACGCGGGATATGGTGCTGGGGCTGGAGGCGGTATTGGCGAACGGCACCATCGTCTCGTCCATGAACAGCATGGTCAAGAACAACGCCGGCTACGATCTCAAACAGCTGTTCATCGGCAGCGAAGGCACGCTGGGCGTGATCACGCGCCTGGTGCTGCGGCTGCGCCAGCAGCCGTCGAGCCAGGACACCGCCTGGGCCGCCCTGGACACGTTCGCCCATGTCACCGACTTTCTCGACCACATGGACCGCAGCCTGGGTGGCACTCTGAGCGCCTTCGAGGTGCTATGGCAGGACTATTACCGGCTGGTCACCTCGCCACCTGCCCGGTCGGTGCCGCCGGTGAGTGCCGAGCATCCCTATTGCGTGCTGGTGGAGGCCCTCGGCGGCGAGCCGGAATCCGACGCTCAGCGCTTCGAGGCCGCCCTGACCCAGGCTTTAGAAAAAGGGCTCATCGCCGACGCTGCCATCGGCAAGTCCCAGGCGGAGCGGGATGCCATGTGGGCCATCCGGGACGACGTCGAGCAACTGCTCAACTTCAAGCCCCTGTTCCTGTTCGACGTGAGCCTGGGCATCAAGCACATGCAGGGCTATGTGGATACGCTCGCCGATGAGCTCGCCGCCCGTTGGCCAGCCCATCGCCTGTTCGTGTTCGGCCATCTGGGCGACGGCAACCTGCACGTGGCTATCCACCCCGGCGCCGCGGACCCGGATGCCCGTTCAGAGGTGGAAGACCTGGTTTACCGTCCTCTGCAGCGGATCGGTGGTTCGGTCTCGGCAGAGCACGGGATCGGATTGGAAAAAAAGGCCTATCTGCACCTGGCTCGCAGCCCGGCGGAGCTGGCACTGATGCGCCTTTTGAAGCAAACCCTGGACCCCAAGGGTATTCTCAACCCCGGCAAGATCTTCGACCTGAGCGAGGGTTGCGCCGCCAAACCAACTTGACGGCGTGCGTCCTGTTGCTCAGGCTTGAGGCGCCAGAGCCAACTTGCCGGGAGTAACCTCGCCATGTCCGCTGCAGAAGCGTCCCTGATCCCACAGCCCACCAGCCGGGCTGACGCCAGTTATCTCAGTTTTCTCGAAGGCCTGCGGGAGTTCGTGCTGAATGAGGAGCGCGGGCTGGACCGCGACCTGGACCGGATGTTCGCTCAGGAAAGCGAACGCCGCGGCCAGCCTTTCGGGGATCTTGCCAGCATCACCGCATTCATGGAGGAGACTCAGGCAGGCCCGGTGCGCAACCGCATGTTGCGCAGCGAACAGGAGATGCAGTGGCGCCGCATTCAGAAAACCTTCGACGTGAACCGGGCCGAGTTGGAAGCAGACCTGGCTGCGTTCGACGCCCGCGGACCGGGACAGCTGATTCTGGATCCGGACCTGCAAACGCCCGCCTATGCCAATGTGCACTTCCATCTGCAGCCGGGCGGTTATCACAAGGACCCCCTGGCCGGACACTACTATCATTACGGCACCAAGGTGTTCTTCCGCGGCTTGAACGACAACGAGCGGGTACACAAGGGCGCAGCCGCGGCGACGCCGCTGCCCGAAGACGGCCAGGTCCACCGCGTGCTGGACGTGGCCTGTTCTATCGGCCAGAGCACCACTGTGCTGAAGGACAAATTTCCCGATGCCCAGGTGTGGGGCATCGACCACTCGGCGCCCATGGTCCGCTACGCCCATCGGCGCGCGGTACTGCTGGGCAGTGATGTGAACTTCGCTCAGCGTCTGGCCGAGGACACGCGCTTCCCCGACGACCATTTCGACCTGGTCTACGCCATGATTCTGTTCCACGAAATCCCAACCCGCATTGCCCGCGAAGTGGTGGCAGAAACCGCCCGTATCCTGCGTCCCGGCGGGGTGTTCGTGGTCCACGACTTCGTCGACACGACGCATTCCACCCCGCTGCAGCTTTACCATCGCGATTTTGATTCCCGCTTCAACGGCGAGGCCTACGCCCAGGAATTCTGTCACTGCGACTTCAGCGGGATGCTGGAGAGCGCTGGCCTGAAAATTCGCCGCGTGATTCCCGACGGCTACGGGTTCATGAACACCTGGTGGGCGGACCGCGCGGGCTGAGCGGTGAGCGATCCGTATCACCAACAGACGCCCGAGGGCGGCGAGCCCCTGGCCGGCGCGGACCCGGTGCTCCTCAAAGATCCCGTGACCGATGCGTTGCTGCGCATGGTGATGGAAGTCACCGCCGAGCTATGGGTCGAACGGGAGCGACGGATGGCGCTGGAAGACGTGCTGCGGGAAACCGGCGTGCTCGCTGCCGACGCGGTGGAAAACTATGCCCCCGACGAGACGCGCGCAGCAGCCGTCCGCGCCGCGCGGGATGAGCTGATCAACGGGGTATTCAAGGAATTGCGCCGCCTTGCTCGCAGCACCTGATCGCATCAGGGGCCGCTATCACTAGCCGCAAGGCGGTGCCGCCCTATCAGGTCGTCGTCTGGGGCGCTTCGGGGTTCACAGGCCGGCTGGTGTGCCAGTATCTCGCAGAGCAGTACGGCATCGGCGGGCCGCTGCGCTGGGCGATCGCCGGCCGGAACCGGGCCAAACTGGAGGCACTGCGCACCGAGCTCGGGGCCGGCGCGGAGAAGCTTCCCATCCTGATTGGTGACAGCGCAGACTCAGCGACGCTGGATACCATCTGCCGCCAGTGCGCCGTCGTGTGTTCCACGGTCGGCCCATTCGCGCGCTTGGGCTCCGAACTGGTGGCCGCCTGCGCAGCCAGCGGGACAGATTACTGCGACATTACCGGCGAGGTGCAGTGGATTCGGCGCATGATGGATGCCCATGAGCATACGGCCCAGGCCAGCGGCGCGCGCATCGTGAACAGCTGCGGCTTTGATTCGATTCCATCGGAGCTGGGTGTGCTGTTCATGCACAGCGCCATGCGGGCGGCCACCGGTCAAGGCTGTGCCGAAATCAAGTATCGGCTGCGGGCTGCCCGCGGCGGAGCCAGCGGCGGCACGATTGCCAGTCTGTTGCAGGTGATCGACGAGGCCCGCCGCGATCCTGCTGCTGCCCGGGCCCTGCGTCACCCCTACAGCCTGAATCCGCCGGATCAGCAGCGCGGCCCCGATGGCGGCGGTGTGACGGGACCCCGTTACGATCCAGACACCGGGACCTGGATCGCGCCATTCGTCATGGCGGCGGTCAACGAAAAGATCGTGCGGCGAACGAACGCGCTGCTGAACTATGCCTATGGGCGCGAATTTCGCTACGGAGAAGCGGTAGTGACCGGACGCGGGGCAACCGGTTGGGTGAAAGCGATGCTACTCACCGCAGGTCTCGGCGCGGTGCTGATCGGAACCCGCTACGAGCCAAGCCGCCGCTTCCTGCGCCGCTTTGTCCTGCCGCCGGCCGGGACCGGCCCGACGCCGGAGCAACAGGCCAGCGGTTTCTTCAACATCATCCTGATCGGCCATGGGCAGAAGGACTCGCCCCGTATGCTGCGGGGCCGGATCATCGGCGAACGGGACCCGGGCTACGGCAGCACCTCGCGCATGGTCGGGGAGGCGGCGGTGTGCCTGGCCTGTGACAGCGTTGACCGGCCAGGCGGCTTCTGGACGCCCGCTGCCGCCATGGGCGAACGGTTGCTTGCCCGGCTGGAAGCCAATGCAGGGCTCAGCTTCGCCCTGGATGACACCCAATTCGGCGCAGCGGCGACCTTCGCCTGAGCCTCCGAAAGGCCCGGCTGGCCGCAACCGCTTGGACGCTTCAGCAAAGGGCCACCGGATGATAAGGTGGTTTACCCATGCAGGATGATGCCCTCTCTCGACGCGGATTCCTCGCCGGCAGCGCCGGTACGCTGCTGGCGGCCGCTGCCACGCGTTCTAGCCCAACTCTGGCCCAGGCCGACCTTGGGCCGCTGCTCGTGGAAGCGGGCGTGGCGCTGATCTGGGACCGGGGTGAGGCGCGGCTGGCAAGAGATGTCACCCTGCTTATCGAGGACGATCGGATCGCGGCGGTCAATCCGCGCCGGCTGCCAGCGGCTGCGCGCCGGCTGCGCCTCCCCAACCACCTGGTGCTGCCCGGGTTCATCAGCGGCCACACCCATGTCGCCACGGGCACGCCGACCCGCGGCATCATTGAGTCAGGCCGGGCCTACACGCGCCCCATCCAGGTCGCGGCCGCGCTCAGCGATGAGGATCTGGACGCTCTGACCGCATTCAATCTGGCTGAACTGCTGCTGAGCGGTTGCACCACCCAGGTGGAAATGAGCCTCACGCTGGGTCAGGCGGAATCCTATGTGCGCGTCGCCGGCGACTGGGGCGTGCGCGGCTACGTGGGCGCCATGATCCCCAACACCACCCGCCTGGCCCCGATCTGGTATCGCCAGAACGACGAGGCGTTATTCGAATCGGAAGCGGACACGCTTGTTGAAATTGAAGACAACCTGGCCTTTGGCAGACGCCATAACAACGCCGCCGACGATCGCATTCGCACCATGATGTCTCCCCATGCCTGCGACACCCACACCGAGACCACCATGGCGGCAATCAGTGAAGCCGCCAAGGAGCTGGGTAACGGCATCCACATCCACCTCTCCCAATCAAGCCGCGAGACCGACACGGTGCGGCGACTATGGGGCGTGACGCCCACCCAATGGTGCGAGAAACACGACTTCTTCGCCGGACCGTTCTTCGGCGCCCATATGACGGGCCTGGACTGGGCCGTGGATCCCCCGATTCTCAAGCGCCACGGCGCCGTATTCGCCCACTGCCCCTCGGCCGGCGGCGCCGGCGGGGCCTCCATGCCCTACCCGGAAGCTCTGGCCCAGGACATGGCGGTAAACATCGGCATCGACACCCACTCCAACGACTATCTGGAGAACCTGAAGCTGGCCGTGCTCATCGGCCAGGCGCGTTATTACCTGCGCCGGGGCGAGTCTCCCCCGGTGCGCTTGCCCACTATTGCCGATGCTCTCGCCGGCGCCACCCATGTCCCGGCAGATGGCCTGGGACGACAGGACCTCGGGCGGCTGCAACGCGGCGCCAAGGCGGACTGGATCGCGATCGACGTCAGCGGCTTCCTGACCGGCGGCGGTGCCTTGCCGCCCGAACCCCTGAACAATCTCCTCTACGCGGGCGGTACTGCCGTCAAATACGTGATGACCGACGGCGTCCTGCAGGTTGCCAACGGCGCCCTGCGCATCGCCGACGCCCAACAGGTGCTCGCGGCGGGCGGCGCCGTGCTGCAAAAGATCTGGGCAACACTGGAGGAAGAAGGCTGGTTTGAGGCTACCGCTTCGGGCTAGCGAAATACCACCGTCTTATCCCGGTTCAACAGAACACGGCGTTCCGCCTGGTAGCGCACGGCGCGTGCCAACACCACTTGCTCGAGGTCGCGCCCGACAGCGGTGAGTGCCTGGGGTGACATACCGTGGTCCACCCGCTCCACGTCCTGCTCAATGATCGGACCCTCATCCAGTTCGGGCGTGACGTAATGGGCGGTGGCCCCGATGAGCTTGACGCCGCGGGCGTAGGCCTGGTGGTAAGGCTTGGCGCCCTTGAAGCCAGGCAGAAAGGAATGGTGAATGTTAATCATGCGGCCCGGCAGCGCTGCGCAAAAGGACTCAGAAAGAATCTGCATATAGCGCGCCAACACCACGAAATCGACGGACTCCGCGTCGATCAGCGCACGTAACGAGGCCTCCTGAGTCGGCTTACTGGCGGCATCCATGGGCAAATGATGGAACGGGATATTGTGCGCGGCCACCATTTGATAGACATCGCGATGATTGGATACCACAGCAGGTATCTCGATATTCAATTCGCCGGTGCGATAACGATAGAGCAGATCATTCAGACAATGATCAAAGCGCGACACCAGAATCAACACTCGGGGGCGGACAGCGCAATCCCATAGATTCCAGTCCATCTCGAACTCGGTGGCGACCCCCGCAAAACACGCCCGAAGGGCATCCAGATCATGTGCCGCGCCTTCCGCGGCAAAGTGCACGCGCATGAAAAACAGTCCGGTATCCGGGTCACCAAACTGGGCGCTATCCAGGATGTTACATTCGCCACGAAGAAGCGCGCCCGTCACGCCATGAGCGATGCCGCGGCGATCCGGGCAGGACAGGGTCAGCACGAAATCCGGCAATGAGCCCTTGGAAACGGCCATGACGCTAAGGCGTGGCCGCCAACGCTGCTGCGATCCTGCAAGCTTCCTCGGACACGAACCGGCAGCTGGGCGGTCCCGACCGGCACCACAATTCGCCCTTGGCGACGGCGCCGGGCGGCCGGCGGCGGTTCAGCCCCGCGCGCGGGACGTTAGGCGCCGCCCCGTATTCGCCACTCTGCTGGTTGCAGGTCAGGAAGTTGAGCCGTTCAGCGATCAACATGAGAATACCGTTGGCGCGCGGCGCGAAGGGCGCACATTGACCGCCCGATAAGCACGCTGCGCTGGTAGAGGCCCACTCACCTTCAGCCACGTCAACCACGCTCCCGACCGCGCCCCGATCGCCAACTCAGGCCAAACGCAGACCGTGAGCCAGGATGGGGAGGCGCCGGATGCGTTGGCCAGTCGCCGCGAAGATCGCATTGGTGAGGGCCGGTGCAACGCCGGGTACCCCCGCCTCCCCGACACCGAACGGCCTGCCCTCGTTATGCACCAGAATCACCTCGATAGGTGGCGTCTCGCGCATGGTCAGCAACCGCTGAGAGTTGTAATTCTGCTCCTGGACTCGCCCGTCCTTTATCGTGGCCTGGCCATACAAGGCCGCGCTCAAGCCGAAAACGATGCCGCCTTCGATCTGGGCGCGAATCAGCCCCGGGTCAATCTGCACGCCGCAGTCGAACACGCACAGAACCCGGTCGATGCTCAGCGTGTCGCCATCGCTATGGACCTCGATGATCTGGGCGCTGTAGCCAAACCCCGAGAGAAACGCAACGCCCATGCCGTGACCAGGCTCGCGGTCCTGGTCCCAACCGGCACGCTCACGAGCCACCTCCAGGACAGCCCGGCCTCGCGGGCTGCGGGCCAGCAGGTTAAGCCGATAGTCGATGGGATCGGCGCTCGCCGCGTGAGCACATTCGTCCACCATGCATTCACTGAAAAAGCCGTTCTGGGATGAGCTCACCGAGCGCCAATAGCCCACGGGCACGACCAGATCCTGCTGAACGTAATCCATCAGTCGTGCCGGTATGGCGTAGTCCCGGGGAATCAGCCCGCTCATCAGGGTGGGATCCGGAAAGCCCGGCAGGGTGCGATCGTGCTGCTGATAAATAGACTGCCCCACCAACCGACTGACCGCCGCGGTGATCTGGCCTTCCGCGTCCAGCCCGACCCGGTGGCGCGCAACACACGCGGGCCGATAATGGTCGTGAGTCGCGTCCTGCTCGCGGGTCCAGATGAGCTTGACCGGCCGTCCCGGCACGGCCATGGCCGCCTGGGTGGCCTGGCGAAGGAAGTCGAGCTCCCACTTGCGGCCGAAACCACCGCCAATAAAGGTGGTGTTCAACCGCACCTGCTCTAACGGCAGCTTTGCGATTTCCGCAATGGCCTTGTGACCATTGTCCATGTGCTGGGTGGGGGCCCAGACCGTGCACTGCCCCTCCTCGATCAGCGCCGTGGCGCACATGGGCTCCAGGGTCATGTGGGCCAGATAGGGCACTTCGTATTGCAGGTCCAGCTGGCGGGCACTGGCCGCCAGGGCCGCTTCCACCGCGTCCCGGTCCGGTGGCACCGGCTTGGGCGGGGTCACGCTGCGATCAAAGGCAGGCCACGGCATGGCGCCCGCGTCATCGTCAAGAGCCGCCACGAAACCCGCGCTGATAACGTCCGTATCCAGACCCGCCAGCGCGCCTTCGTCAAACTCCACATCAAGCGCTTCGGCCGCCGTCTTTGCGGCCCAGAAGGAGTCTGCGATCACCGCGACACCCCCCTCCACGGGCGTCACCGCAACAATTCCCGGCTCGCCCAGCTGCGCATCAGCGTCAAGCCGGGTGATAGACGCTTTCAAGGTGTTGGGCATTCGCAGCGCCGCATACAGCATCCCGGGCGCCGTGAAGTCAATGCCGAATGTGGTGCGGCCAGACACTTTGTCCGGCGTGTCCTTACGCGGCAACTCCTGACCGATCAGACGATATTCGCTGGCCGGCTTCAGAGGGGGCTCGGCTGGCGGCGTCAAAGCCGCAGCAGCCCCCGCCAGCTCACCGAAGCCGGCGCTGCGGCCGCTGGCTGAGTGTGTCACCACCCCGTCCGCCACCTGACATTCAGCGCCCGGTACCGCCCAGCTGTCGGCGGCGGCCTGAACAAGCATCTCCCGCGCCGCAGCACCCAGTCGCCGCAGGATGTCGAAGTACGAGCGCACCGCGTCAGATGCCGCCGTGCGCTGCCGGTCGTTGGCACCCGTGAAACGCGTGTCCGCGTAGGTCAGATGCACCTGAATCCGGGACCAATCCGCACCCAACTCGTCCGCCAGGATTCGCGGCAGACCGTCATAGACGCCTTGCCCCATCTCGGCCGACGGCAGGGTCACATGGACCTCGCCGGTGCCCGCAATGCGCAGATACACGCCGAAATCGCCGTCCGGATAGCTGTGCTCAGGCGCAGCGCAGCCGGTCGGGCCCACACCCAGAACCAGTACGCCGGCCGTGGAAGCAGCACCACCGAGAAAGGCCCGCCGACTCAGGTTGAAGATGGCCGGACTGTCGGTGTGCGGGCCCATTGAGTGGTTGGCCGGGCGGGACATGGCTGCGCCTCCGAGGCTAAAAGGCGTAGAGTACCTCGACCAGGCCCTTCATGGGGACCATTAATAGCGGTCGCCGCGCATGGACATGACCAACCATCCCAAGCCACCCATCCGCCCGGCGGGCATAGACCACATCGTGCTGCGCTGCGCCCGGTTGCAGGAAACGCTGCACTTCTACGAGACGGTACTCGGTTGCCATCTCCACCGGGTTGATGACACTCACCAGCTCTATCAGCTGCGCGCCGGGCCCGACGCGCTCATCGATCTCGTGCCTGTCGGGTCAACTCTGGGAGGGAATCAGCCCCCCCATCCCAAGCGACCCAATATGGCCCACTTCTGTCTGCGGATCGCGGCACCTGACTGGGTAACCGTGGCGAAGCACCTGCAACAACAAGGCCTGGACTGGCAGGAACCGCGGTCACGCTACGGGGCCCAGGGACGCGGTCCGTCCGTTTACGTCACCGATCCGGAAGGCAACCAAGTTGAGCTCAAGGCCGAACAGGAATGATAATCCACCTTAGCTTTTATTTCTTATGAACTGTTTTATAAAGGTTTTACTAACAGCTATCTCGCTGAATTGCCTTGCCGTCTCGGCCACCGCGACAGCCGCGGGCGAAACCAACCAAGCCAGCCCGGAGCACGCCATGGCACTCATCCGGGAGTGGGTGCACGGCTATTACGATAACCGGGCCCAGGCCGACGCCGACTTTGCTGCCAACCTGCCCGATGATGAACAGCATCGGATGATGCACCAGCTTTTCGCCCCGGTGTCGGTGCCCGGTCTGCAAGGTCATCTTGTCTTTCAACAAAGCTCGACCGATGGGTCCCTGGACCCGGACTGGATCACTCGCCTGGGCCTGTTGCAATTCTTTATTGATACGGACCTGGCAATGGTCAGGCAACGGGAACTGTCCTTCAAAAACCCCCAACTGTTCCACAACGCCCACCAGCGTCCGGAAGTCCTTGCCGACCTCGGCCGCGACGACGTGACCTTCGATGCGGGCTGCGATTTTTTGCTCCAGCCGAACCCGCGGGGTGATGTGGTCGCCGGTGATATGCCTTATGGCACCTGCAGAATGTTCAATGAGGGTACCGGCAAGCCCATGATTGCCGACGACCGGGTCGAGATCCGCGCCAGTGAGTTCGCTTTTCGAGGCCGCTGGGTGGATGAGGATGGCAACCTGTTGTGGGGCTCCGCCAGCAGCGAACTGAACCGACTGGTCCGGCGTCGAACCCTCGCCGAGGGCCCACCAGCGACGCAGTAAGCGGCGATCGCAGCGAGCGGCAGCCGCAATCGGCGTTGCGGTGGGTAACGAGTTTTCCAACCCAATGTTCCGCCACCCCCGAAAAACCACCGCCAGCAAACCGGGGACCGGCCGACCAGCATCCCGTCAGGCCCACGCCTTTGGGTTGTGAGTTTTGCTGACGCGTCTGGCTTGTGCCCCACCCCGGGTAGCTAGCGGTTTCGCAGTCGCTCACGCATAATCAGTCCTCGCCTGGGGAAGGCGGGGCAGGTGCCAACAGAACAACAACAAGACCGAGTCTGGTGGGCCGAGGAACAGACCCGCCTGTTGTATCGAGCAGGGCCCGTGTCGATCGGGGTCAGCATGGCGATCGCACTGCTGCTGGTGATCATGCACTGGCCTGTGCTGCCCCATGACCCCCTGCTGCTGTGGCTCATGTCGGGTATCCTGGTCAGCAGCGCCCGCGGTGGCCTGCTCCTGGGCTACCGCTTCGCGCCCCAGCTGCGCAGCCCAAGATGGTGGTACCGCTGGCTGCTGATTGGTGTCGGGTTCTCGGGAGTGCTCTGGGGCGTCGCCGGCGCGGTCGTCTTTCCTCAGCAAACGGTCAGCCACGCGACGTTCATGGCCTTTTGCCTGGCTGGTCTGTGTGCTGGCGCGGTAGCCGTATACATCATGGCACCTGCCGCATTCTTAGCCTTCGCCTTACCAACCATGGTGCCCTTCATCGTCCAGCTGCTTGCCCACCCCGAGACCGAATTCAGGTTGATCGCGGCCATGACGAGTATTTTCGTGCTGGCTTTGCTTGTTATCTCCCTGCGCAGTCATCACGCTCTCAACGCGCTGCTGGAATTACGCACGGAAAACGAGCTGCTGCATCACCGCGCCACCCACGACAGCCTGGTCAACCTTCTGAACCACGGCGCTTTTCGCAGCCATCTGGATGCCGTGGTTGCGGCAGCGCGCCAGGGCGGTGTCGGTTGCGGCCTCATCTTCGTCGATCTGGATGCCTTTAAGCAGGTCAACGACACGGCGGGGCATCTGGTGGGTGATGAGTTGTTGCGCCGGATCGGCATCCAGTTGCAGCACGCGTGCCGCGAAACCGGTGTAGCCGCCCGGCTGGGTGGGGACGAGTTTGCCCTGCTGATGCACCCGGCCGACCCCGGCGAGACCCGCAGCCTGGCAGAACAGATTCGCCGCGCGGTGAGCGAATGTGAGGTGGATCGCGACGGCAGCGTGCATCGCGTCGGCGCCAGCGTCGGCGCAGCCTTTGGCTGGGGCCCGGAACTCACGCCGAGCCGCCTTTTGGAAACGGCCGATCGAGCCTGCTACCGGGCGAAGAACTCCGGCCGGGACCGGGTGGAGATGCTGGTCATCGACCCGGAGTCAACTCGTGAGCGGTATCCGCGCCGCGCCGAAGCTTAAGCAAGAAATGGCTTGAGATTAAACTGATAACCTAACTGTTATCATTGATATTATTAGTAGAAAGACATCCTTGAAAACGGGCGGGCGCGCGGGCGTTTTCCGCAGCCTCAGGGCCAGCGCCCGGCCGCCTGCCGACCAGCCGCCCTGGGGGCTGATGATAGGCCTGTCGCCCTAACCAACGAGACTTGCCTGATGAACAACTCACGAGACTTTCGTGTCAGCCGGCGCGCCCTGCTGGCTGCTGCGCCGGCTACCTGGGTGGGGGCTGCCCGCAGCGAGGCAGGGCCACCCAGCATCCGCCGCGTCGTCACCACTCAAGATGGTGAGGGACCCGTCCAGGTACTGGCCGACGGCGCACCGCCGGTGGCCTTCCAGCTCAACGGCAGCACCATCACCCGGCTGTGGGAGACGCCCCGGGTTCCCGCGCCCCTCCCCTTGGAGACGGACGCGACGTTATCGGCAGGCCGAGCCTACGACGAGGGCTTCATCGGCACCAGTTTCTACCTGTCCGACATCCCTGCCGGCAGCAGCATTGAGGACATCCCGATGCACCGCAACGCAACCGTCGACTACATCGCCGTGCTGTTCGGGGAGGTGGTGCTGGTGCTGCCGGATCGCGAACTCATCCTGGGTCCTGGCGATTGCCTGGTGCAGGGTGGCAACGATCACACCTGGGTCAATCGCTCGAAGCAGACCTCGAGACTGCTGGTGGTTGTCGTCACCGGCACCGTCCAGGCCGCGCCGGGCTAGAGCTGGTCCTCCGACAGCGCCATCAGACTCTCCGGGCCCGCCAGAATGGCGCCCAGATAGCCTTGGGCCCGCGGCATGATGTGCTCCGCGTAAAACCGTGCCGTGAGCTGTTTGGCGCGCAAGAAATCCCCGTTGGGCGCGCCGGCATCCAGCTGGTCCCGGGCGGCTAGTGCGGCCCGCGCCATCTGCCAGCCCCCGCACACCGTACCCATGAGCAGCAGCAGATTTACCGCCGCCGCCCCCGGCACCCGAGGATCGTCCTGGTGGGTGGCAAGCACATGGCCGACGGCCTGCTCCACCGCGTCCACGCCCGCCGCAAGTCCGCTGTGCAGGACTAAAAACTGCTCACCTGCCGCCGCCAGCTCGGTCACCACCGCCCGGATATCCGTCACCAGCGCCATAACGCCCTGACCGCCGTCACGGATCAGCTTGCGGCCGATCAGATCGTTGCCCTGAATGCCCGTCGTTCCCTCGTAGATGGTGGTGATACGGGCATCCCGGAGGATCTGCGCCACGCCCGTTTCCTCGACGTAACCCATGCCGCCAAATACCTGTATACCCAGGGACGCCAATTCCTGGCCGATCTCAGTGCACCAACCCTTGACGATGGGTGTCAGCACCCCGACCCGGGTCGCGGCGGCGGCTCGTTCCGCGGCGGAGCGGCCGTGGTGTTCGATATCGATCTCGGCGGCGGCCACGTAGGCCAGGGCGCGCGTGGCCTCCACGTAAGCTTTCATGGTCATGAGCATGCGCCGAACGTCCGGGTGATGCACGATGGCGGCACCCGGCTCGGCACCGGGTGCCTGGCCCTGAACGCGACCGCGGGCGTAATCCAGTGCCCACTGGTAGGCCCGCTCTCCAACGGCGATCCCCTCTACGCCCACCGCCAGGCGGGCATGGTTCATCATGGTGAACATACAGGCCAGGCCCTGATTTTCCCCGCCGACCAGATAGCCTACGGCGCCGCCGTTGTCGCCATAGCTGAGCACACATGTGGGGCTGCCATGAATGCCCAGCTTGTGCTCCACGGAAACCGTCGCCACGTCGTTGCGCCCGCCCAGGGAGCCGTCGGGGTTGACCAGGTATTTGGGGACCAGAAACAGTGAAATACCCCGCACGCCCGGCGGGGCATCGGGTAGCCGGGCCAGCACCAGGTGCACGATATTGTCGGTCATATCGTGATCGCCCCAGGTAATGAAGATCTTCCGGCCGGTCAGCAGGTAATGGTCACCTGCCGGCTCCGCGCGGGCCCGCACGGCAGCCAGGTCGGAGCCTGCCTGAGGTTCGGTCAGGTTCATCGTGCCGGTCCACTCCCCGGTAACCATCTTGGCCAGATAGGTCGCTTTCAGGGCTTCGCTGCCGTGGGCTGCCAGCGCCTCGATAGCAGCGTGGGTCAACATCGGACAGAGCGAGAACGCCAGATTGGCCGTCTTCCACATTTCCATCACGGGTGTGGCCACCACGTGGGGTAAGCCCTGACCATCGAACTGGGGATCACAGGGCAGACCCGGCCAGCCACCCTCAGCAAATTGCCGATAAGCTGCCGTGACGGCTGGCGGGATGCGAACCTCACCGTCGACCACCGGTGTGCCCTCCTGATCGGCGGTGCGATACAGGGGATCGAGCACTTCGCCGGCGAGACGGGCTGCTTCCTCAAAAACCGTTTCCACCAGATCGGCGCTGACCATGTCGAAGGCTTCAAGGCTCGCGACCCGATCCAGCCCCGCCAGTTGTTCCACCACAAACTGCATGTCGGCGGTCGGTGCGCGGTAGTCGGTCATGAGTTCTCCACATGGCCAGGGTCTAGCTGGCCTCCTGCAGCCGGAAATGTTACCGAAAAAGGTTCCGGCCTGCCCCGTCGCCCCAAGCCCCCGGGGCGATCTGCTCGCAGTGCTGGAAACCGGCCGCTGCCGGTCGTGTCCCCGGCCCGACTTGCCCCACTTTACGATCTGCCCGGGCCAGTTGTGCCATGTGCAGCACGAAGCTGCGGAGCGTCGATCCGGCGCCGAGGAGCGCCCTGACCAAACTGCCCGTTCTAAGCGGCATCGAAAATGGGTCGTGGGACGAAGTCTTCCCGTGTGCCCGGTGTTGGCCCGACGGCAAGGTGCCGCAAGGCCGCGCTGTGGCCAGGCTGCTGCGAGCCGACTGGCCCGGCCCCATGGAGCACCGGGAGGAGCGCTGGGCCTGGAATTATCGCTGCCGGGAGCTGTCTTATGTTCAAACCAGCACTTGTCCGGACCCCAAGATTAGGGCAGCCGTGGCACTGCCGTATCCCGATCCGTTACGATAGTAGTCAAAACCGCGCTGATGACCGCAGTCCATGACGCTTAGCCCGAGAACCCCCTGGCGCCCCTTGCTGTTTGGCACAGCCACGGCCGTCGTGCTCGCTGGCTGCGCGTCCTCCGTAGGGGTGGAGGCCGAATTTCCGCGGCCCCTGGTGGAACCGCTGCCCATCCGCGTCGGGGTCGTCTTCAGCGAGGCGCTTCGGACCTTTGAGTACTACGAGGAAATACCCCAGCACTCTAAATGGACCATTCAACTGGGCACTGCCAACGTTGCCATGTTCGAGCCGCTGTTCGCCAGCATGTTTCGGGAAACGCGGATTGTGTCAGCGCCATCTTTGAGCGAGGCTGACCTGAGCGGGCTGGACGCGGTGCTGCAGCCGGAACTGGAAAAGTTTGAGTTCGATGTACCGCGCAGTAGCGAATCCAAGTTCGTGGAAGTCTGGCTGCAGTACCGGCTGACGCTGCGTGCCACCGACGGCACCCAGATAGCGGCGTGGCCGGTCGTCGGCTACGGTAAGGCGCAAACCGGAATGCTGGGCAACGAAGGTTCCCTGCGCCGCGCGGCGGTGCGCGCCATGCGAGAGGTTGGCGCGACTCTGGTCACCGGCTTTGCCAAGCAGCCCGCGGTGGGAGAATGGCTTGAGGAGACTCATCATGAAGCCAATTTATCGGTCGAAAACAAGTCCCCGAGCTGATCGACTTGCGGCGAAGCTCGGTCCGGCCAGCCTGCTGCTGGCGGCCCTTTGGCTGGCCGGCTGCGGCGTGACAACGCGGCTGGAGCCCTACGAGGAAACTGATGTGGTGATGGCCGATGGCGAGCAGGTGGTGGTGCTGGCTCGCAAGCATCACACCACCCACGAGGCCGAGGCCAGCTTTACCGAGTGCATCAGCGATAACCTGGCCAGCGGCAACGACGGCGTCGCCGTGCATCCCACCCGCCAGTTCGAGGACATGCTGTACCCCTGGTTCGAGCCTTCCACGGCCCCGCTGACCACGGAAGAGCTGCCGGCGTTATTTAACCGCGCCGGCGTCTGGGATCGAATCGCCACGTCTGGAGTCCGCTATGTGGTGTGGCTGGATGGCTCCACCGACCGGGTCGCCAGCGGCGGCGGGATCTCCTGCGCGGCCGGCGTCGGCGGCGCCGGCTGTCTGGGACTGGCCTGGTGGGAAGACGACGCCAAATATGAAGCGACCATCTGGGACCTGAAAGAAGTGTCCTCTGCGGGCACCATCAACGCCGACGTCACCGGACGTTCGGTCATGCCCGCCATCGTGATCCCCCTGCCCTTCATCGCGCGCACCAAAACTGCCGCCTGTAAGGGCCTGGCCGATCAGCTCAAGACTTTTCTGGCCTCCTCGGAACAGGGCACCAGCTGACCACACATCTTGATGGTTCATGCGCCGCGCGGGGTTACGGCGCAGCGGGCCTGCGTTGCGTGCACGGAACATGACCGACCGCCACGATCTTGAGCTGCTATTGAATTCCAACGTGCCCATCGTGGTCATTGAGACTCACGATGAGGCACGCTTTCTGGAGCTCCTGGTGGACCTGACGGTCGCCCGGGGCGCCGCCACCTACCGGCCGCTGTTCCGCTGGTCCGTGACCGATGGCCTGCAGCGCCTGGATCTGGATCTGACCGCCCAGCAGCACAATGCTGAGCCCACCAACATCCTCAAACATATTCGTTCCGTAGGGGGTCCGGGCATCTATGCCCTGCTGGACTTTCATCCCTACATGGGCGATCCCGTCCACGTCCGGCTGCTGAAAGACATCGCGATCGCCGCCCAGGGTGCGCGCTTGACCCTGTTCCTGATCAGCCACCAGCTGGAGCTGCCGGCAGAGCTGCAGCGCTACAGCGCGCGCCTGGATTTGGCGCTGCCCGACGACGAGGCCCGCAAGGCTATCGTCGCCGGCGTCGTGGACGGCTATCGGGACGACAACCCGGGCGTGAAGGTGGACGTGGACCCTAAGGCTCTGGACCTGCTGGTGGAGAATCTCGCCGGTTTAACCGCCGCGGATACGGAGCGGCTGGCACGTAATGCAGTGTATCAGGACGGCGCTATCACTAGCAGCGACTTACCCGACGTGATGCGCGCCAAGTACGAGTTGCTGAACAAGAATGGTGTGTTGTTCTACGAATACGACACCACCCCGTTTGCCGCGATTGCCGGTTTTCGCAGCCTCAAGGTGTGGCTGAAACAACGCCAGGCTGCTCTGACGACGGCCACCAGCTTGGATCCTCCAAAAGGAATTCTGTTGATCGGCGTCCAGGGCTGCGGCAAAAGCCTGGCCGCCAAGGCCGCAGCCGGCCTGTTCGCAGTGCCCCTGTTGCGCCTGGACTTCGCCAGCCTCTACAACAAATACCACGGCGAGACAGAACGCAACCTGCGGGATTCGCTGCAAACGGCCGAGGTCATGTCCCCCTGCGTGTTGTGGATTGATGAGATTGAGAAGGGCATCGCGACGGGACACGAAGATGGTGGCACTTCCCGGCGGGTGCTCGGGACGTTTCTCACCTGGATGGCAGAGCGGGATCACCGAGTGTTCGTGGTTGCCACGGCCAACGAGATCGGCGCCTTGCCACCGGAACTGGTACGCAAGGGGCGCTTCGATGAGATCTTTTTCGTTGACCTGCCCTCGCCCACCAACCGCGTCGACATCCTGCAGATTCATCTGCGCCAGCGTCAGCTGGATCCCAGCGGCTTTGATATCCCGCAACTGGTTGCGGCGACCGAGAATTTTTCAGGCGCAGAGATCGAGCAGGGTGTCGTGTCTGCCCTGTATGCTGCCCAGGCCTTGCGCCAGCCAGCCGGCACCCGCCATCTGCTGGCCGAGTTCGCCAAAACCAAGCCCCTCGCCGTGGTGATGGCCGAACCGGTGCACGCCCTGCGCGCCTGGGCCCGAGATCGAACCGTACCCGCAGACTGACGGGCGGTAACGCTGACCGGCTGCGGCGGCGGGCGGGTCGTGCCGAGCTCTGCAACTAAGCTGGCTGGTGAAACTCGAATAGCTCTTCGTTGGGTCCCCGCACCAGCAGCACGCGCCGCGCATTGCCTGCGGTCGCCAGCGTTGTCGGCGCAGTGACAATCTCGTAACCCGCATCGGCCATGCGAGCGTGCAACCCATCCACATCCCGGCAGTGATGGGAGTACAACACGACACCGAGCTTGCCCGGCGACATCCGGCCCGTCAGGCGCCGTGTGCTGGCAGCGAAAAAATGCACCAGGAGAATTTTGCCGCTGGGTTCCGCCGGGTCGAAATAGACAATGAACTTGATCCGGCTACCCTTGGCGACCCCGGTAAGATCGGCGACGTCGTCGGCAAACTCCGGGCGCGTCTCGCTCTCAAAGGCAACCGACAGCCCCATGAGCTCCCCGTAGAACCTGCGGTTTTGCTCCAAGTCTCCGCAGACCACGGAAACAGTTGCGATCTCCGAATAACGCGTGCCCGGCGGAAAGCGCCGCATCTGAGCGGGATCGTGACGATGGCCCACCATGATCAGCATGGGCAGTCCATCCGGCCCAGACAGGACCAGCTCTTCACTGTCGTAGTCTTCGGTTTCGTGCCGCACCGGAACAGAGCGGGCCACGCAGCCGTTGCTTTCAAGCTCCGCAACGTATTCGCTGATGGGTGGTGGCACATAAAAGTCGATGGCCTTGGGACCGATGTCCGTCCCGCTGTCGCCACCGCCATGATCATCGCGGACACGTTCCAAGCTCTGGGGTGTGCAGCTCAACAGCCGCAGCCGACCAATGGGATAGCCGGCACAGGACAACTCGACCAACTCGACCCGCCCCACCTCCAGGTGCCAGGCTGCCCGCTCTTCGGCTGTGAGCCAACGTCGTTCCTCGACGCGCAGACCCATCACCCCGCCAAACAGCGCGATGGCGCCTTCCAGATCGGAGACGCCGACTGTCACGCTGGTCATGCCGCTCACCATGGCCTGCCATGGTATGGCCTTCCGAGAGTCAACTCCAGGGAAGGTTGACTCTCCCCCGGGACGCCCCCCTAGAATAAAAAAAACAGAATTAACAAGCTGAAATGCCCCCAAATCCTAACGAAAACGTCCTCCAGGACCATATCCCCACGGGCGGGCCGCCGGTGCTCAAGCCTGAGAACGCCGCGGCGGAACTGAGCCGGCCTGGCCAAGTCTCCGGGCACCCGGAAGATAACGCCGGCCAGAATCTAAATTCCGATGCGGAACAGATAGTTATCGAGGTTACGGCCGAACTGGCGCAACGCACGGTACAGCTTGAGAAGCTGCAACGCGAACTCGCTCGAGCTACCCAGACGCACTCTGGTGCAGAACGCCACCGGCGCGAGCGCGATGGGAATGTCCTGAGACTCGGCGCTGAGTTGGACCGTTCGCACCGCGCGGCGGAGGAAATCGCACCTGCGCGCACGCGGGAGGCAGATGACATAAGCGTCCCGTGCGCTAAGCCGGAACGGCCGGAAGAGCATCGGGCCGAGACCCGGATATTGGCAGCGCAGGTGACCCGGCTCGCATCAGAACATGCTGCGCTCAGCGAAGCACTGACCGCCCGTAGCCAGGTGATCGGACATCTGGAGAATCAGGTGGAGCAGCTGCGAGCAGATCGATCCGAGCACATGACTGCCCTGGCTCAGGGCCGCGCCGAGCTCGCCCGGCTCCAGGATCTCTTGGATGAGCGTGAGACACAGCTGCGCGCCAGCGAAGCGGGGCTCGCCGATGCCCACGCTGAGCTCGAGAACGCTCAGGAGGCGACCGCAGCTGCTGAACTGCAACATGCCGAGCATCTGGAGCACATTGCCTCCCTGGAGGATCAGCTGGAAACGAGCGCCGAGCTGGCGGACGCCCTGGCCCGACTGCAGCGGAAACGGGAAGCCTTGGAAGCCGCCGCAGAATCCGCCGAGGAGAATCAGCGGGAACTCGAGGATGAGCTACTGGAGCAAAGGCGGCTTATTAAACAGCTGCGCCAGGCCCAAACTCAACTGGACCGGAATCTGGTAGCCAGCGAGACCCGCCGTCAGGATCAGGATGTGCTGATTGGCGAACTGCGGCGGCACATTCGCGACAAAGATGAGCAACTCAAACAGCTGCGAAACCCGCGCCGCCGGGACATTCCCGCCAGAGATGCTCTCCGCTCCGCGGCACTCGGCAGTGGGGAAGCCCTCTCCCACACAACCCCGGACAACCGCGGCAGGACCAGGCTGCTGATCTGGGTCAGCGGCGACCAGGAAGTCCGCTGTCCACTATCCAAGGATATCCTCACCATTGGCCGGACCGGTGATAACGATATCCAACTCGATACCCACTGTGTCAGCCGCAAGCATGCGCGCCTGGTGTCCGCAGACGGCGAAACCTTCATCGAAGACTTGAACAGCAAGAACGGGGTCTACGTCAATGCGCTGCGTGTCGCAAGAGAGCGCCTGCGACCCGGTGATCATGTGACCATCGGCGAGACGGCCCTTCGTTACGTGATCGTGCCGATTAAAGAGCACTAAGTCGCGCTGCTTCAACTGCCCAAATGTGTCTTGCCCGCGCGGTTGACATAAGGGCACGTCGGTGCACGTTTGCGTGAGCACGTTCACGGCGCCTCGCCAGAACAGCTGCTAATGTGATGCGACAACAACCAGCATCAATTCGCCGTGCCTCAAGACCCTACCCTTCAACTGGAACGCTCGCGAGCCAATAGTCCCGGCAGCGCAGCAAGGCAGCTGGGAAAGCAGCTGCGCGACATCGCCGAGCGCCGCGTGTGGTTACCCCGGGCGATCTACGAAAGCCTGCCCTTCGTGTACATTCTGGTCGGTTGTTCGGCGCTTTTGTCCACGGTATTTAATCGCCACTGGTCCTGGCTGGTACCACACGTCTTCCTGCTTGGCTGCTTCCTCGTGCACCTGGGTCTCATGGTGCGGCGTCGCCGAATGCGGGCCCGAAGGGCGGGCGCCCGGCCGGCCGACTGAGCGGCGCCAGCCCACCCCGGCGGCGGATGGCTGCCATGAGCACATCAACGTGTAGATCCCGGCCGCCCGCTTCCATCAGGGCGTGTTCTAGAAGCCGCAGGTAGTCCAGATTTGCGCCGCTGGGCCCGCGGGCCAGTATGATCTGGTCGGCCATGTTGTTCAGATAGTCCGGCCCCAGGTAATTGCGATTATCGGGCCGGGCGACGTAAACAAGCGCCGTCACCCGCCGACCGGAGCGCAGCAACAGGGGCAAGTGCTCACGCCGATAGCCGCCCTTTTCGCGAAAATCCAACGCGCTGACCGTGGCCGCAAGCCCCTCGGTCTGGATTTGATAGGCCAACCCGATGCAATGACGCCGGCTGTCCGGCAGCAGCGTCACAACCCGTCCCGGCGCCGCCTCAGTGCCCCGATGATCTGTGGAGCCTTGCCAGAAGCGGCGCACCCAGCCCGGCAGGCAGGCAGGCTCGGCATGCTGGTAGGCGAACCCCGGGCGCCACATCAGCGAGCCATAGGCAAACAGCCACATGGGCGAAGCCTGGGCAGCGAGCCGGCCCGCTAGCGGCCGCTGGCGGCCAGCGGCGTTGACTCCCCTTCGGCATCTGGCGGCGTGTCCTGCCGCGGCCAGGCGCGGATGACCGCGTGAATAACCGTGGCCAGCGGAATGGCGAAAAACACCCCCCAGAATCCCCACAGACCACCAAAGAACAAGATCGCGACAATCACCGCCACCGGATGCAGATTTACCACCTCACTGAACAACAGCGGCGCGAGCACGTTGCCATCCAGCGCCTGGATGACGCCGTAGGCCACCATCACCCATAACAACTCGTAGCTGTAGCCCCATTGAAAATAGCCCACTAACGCGACCGGCAAAGTCACCAGAGCGGCCCCCACGTAGGGGATCAGCACCGACAGACCCGTGACGGCCGCCAGTAACAGCGCATACTGCAAATCCAGGAAACTGAAGATGACATAGGTCACCACCCCGACAACCAGGATCTCCCAAGCTTTGCCGCGAACATAGTTGCCAATCTGCTCGTTGACCTCGGACCACACAGTTGAGGCCAGTTGCCGCTCGGCTGGAAGAAAACCCGCCAGCCAGTCCAGAATGCGCGCCTGATCACGCACCATAAAGAACACCAGAAACGGCACCAGGATGAGATAGATGCCGGCGGTGAGCAGCGCCACCACGGAATTCAGGGAGAAGGACACCAGCTGCTGACCCCGGCTGACCACCTCGGCGGCCAGGCCCGCGGTCAGATCCTGTATCTGCTGCTCCGAGACAACCGTCGGGTATTGCTCGGACAGCCGGAGCAGCAGGTTCTGGGCGCCGGTCATGATCTGCGGCACCTGCTGCACCAGCTGAGTCAACTGACGCACCAACAGGGGAATCAGACCGAACACGGTGACCAGCAGCACCGCCAGAAAGACCGCGAATACCCCCCCAACCACAAGGCCATGGGGCAAGCCGCGAGCATCAAGCCGAGCAACCAAACCACTCATCAGGTAGGCGATGATGACGGCCGCTAAGACCGGCGCCATGATGTCGCCGGCCAGATAGATGGTGAGCGCAATACTGGCCAGCACAAGCATAAGCGCCACCAACTGGCGATCGGCCAGCTGCCGCCGAATCCAGTTGCTGATTTGTTCCATGAGGTTACCGCGCCGGCCCGACAAGTTCCTGGGGGCGCCAATCATGGCATACTCGCCCGCCGCTCAACAGCAACCCGGACGCCTGCTCAGCGCCGCGCCGAAGCGGCGGTTCGCGCCATTGCTGCAGCTGGGCGGACACCCGGCCCGATCAGGCGGGGCTGTGAGGTTGCTCACAAATACCTCAATATATCAATAAGTTGTTATCTTATTTTGTATTCTTATGTGAACTTTTCTGAGGCCCCGCCGCAGAAATCTTTTATATTTGGCCCACAACCTGCACAGCTGTTCATCCTCAGGCGAAACGGCCCCGTGAAAATATTCAGGCGACTGTTCAACCGCAAGCCCCGGTCAGGTCTTCATGTGGGCGGCGATTCCGACGCGGCTAGCCGTCTTATCACCGTTCAGTCCAGTTCCCCCTTGAACAAAGTCTTGACTCGCCCGGCGCTTGGCGAGCACGGCCGGGAGCCCGCAGTCACCCAGGTGGACCTCGAGGGCTCGGACGCCGGACCGGATATTGGGGATGCAAACTTCAACCCGTACGATTCGGCCGCCTTTGATCGGGCCCGCTCCTGGGACAAGATCAGCCGCCAGAAAAAGCGCTGATTGACGCCAAACAGCGACAGGTAACATAAGCGCTAAGCTGTTGTTTTTAATGTGATCTAGACCCTTTACCCCGGGGCCGCCGGGGGCGCAGAATCCCACCCTATGAACGTGCTAAGAGGCAGTTTTCTGGGGAGTGTCTGCACTGCGCTCAGCCTGGCGCTGAGCCACGCCCCAGCCGCCGAGCCGCTATTCGCGGCCTGCAGCAAACCCTGTCTGCCAACCGAACTCATCGCTCGCAGCTGGCAGCCCGCCAGCCTCTACCCCACCAGCCTGGTGCCGTCGAGTTGGACGGCGGTCGCCGCTGCGACCAGCGCACTGCGCCCTGATCGAATGCTGCAGTGGCAACCACCCGATCACTGGGTTGCAAAACTGCGTGGTGTGCGGGGGTTGCGGCTGCTGACCTTGTGGGAGTCCGACGCGGCCCGTTTGTTCTTTGAGATCAACGCCGGTGGCGTTCCCGGTATCGCGATAAGCAGCCGCCGACCACCACCGAAGGCGCGAAGCGCCCACCGCGACGCCGGGTCCTGGCCCGCGGACCCTGGCCTGCTCGACGACTGACGCCGACCCCTGCAATCAAGGCCGGCGCGCCTGCCTTGACTGCTCCCGAATCGCCCGGAACTCGTTGCCCTCGTGCCAGTTGGGAAAATCCCGGGAATTAGCAAGCTCGACCCCGATCTGATAGACCAGATCCAGATCCAGTAGCGCACCGCTCAAGTCCCAACCCGCATCGAACTCGTCGGTGACTTTGTGGTAGCGCAGCGCGGTATATTCCCACGCTTTGCGACGACCATAGTCCATACCCTGTTCCAGATGGTCGATGCCCGACTTCACATATAGCACCGGCACGCCTCGTTTGGAGAGGTTGAAGTGGTCGGAGCGATAAAAAAAGCCTTTCTCGGGCGTTGGTTCGGGCACGGTAACCCGCCCCTGCCGCGCCGCGGCATTCGCGAGGTAGCCCTCCAGCTCCGAGCTGCCGTAGCCGATCACCACAACGTCTCGAGTGGGGCCGTGCACGTTCATACCGTCCATGTTGAAACCGGCGACCGTGGTCTCCACTGGATAGACCGGGTTTTCCGCGTAGTACTGGGACCCCAGCAGGCCGGATTCTTCCGCCGTGACGGCTAGAAATACGACGCTGCGCTCGGGCCGCGGACCACCACCGAAGACGCGGGCCAGTTCCAGCAACCCCGCAACCCCGCTGGCGTTATCCACGGCTCCATTAAAAATCTGGTCTCCCTCCAGAGAGCGATCCAAACCCAGATGATCCCAATGGGCCATGTAGAGCACTGTCTCCTGCGGATACTTGGCGCCTTCGATACGGCCAATGACGTTGCGGGAATCCGACGTCGCCAGCGTGTTCTGAACGCCAACGGACACGCTGAGGCCTAAAGGCACGGGCTCGAAACCCGGCCTGGCGGCCGCCTGACTCAGCTGGGCCAGGCTCAGACCGGCCCGCGCAAACAGGGCCTGGGCGGCATCCTGGCGCAACCAACCCTCCATGACGACACGGGACATGTTCTGATCCGGACCCACCAGATCGAACTGGGGGCCAGCCCAGCTTCCCGTCACCACGTCCCAGGGATAACCGGCCGCCCCCGTTTCGTGGATGATCAGCGCGCCAGCGGCGCCCTGCCGGGCCGCCTCGTCAAATTTGTAAGTCCAACGCCCGTAATAGGTCATGGCGTTACCGTTGAAGCGTTCCGGGTCCTGGGTCGCGAAGCCAGGATCGTTGACCAGCATCACCACTGTCTTGCCCGCGACGTCGAGCCCGGCGTAGTCGTCCCAGCCGTGCTCGGGGGCGACGATGCCGTAGCCCACAAACACCAGCGGGCTGTCACGGAGGCTGGCGTGTTCCACGAGGCGCTTGGTCCACGCCATGATGTCCTGCCGATAGGTGAAGGCAGGCCCCGCGTCACTGAAGGACATGGGCGTCACGGCGGTAGCCGTCACGGCGACCAGAGGCACCTGCTGAAAATATTCCGCGCCGTTGCCGGGCTCGACCCCCGCCGCCCGGAAAGCGTCAGCGATATAGCCCACGGTGCGCTCTTCCCCGGCCGAGGCGGGTCCGCGACCCTGAAATTCATCCGAGGCCAGGCTGCGCAGATGCTGGACATAGCCGGCCAATTCCAGCTTGGGCCCCAGCCGGGCATCCGCAACCAAAGCGGCCGGTCCGCAGGCCGCCAACGATAGCGACACCAGGCCGCCCAGCAGTGGTCGTATGGTCATTTTCAAGGGATATTTTCGCCCGTATTCCCACACCGAGCGACTCCGCCTGAGTATACCCGAACGGGCGATCTGCTCCCGGTTTGACCGCATTCGATGTGCGGCGTAGTCTGCCGCCCCAACGGCCAACGTGGGGAGTCAGGGCATGACTTTACGGGTGACGTTCGAGCTCACGGACGACGACCTCAAACACCTCCGGTTAATCATGCGCGAAGCTCGCCATGCCGCCGCCGAACGCTCGCCTGCTCAGATCATTGAAGCCGCCAACCGCACGCTGGAGGAAGTCCGCAACGCCGCGGTGCCCCATTTCATTCGCGAGCGGCTGGAAAAACTTGAAGTCATGACCAACATGTTGGGCGATGGGGAATGGAAACTGCCGACTCAGGAAACTCAGCGGGTGCTGAACGCTCTGGCCTACTTCGGTGAGCCGGAGGATTTGATCCCCGATCATATTCCCGGCCTGGGTTTTCTCGATGACGCCATCATGATCGAGCTCGTGCTGCGGGAACTCAAACATGAAATTGACGCTTACGTGGACTTCTGTGACTTTCGCCAGCGGGAGCTCGACTCCAAGCGGGTGAGTCTGGATCAGGTCACCCGGGAGCAGTGGCTGAAGACCCGGCGCCGGGAACTGCATTCCCGCATGCGCCGCCGACGGCGTTCCGAACGGCACCGCGGGCCAGGCCGCCGCCGTTCCCCCTTTTCACTCCTCTGAAGCTACGCGCTCGAGGGCCAATAATACAACCCGATACCCGTCAGGGCGCCCAGAGTGGCCAGCGTCGCGATGCCCCGCCAGGGACGCTGGCGCAGGCTGCCATAGAAACTGCAGGCGGCTACCGTGGTCAATACACTGAACAGGGCCGCTGCTGTCAGCAGGGTTGACAGCTCGGCTTTAATCCACGGGTAGCGGTCGCCCAGGAGCCAAAAATTGAGTAAAACCACCAGCAATCCCAGGACGATGGCTGCTGCGCTGCCCAGAATGATGCCAAAAATGACCGTAGCAGGGCCCAAATGGCGGCTCAACTCAGTGATCCCACTTCAGATTCGCCATAATAGCCTTGATCGCCCCGCCGCAGGCCACTAGCCTTGAGGATGATAAAGATGCATAACAAGGTCGGGTACACCGCCGTAAGGAGTTGGCTGTGAGGGAGCTAAGACCAGTCTGGTTACTGGGCCTACTGTTGGCCATGCCTTCAAGTTACGGCGTGGTGGAAGAGACCGAAGGGCTTACTGCCACCGACAGACACGCCGACGTGAGCCGCAAGGTCACCGAGCTCATCGAGCGCTTCCACTACGCGCGCCCACGGTTGGACAACTCACTTTCCTCCGCCATCCTGGATCGCTACCTGGACACCCTGGACGGCAACCGCCTGTACTTCCTCAGCGCTGACGTCGGCGGCTTCAGCCGCTATCGCTACTCTCTGGATGAAAACGTCCGCGAAGGCGAGCTCGACGGCGTATTCGAGATCTTTAACCGTTTCCGGCAGCGCTCCGAGGAGCGCGTAGCGTATGCGCTGCAACTGCTCGAGACCGAGCCCGATTTCAGCATCGAGGAAAGCTTCGTCTTCGACCGCAGCGAGCTGCCCTGGGCGCGCTCGGAGCAGGAGCTTAATGAGATCTGGCGCAAGCGGGTCAAGAATGACGGCCTCAGCCTGGTGCTCGCGGGCAAAAGCTGGGAGGAGGCCGCTGAGGTGCTGGCCAAGCGCTACGAACGCATGTTGAAGCGGGTGACTCAGGTCAAGGCTGATGACGTTTTTGAAACCTTCATGAATGCCTACGCCCACACTATGGATCCCCACTCGAGCTATCTCTCGCCGCGCAACAGCGAGGAATACCGGATCCAGATGAGCCTGTCCTATGACGGCATCGGTGCGTCGCTCCAGCTGACCGACGACTACGTTACTGTCATGGACGTGATTCCCGGCGGGCCTGCCTACCTGGACGGTCAGCTCAAGCCACAGGACCGCATTACCGCCGTTGGTCAGGGCGAGGGTGGGGAACTGGTGGACGTGATCGGCTGGCGTCTCGACGACGTCGTGCAACTGATTCGCGGCCCGGGCGGCTCAGCGGTGCGGCTGCAGATCCTGCCCGGTGGCGCGATCCCCGGCACGCCCGAGCAAGTGATCGCGCTGGTGCGGGACAAGGTCAAGCTCGAAGCCCAGGCTGCCAAGAGCAGCACCGTTGAGATACCCGGCCGGAACGGCGAGATCCAGAAAATCGGCGTCATCGACGTGCCCAGCTTTTATCAGGACTACGCGGCTCGCAGTCGTGGTGACGAGGATTACACGAGCACGACCCGCGACGTGGAACGCCTGATTGGCGAACTGGAGCAGCAGGGCATCGACGGCCTCATTATGGACTTGCGAGGCAATGGCGGCGGCCATCTGTCCGAAGCGACTGCCTTGAGCGGACTGTTCATAAAACGCGGCCCGGTCGTGCAGCTAAAGGAAACCCACGGCAAGGTGCAGGTCCTGGACGACCCAACGCCCAGCGCTGTCTATGATGGCCCTCTCGCCGTCATGGTGGACCGTTTCAGCGCCTCGGCCTCGGAGATCTTCGCCGCCGCCATACAGGACTACGAGCGCGGCGTGGTGTTGGGCCAGTAGACCTTCGGTAAGGGCTCCGTACAGAATCTGTTCAGTCTGGACCGCTTTATGCGCGGCGAAGGTCACGGACAGCTGACCTTGACGATTGGCAAGTACTACCGGGTTACCGGAGGCAGTACCCAGCACCGCGGCGTGAATCCTGACATCGCCTTCCCGTCCGCCGTGGACGCGGAGACCGTCGGCGAAAGCACCCGGGACACGGCTCTGCCCTGGGATCAGATTCGGCCGACCCGCTTCTATGCGGACGGATCTTTGGACCCGGCCATCGCCATGCTCTCGCGCAACCATGAAAGTCGGGCCGCGGGTGATCCTGATTTCATCAACTTGATCGACGACATCGAGGCATTTTCTGATGTCAGGACGCGCAAGAGCGTATCGCTGAAACTCGCTGATCGGGAGGCCGAACGGGCTGGCTTGCGCGAGCAACGCCTGGAGCGGGAAAATGCGCGGCGCGGCGCGCTGGGCCTGGAACCTCTGGCCACCGCGGAGGAACTGGAGGAGTTGGAGCCCCGCGACGTGCTGCTGGATGAAGCTGCCAAGATCGTCGCCGAACTGGCGCAGTTGGACGGGCAGCAGGCTGCACAACGCTAAACGGCCGCACCCCGCCGGTGGCTTGGCGGCGCCGTGAGCGGCGGCTCACGCCAGGACCGATGACAGATCCCAGTATTCCTCAGCCACCACGTTGATCCGCAGCGGCGCGTCGCCGCTCGACCGGCTCTCAGCCGAACCGCCGATCTGGGTCGCGATGGTTGCAACGCAGTCGGCCAGGGGCACCGCGTCGGTCTCATTGCGATACTTGAGCTGGCCACTCAATGCCGCTGCCCGCCGCTGCACCAGTGCGGGCAAGTTCTCTTGCTTCTCGAGTTGCTCGATGCGCTCGCGGATGAGCTCAACCATGCCGTCGCAGTCCCGGCGATCGCCAAACTCCATGTCGCCAACTGCCTTGTCCATAGACGACTTGGCCAGGGAGGCAAGATTGTGTTCGGAAAAGTGCAGCACCAAGTGCTGGGCAAGAGCGATGACGGCCACGTTAATCATGCGCCGGCTCTCCTGGGAGAGCCCTTCCGGCTCGGGCATGGGCTCGCTGGCTATTTTCGCGTGCAGTCCTTTCAGCTCAGTGAGCTTTTCTTTCAACGCCGCGCGCCCCTGGGCAAGGCTCTCGATCTGTCGGGTCAGCCGGCGGCCTCTCAATAACCTGAGCAAAGCATTCAAGCTCTCAAGCTCCGTTTCGCGCGCCTTAAGCTGGCCGCTCAGGAGCTGGTACTTCTCGAGCAAGCCAGAAGATTTCTGCTCGATGGCGCTCAGGCGCCGCTTCCGTTTTGCCAGCACCGAGTGACGCAGCTGCGCCAGCTCCCTCTCGGCGCGCTGATTGCACAGCTCGGTACCGAAATGGCTGAGTCGCTGCGCCGCCACCCGCCACAGATGACGCAACTGGAAGTACACCATGGCATTGGCCGCGGCCAATGGGTTGATCAGCAGACGTTCCAGCCCATCCAGCTGCTCCTGAGCGCGGGCGATTTCGTCCTGCTGATCCCGCAACCGGTCCAGAAAGTCATGCCGTTCGCGGCGCAACTGGCCCAACTCGCGCTTCACGGCCGCGCGGTTCCAGTACAGCTTCAGAAGGCGCTCGTCCTCCTGGGGCTGCTCCTTGCGCTGTATGTAGCTGGCTAGCACTGATTTGCCATAATCATTTCAGACGAGCTTGCGCGCTCGGCGTTAGCGGAATATTGCCGCAATGGCATTGATCAAAACGTGATGAACAGCAAGAAACCCGCGGCGCGATGCGGGGTGGATCAGTCAGCGGCCAGGCTGTGACCCATGTCGAGCAGATAGTCCAGCCACTTATTGAACATCATATTGGACTGCCAGCGCCGGCCCAGCTCGCGGTGACTGTGGACTCGAGCCAGTTCTATCAGCTTTTCGTGGCGATGCTCGGAGCACGCGATCATCGCCTCCGCCAGCCGGGCATCATGATAAACCCGAACAGTGAGGTCGGGATCGAGAATGACGGCGCCGTCGCCTTCGGTAAACTGGTACGTAAGCGTCAAGGTCGTTGTGTAGGGCTGCCGGTCGGCCAGCGTCGCGTACAGGTCGCAATCCCGAGCGGTGCTGGAGGAGCGCTCCTCCGCCAGCGTTTCCACGTCGGGCAACAGCTGACGCAGCTTGATGTAATTACTTTCGTAGATCGTCATCAACCCCGAAAAGCTGCCTGGGCGAAACACGCACTCCGGCCGGATCAGGCTGTCAACAACGATGCTCTGGTTCACTTCCATAAAGCTCAGCATGCCATAAGGTTTGTGCGGCGATAAAGTCTTGACATTCCTCGCCGCGCGCTCAGCGGACCCGGCGCTCCACCCCCGCTTGATTGAGAATCGTGCTGGCTATCTCCTCGATAGAGAACTCGGTGGTGTCAACGAAGGGAATTGCGTACTTTTTAAAAATTCTTTCTGCAGCGCTCACCTCGAAGCGAACCTGCGGCGCCGAAGAATACTGCCCAGCGGGTCGCCGCTCCTTGCGAATCTGACGCAGCCGGTCCGCGGCAATGGTCAGGCCAAAAAGTTTGTTCCGATACGCCATCAGGCTGCGAGGCAGCTGACCGCTCTCCAGCTCATCCTCCGCCAGCGGGTAGTTGGCGGCGTATACCCCGTACTGCATCGCCAGATACAGGCAGGTCGGCGTCTTTCCGGAACGGGATACCCCCACCAGGATGACGTCGGCTTCCTGATAATGGCGCGTGGTCGTGCCGTCGTCATTGGCCAGAGCAAAGTTGGTGGCCTCTATGCGCTGGTTGTAGGATTGCGTGTCCGCCATTCCATGGCCCCGCCCCAGGGTGTGGGACGACTGCATGCCAAGTTCGGATTCCAGGGGCGCGAGAAACGCATCGAAAAAGTCAATCACCAGACCGTCACAGCGTCCCAGCACCGCCCGAATATCGTCCTTCACGAGACTGGAAAAAACGATGGGGCGCGCTTCTGCTTCGCGCGCTGCCGCATCGATCTTCAGCACCACGGCCTCCGCCTTGTCAACGCTATCGACAAATGGCACAGTCACGTGCGTGAATTCCTGACCGTCGAACTGCGTCAGCAGGCTGTGGCCCAGCGTCTCGGCGGTCACACCGGTCTGGTCTGAGACGAAAAAGACAATTCGAGGCGTCATGTCCTCGGAATTGTCCAGGTTCGGGACCCCAAGGCAAGGGAGCAGGTGGTGAATTCGTACGTCGTTGAGTTCGGTAACTTGGGGATTGCCGACGTTCCGGCCGTGGGTGGCAAGAACGCTTCGCTGGGAGAGATGATCAGCAATCTCTCCGCTTTGGGAATCACGGTACCGGAGGGATTCGCCACCACTGCCAGGGCGTATCAGGAGTTCCTCAGCCAGGGCGGCCTGGATCAGGACATCTATCGTCAGCTCGCTGAACTGGACGTGGACGATACCCGGGCGCTGGCGCGGGCGGGCGCCGAGATCAGAAACAGGATTTTGGCGACGCCGCTGCCTGGGGAGTTGGTGCAGGCGGTCAGCGACGCCTACCAAAAGCTTGCCGGCGGCCGCGACATCTCCGTAGCCGTGCGCTCCTCAGCCACAGCTGAGGATTTGCCGGAGGCCTCTTTTGCCGGGCAACAGGAGACCATCCTCAACGTGCACGGTCTAGAGGACGTGCTCCACTCGGTGCACGAAGTGTTTGCCTCCCTGTTTAACGACCGCGCCATCGCGTACCGCGTTCACCAGGGCTTCGAGCACAGCCATGTTGCGCTTTCGGCGGGTATTCAGCGCATGGTGCGCAGCGACCTGGCCAGCAGCGGCGTGATGTTCACCCTGGATACGGAAACCGGCTTTCGGGACGTGGTATTCATCAACTCCGCCTACGGCCTGGGCGAGACCGTGGTCCAGGGCGCGGTAAACCCAGACGAGTTCTACGCCTTCAAGCCTTCCCTGAAGGCGGGCAAGCGATCGCTGATTCGTCGCAACCTGGGGGCAAAAGCCATTCGCATGGTGTACGACGAAGGGGGCGAAGAACGGGTCCGGCTGGAGGACGTACCGGAGGAAGACCGCCACCGCTTTTCACTCAGCGATGATGAGATTGAGAGTCTTGCTCGCCAGGCAGTCACCATCGAGGAACACTACGGCCGCCCTATGGATATCGAATGGGGCAAGGATGGTCAGGACGGGCAGCTTTACATTCTGCAGGCTCGCCCGGAAACGGTGCAGAGCCGCACTGATAACCGCATTCAGCGCTTCGAACTGAAGGGCCATTCCAAGATCATCGTCCAGGGGCGCAGCATTGGCCAGCGTGTCGGTGCTGGCACCGCCCGGGTGATTCATGATCTGGACGAGATGCACCGGGTGCAGTCCGGTGACGTTCTGATCGCCGATATGACCGACCCGGACTGGGAGCCGATCATGAAGCGCGCTGCGGCGATTGTGACCAATCGCGGCGGCCGCACCTGCCATGCAGCCATCATTGCCCGAGAGCTTGGGATTCCGGCAGTCGTCGGCTGCACCCATGCCACGGATCTCATTCCGGATGGCAGTCAGGTCACCGTTTCATGCGCCGAGGGCGAGGAAGGTTTTGTCTACGAGGGCATCCTGGACTTCGAAGAGCACAACATCCAACTCGACACCCTCCCCGACGCCCCGGTGAGCATCATGATGAATGTGGGCAACCCGGACCGGGCGTTCGATTTTTCCTTCTTGCCGAACAGCGGCGTGGGACTGGCGCGACTGGAGTTCATTATCAATCGCATGATCGGCGTTCATCCCAAGGCGCTACTGGAGTATGACCGCCAGAACCCCAAGCTCCAGAGTCTCATCAATGAACATACCGCCGGCTACGCGGATCCGGTCACGTTTTATGTGGAGAAACTGGCCGAGGGCATCGCCACCATTGGGGCTGCTTTCGCGCCCCATCCCGTGATCGTGCGCCTGTCGGACTTCAAGTCCAACGAGTATGCCAACCTGCTCGGCGGCGAACGCTACGAGCCCCATGAGGAGAACCCCATGCTCGGGTTTCGGGGCGCTTCCCGCTACGTGGACGAGAGCTTCCGCGAGTGTTTCGAGTTGGAATGCCGCGCGCTGAAAGTTGTCCGCGAAGACATGGGATTGACTAATGTCCAGGTCATGATCCCCTTCGTCCGGACGGTTGAAGAGGGCAAGGCGGTCGTTCAGCTGCTGGAGGCAAACGGGCTACGCCGCGGCGAGAATGGCCTGCAGGTCATCATGATGTGTGAGTTGCCCACCAACGCCCTGCTCGCCGACCGTTTCCTGGAGCACTTCGACGGCATGTCCATCGGATCCAACGATATGACCCAGCTCACCCTGGGCCTGGATCGGGATTCCGGCTTGGTGGCGGAATTGTTCGACGAGCGGGATGACGCGGTACGGGCGCTATTGAAAATGGCCATCGATGCCTGCCGCAAAGCGGACAAGTACGTCGGCATCTGCGGTCAGGGCCCCTCTGACCACCCGGATCTGGCCAGCTGGCTGGTAGAACAGGGAATTACCAGTATTTCACTGAATCCCGACACGGTGATCGAAACCTGGGTGATGCTGGGCAACCAGTCAAAAGTCGCCCCAGCTTGAGCGGCGCCGGGGCTTCAGCCGAGGCACAATGATGCCCAGCAGCATGCCCACGATCAGCACTGCCGCGCCGATCACAAACCACTCGCGGTTGGCCCGGCTGGCCAGCTCACGATTTTCCATGGCTACCCGGTTCATCTCCCGCTCCATATCAATCACCCGTTGCCGCAGGCTCTTGTTCTGATCCCGTAGCTGGATCGCGTTGGCAGATGCCGACCGAATATCCGTGAGCTCGGCGGACATGTCCGTATTGGCCCCTTGGGCGTCGTCAAGCTTGGCCTGAGTCTCGGACAAACTGCCCTGCGTGCTGGCCAGCTGCTCTTTCAGCGCCGCCAGCTCCTCCCGCGCAGCCGTCAGCTGGCGCTGGGCGACCTGCAAGCGATCCCGAGCCACCGGCTGGTCATCGAGAAATCGGGTGAGTACCCAGCCTTCCGCCTGGCCCACCTGGACTCGGCTGTAACCACTCTCTGGGTCGCTCTCCAACACCTCCACCTGAGCCCCGCTGGTGAGGATGCGGACAATGGTGTTCCGGGTACTGGGACCGGTACGCAGGGTCACCTCCAGCTGATCGGACACGTAGCGGGTCTGTCCCAGCGCCGTGCCGCTGACCAGCATCACGAACAGCAGACACATCCGACCAAACCTCATAACCAACTCCTTATGCCCGGCGTGGCGATGCGCGCAGACTACCCCACTTGGCGCCGATTGCGAAACGCCGGGTGTCGGCAATGACCGACGGCTCAGCGCCCTATAATCAGCCCGGGCGCCTTCATCAAGCCTCGGGGAGACCCTCATGACCATTGCCTACTGGTGTGTTCTGATCGCCTTTATCCTGCCGCTGGTGTGGACCGGCGTGGCCAAGTCTGCTGGCGGCTACGACAATCGGGCGCCGCGGCGGTATCTCGGCGCGCTAGCGGGCTGGCCACAGCGGGCCGACTGGGCGCACCAGAATGCCTTCGAGGCCGCCCCGCCCTTCGCCGCCGGGGTCATCATTGCCCAGCAGGTGGGCGTCGGCCAGGCCACCGTAGACGCCCTCGCACTGGTTTTCCTCCTGGCACGGATCGCCCATGGCGCCGTGTACCTGGCGGACTGGGACCGGGTTCGATCCATCATTTGGCTGGTCGGCTTCGGTGCTACGGTGGGCCTATTCCTCAGCGCCGCCTGAGTCAGTCCGCCCCCTCGGCTCCGAACACCAGCAGGCGGTTGTTGGCCGGCATCTCATGGTCTGCCCGCAGCTGCATACCCAGGGTCGTTGCCAGTCCCACGAGAGCGTCCCGATCACGAATACCCATATGAGCGCAGCGCGCCCGCAGACTCTTATGAAATGCCTCATTACTGGCGCTGGTGAAGCAGCCGGCCAGATTGAAGGGACCATAGAGGCAAAACAATCCACCCGGCGGCAACAGGGCCGCGACGCCACTGAACATGGCGCAGACGGCCAGCCAGCTCATGATGTGGGCCGTGTTTGCGCTGAAAACAGCATCTACAGAGCCTACAGGCCAGGGCCGTTGGGTCACGTCCAGAGCCAAGGGGCCGCGCACGTTAGGCGCCGGGCACGCCGCCATCCAGGCGCGAATGCCGGCATGGTGCTCGAGCAGGTCGCTGGCATGCCAGCGCACGCCGGGAAGGGCAGGCGCGAAGGTGACGGCATGCTGGCCGGTGCCGGAGCCGATTTCCAGAATATCCAAGCGATCCCGGAACAACGGCTGAATGACCTTGAGAATCGGCCCGGCATTGCGGGCGCTGGCTGGTGAAAAGGGGGGTTCCATCACCTCATCGACTCTTGGCTTGCGGCGGACAGTGCGGATACTTAGGCTAGGCCAGCGTGATCCCCATCCGGGCTATCCGTCCAGCGGCTGAAACAGATTATCCCGATAGTACTCAAGCTCAGTAATGGAATCGCGGATATCATCCAGCGCCCGATGACTGGAGACCTTTTGAAAACCCGCCGCCACCTTGGGCGCCCACAGCTGTGCCAGGATCTTAAGCGAGCTCACATCCAGATTCCGGTAGTGGAAAAATGCCGCAAGCTCCGGCATGTAGCGCACCAGAAACCGCCGGTCCTGGCCTACGCTGTTACCGCACATGGGCGATTGTCCCGGCTCCACGTACTCTCGCAGGAAATTCAGCGTCTGCTGTTCCGCCGCGCTTTCCGTGACGAGGCTGTTGCGCACCCGTTCGGTCAGCCCAGAGCTGCCATGCTGCTGGGTATTCCACTCATCCATCCCATTCAGCAGCACTTCGGGCTGGTGCACTGCCAGCACCGGCCCCTCGGCCAACAGATTGAGATGCTTATCCGTCACAATGGTCGCGATCTCGATGATTCGTTCCCGGTCGGGATCAAGACCGGTCATCTCCAGATCGATCCACACCAGGTTGTCGCTCTGCTTGGGCATCAGCTCGGGTCGTTTTCGAAGGCGAGCGGATTGTATCAAAGGCGTCTGTCGACGGCGGGTGCTCCATGAGCGCCCTCGTGGTGGCTCGGTTTCGCAATACCGCCGAGGTGGAAGAACGGGGCCGGCGAAGGATGTGCCTGTTGAAAGGCAAGCGGCTGAACGTGGTCGTCGGGGATCGGGTTGACTATCGGGAGTTGAGCACGGGCCAGACGGTCGTGGAAGCGATTCGAGAGCGTGATACCGAACTCACCCGCATCAACAGCGCCGGCAAGCCGGAAATCGTCGCGGCCAATATCGACCAGATCGTTGTGGTGGTCGCGCCCCAGCCCGCCGCCGACTGGTTCCTGGTGGATCGCTATCTGTGCGCTGCCGAGCTGCTGGCGGTCGCCGCCGCTGTGACGCTCAACAAGGTGGAGCTGCACGAGCCGGCTGATCTGGAAACCTTGGCCAGCTACAGCCCCATCGGCTACGACACCCTGGCCACCAGCGCCAGGACCGGCGCAGGCCTCGACGCGCTGCGAGCCCGGCTGGCTGAACGCCGCAGCGTGCTGGTGGGGCAATCGGGCGTCGGCAAATCATCCCTGTTGAATGCCCTGGTTCCCGGTGCCGCGGAGCGGGTAGCTGGACTATCACAAAAGTCGGCCCAGGGCCGCCACACCACAAGCACGGCGGTCTTGCATCGCCTGCCCGGTGGCGGCGAACTCATCGACTCCCCCGGCGTGCGCGACTATGCGCCCTTCATCGGCGATGCGCGGGCCGTCATCGGGGGCTTCCGGGAATTCGCGCCCTACCCCGCCAGGTGCCGGTTCAGCGACTGCCGCCACTTGCAGGAACCCGACTGCGCCGTGAAAGACGCTGTGGCGACCGGCAAGATTCTCAAACGCCGCTATTGCAGCTTCGTCCGTCTCACTGAGCTGACCGCGACCCTAACGGGCTGCGCATGATGCTCAGCCTGGCGGCCAGCCCAGTGGCCGCCCAGCCAACAGGTGCACGTGAATGTGGAAGACCGTCTGCCCAGCCCCCCGGTTGCAGTTCACCACCGTGCGATAACCTGTGGCCCCAAAGCCTTCCCGGTCGGCAATCGCCCTGGCAGCGAGAAAGAGTCGGCCCATCAAATCGCTATCGCTGTCCTCCAGATCATTGAGCGTGGCGATATGTTGTCGTGGTATGACCAGAGCATGGAAAGGCGCCTGGGGGTTAATGTCCGAGAAGGCGATCACCTGATCGTCTTCGTAGACGCGCTCCGCCGGAATATCACCAGCAACAATTTTGCAGAACAAGCAATCCTGACCCGTCACGATGACCTCACCCTACTCCTGGTGCAGCGCGATCTGACGCCGGCCGCTCAACGCCCTCGCCAGGGTACCGCTGTCCAGGTATTCCAACTCGCCGCCCATGGGCACGCCGTGAGCGATTCGACTTGCCTGGACGTTGTGACGCGCCGCGATCTCCGCCAGTAAATGGGCGGTGGCGTCACCCTCCACGGTGACATTGGTGGCCAGAATAGCCTCGCTGATGGGCTCACTGATAAGACGGCTTTCGAACAGTTCCAGCCCCAGCTCCGTCGGGCCGACGCCGTCGATGGGCGAAAGGTGACCCAGCAGGACGAAGTAACGCCCGCGGTAACTGTGGGACTCCTCGATCGCCAACACGTCCGCGGCGCTCTCAACGACGCAGATAACCGTATCGTCACGGCGCTGATCGCGGCATAAATCGCAGAGTTCATGCTCGGAGAGCATCCGGCAGCGACCGCAGTGGCGAATGCGCTCCACGGCCGCGGACAGCGAGTGAGCCAG
>JBFFHS010000018.1:0-50620 GCA_041556855.1 Gammaproteobacteria bacterium
CCCCGGGCTCGATAGCGCCTTGCGCCACGAGTGCTGACATCACACGCTCGAGCGCAGCGCTCGGGTAACGGTAGTTGCCACACCAGGCCACGCCGGCGAGCCAGTGTTGGGCATCGCTTGGCGCGATGTGGTACCGATTGCTGATCTGGGCCACCGCGTCATCGCGCTGTCTGAAGTCGGTAGCAACCCCGTACACCGTATCCAGCACCGCCTTTACCGCCTCGCCCTGCTCGATCACATAGTCGCGGCGTGCCGAGACCACGAACGCCGGCCATGGCACGATGCGCTCCCCGACCCGCCGGAATTCGCCGCTGTCCACGAGTGGCTGAGTCATGTGTTTTTCCCAGAGAAAAACGTCGGCTTCATTCCCCGCCAGGGCCTTGCGGGCACCGTCCAGGTTCTCCACCAGCACGAATGTGAGATCTGCAGGTGCAAAGCCCCGCTCCAGAGCGTCCACGACCGCAATGAGATGAGAGCCGGAGCCGTAGCGGCTGATGGCTACGCGCTTGCCGGCGGTCTGGTCGGCCCGCTCGATCGGGCTGTGTCCCGCCACATGGATACCCCAGGTCAGCGGCGATTCCACATACACCTTGACAAGGCGGTTTGAGCTCCCCTGGAGCACGTCAAGCACCGCGCCCTCGGTGAGCACCAGGGCCAGATCGAGCGCGTCATCACGCAGCGCGGCCGTCATCGCCCCGGTCCCCGCGGGATAATCGCTGTACACCACGTCCACACCGAGCGCTGCTAAGGCGTTGCTCTCGATCGCCAACTGCCAGGGCAAGTTGAAATGTTCGGGCACGCCGCCCACGCGCATCATTGTTCCCATACGAAGCTCCTGAATAGTTGGGAGGCTGACAATTACAACCCGCTCGGCTGGAAAGCGCTTATCCTACCGTTTATTGCCGAAGGGGCTCACACAGGTGCAGTGATGATTGATCGGCGCGTGATTTTGACCGCCCTTGGCTCTGGGATGACGGCATTGGCAGCAGGCCGCCTTGCTACCGCCAGCGCAGAGCCAATGTCGCAGTCCTCGGACCCGGCGCCCGGCGCAACGACGGAAGGCTCCCTCGACGTGCTCGGCGGTCGGCTGAGTTACCTGTCAGCCGGGCAAGGCGACACCCTGGTTCTGCTGCACAAGCTCGGCGGCCGGCGGCAGGAATGGCGCCGCATCCTGCCGGCGCTCGCCGGCCAGTACCGGGTGATCGCGCTGGACCTGGCCGGGCACGGCCAATCCGTTATGCACGGCCCGCCGCCCTTCATCGTGACCCAGGAAGCCCTGGCGGCCCAGGTCATGGGGGCGCTGGACAGCCTGGAACTGCCGCCGCCGTATCGCTTTGTCGGCAGCTCTTCCGGTGGCTGTGTCGCCATCGTTTGTGCCGCGCTGTGGCCGCAACGCGTCGCCGCCGTGGTATCGCTCGGTTCGGCTTTGGGTGGCGGCTCGTCCCGGGCCGAGCTCCGCGAGACCGCTGCTCGGGCGATTGCCAACGGCCAGTTCGATGCCGAGGAGAATCCGCTGCCGCGACCGCTCAGCTACGCCACCAGCGTATTCGGCATCCAGGACGCCGCCATCGCCCGTGAGCAAGACGAAAGCCGTGCCCAGGCGGGTCGTTGGATCGCGCCGGTGTCCCGTGGCGTCGGGCGCATGAACTACCTGGCGCTGTTGGCCCGGGTCGAAGCGCCCGTGCTGCTCGCCTGGGGCGAGCGCGGCACCGATCGCCATCAGGCCCTGGCCGGGGGCAACTATGGTCGCTTTGTGGAACCGGCGCTGGCCCGCCTGGCTCATGGGGAGAAACGCCTGATCGGCGCGTCCGGTGCCTTCCCCCATGAAGAGGCCCCGGCGGCCACGGCTGAGGCCGTGCTGTCATTCTTGCGTCAAACGGCCGCCTGAGGCTGATCCCGAACAAAATATGCGCAGTGGCACCGCCCTTAAAACACTTTGAGCAGGCCCAGCGCCGATGTCCTAGCGGGCGCGTCTGCCTTCATCTGAAATCCGCCAACGTCTACCAGGCCACGGTGTCGCCGTTGTAGCGACGGAAGGTACCTGTATCTGCCAGGGTAAATCCCGCAATCAACCCGCGCATGCCGCTGACGCTGTCGGGGATCTCCACCGTGCCGCCCATGGCACCCATGCGCGTCTTCACATGCCCGGGACAGAAGGCCATGGTGATGATGTTGCGCTCCCGCAAGACCTCGGCCAGCAACTGGACGGCCTTGGTGACGGCCGTCTTCGACGTGCAGTAGGCAAAAGCTGGAATCAGGCTTTCCTGCAGGGAACCCACCGTGCTGGACAGGGTGATGATCTTTTTCTGTTGGCTGGCGGCCACATGTTCCACGAAAGCTTCCGCCATCTTAATGGGGGCAAAAGTGTTGGTGCGGATCACCGTATCCCACACGTCGTAGTCAATCGTGCCGAAGTGCTGTTTGTCCACATGCTCCTGAATCGGAATCGGTCCGATGATGCCGGCGTTGTTGAGCAGCACATCGATGGGTTGGCCCCGATACTTGGCTGCAATCTCGTCGATGGATTCGTGATCCAGCATGTCCATGCTCTCGAGATGGACCCGGCCGTCAGACCCAGCGGCGATCTTCCGCAGCTCGGCAGCGCCGTCACCAGTAACGTCACGGCAGCAGGCGATCACGGTCCAGCCGTCGCTGGCGTACTGCCGCGTGAACTCAAGGCCGATACCCCGATTCGCGCCGGTAATGAGAACAGTGGACATGGGTGGGTCTCCCGTTAATCGTTGCAGAAAATAAAGGGGACATTCCTGATTGAACGTGTCATAGCGCTAAATCCAGCATGTCCTGATCCTATTTGTGGCTGCCAGGCTCGCGGTCCGTAAGGCCGCCAGTTTCCGGCACCTTGGCGGCAATGCTGAAGAAATCCTCGCCTTCAGCTTCCAGATCGCCGTCATACAGGATGGTTTCAGCGCCGCCGCTCCGGGCAGTGCGCACGAACACCGGGTGCGCCCTGATATGCCCATCCAGCTGCGCCGGGTCGCGCAGCACCGTCTGCCAGTCTTCGCCCGGCAGCCAGCGCCAAGCAGCAGGCTGGCCAGCAGAAAAGCAAAGCGCGAGTTGGCCGCTGTAGGCTGCAATGAAAAGACCCATTGCTACAGGTAAAAGGCTGGGCCGCGCATGGGAGGAGGGTACGCATTTTCAGCCGACAGGGACACTCGGCGTGCTGCGTCGGCCGGGGCACGCGGACTGCCTTGGGGTATGCTGGGCAGATGACACGAATGGGCATCATGCTGGGGTGGCTGGCTCTTGTCGCGCCGGCAGCAACGGCAGATTCCATGCTCTACCGGGGCGTCTTCGGGGAACCTGAGAGTCTGGACCCTGATCGCTCCGGCGTCACCAGCGAGATCGCCATCGTCAATGATCTTTTCGTGGGGCTCACCAGCTACGACGCTAGCGGCCAGGTGACGCCGGGAGTGGCGCAAAGCTGGCAGGCGAGCCCTGACGGACTGACGTGGCGCTTCAAGCTGCGCCCGAACCTCAAATGGTCCGACGGCGAGCCGTTGACGGCGGCGGACTTCGTGTTCAGCTTTCGCCGGGCTGTGACCCCCGCCACCGCCGCCACCATGGCGGATCGGCTTTTCATGCTGCGCAACGCGGAAAAAATACTCTCCGGCCAGGCGGCGCCGAAAACCCTGGGCGTCGCCGCCCCCGCGCCGGACGAGGTGCTCTTGAGGCTCGAGCATCCCGCCCCGCAGCTGCCCATCCTGCTCGCCAACGGGATTGGTTTTCCCCTGCCCCGGCATGCCGTTACGCGCTGGGGTGAGCAGTGGAACCAGGCCGGACGTATGGTGAGCAACGGCGCCTTCGTGCTGGTGGAACGCCGTCCCGGCGAGCGGGTGCGTTTGGCAAAGAATGCTTATTTCTATAGCGCGGATGAAACGCGCCTCGACGGGGTCGTCTACGTCCCCTCGGACAACGTGGATACCCAGGTGAATCGCTTTCGCGCCGGCGAGCTCCACATTAACAGCAATCCGGGTTTTCCCTTTCAGCGGCAGGCTTTTCTGGAACAGGAGCTCGGCGAGGCCGTCCAGGTAGCCCCCTATCTGTTGGTCGTTTTCCTGCGCTACAACTTCCGCCGGCCGCCCTTCGATAATCTTAATGTCCGCCGCGCGCTGGCGCTGGCCATCGATCGGGATAAGCTCGCCGCAAGGGTCCTGAAAGGCGAGCAGCCCGCCTATAACCTGGTGCCGCCCATGGTCACAGGCTATACACCGGCGCCGAGCCCGCTCAGTCATGGCAGTTACCCATCCCGGCTCACCGAGGCGCGGGCCCTGCTGGCAGCGTCGGGCTATACGGAACAGCGGCCCCTGGAATTCAGCCTGCGCTATCCCACCGGCTGGGCGCGGGAAACCTGCATCGCTATTGCTGCCATGTGGCGCCAGATCGGCGTACGGGTGCGGCTGGAGAACTCCGAGATCAAGTCCATGATCGCCGACGTGCGCCGCGGCGACTTCGACGTGGCCTACACCGGTGCCCTGCACGATGACGACCCGGAACAGTTTCTCGACCGGCTGCGCCCGGACGGCGCCTACAACACCGGGGCCTATCGCAGCGCGCCGTTTACCGCGGCGCTCGCCGCCGCGCGGCGGGAAGCGGATCCGGCGCGTCGCCGGGAACAGTTACGCACAGCGGAAGCCATTGCGCTGGCCGATTTCCCTGTTGTGCCGCTGGTCTACGGTGTCTCCCGCAGCCTGGTGTCGACCCGGGTGCGGGGTTGGCAGCCAAATCCGTTGGATATTCATTTGAGCCGCTATCTGTGGTTAGCGGACGGGGACCAGGCACACCCCTAACTGCGCGGCCTTGTCACTGCCCAGCCGCAATTCACCGATGTGCCAGTGGGCAGCGCCATCGCGGCTACCCCAGTCCAATCGAGCAACCCCCCATCGTGGCGGATCCGGAGGACCTTCTCCACCTACCCAGGGCGAAGCCCTCGCGTCGCCTAATCGAACAACGGCGGCATCTTTTCGAGCACCTGCTCAAATCCGTCGCGCTGCCCCTGGGTGCCACCCTCTGTCGCGAAGGCCAGCGGCCGGTGCGCCGCGTCGACCCACAGGTTGAAGGCGAAGCTGCTGATCTCGCCGGTTACCGCGTTCTTGAGCGCTTCCACAAAGGTAAACTGGCGCACCTGGATTCCGTCCATCGCTGCGGTGCGCAGGAGTTTGATGTCGGCCTCGCCTTCCAGCAGCACCTGGTCAACGGTGAGCGCCTGACCGATCCAACGAAAAGTCTGGGTCTCTCCCGGCTTCCCCGAATGGCGTCGGGTCATAGCGAACATGGCCACGGCGCTGGGAGCCATGTCGATCAAACACTCTGGTTCACAGGGTGCCGTCAGCGCGCGTTCTTCGCTCTCCAAGCTGACCCGGATGGTCGCCTCGGGGGGTGCGGCCGTGATGCTGACCTTGACGGGGCCTGTCGGATAGCTACCGAGTCCTTCCGATCGAAGAGCATTCTCCTGGGCGTCATACTCCCAGCGCCCTTCGACTCGATAAGTATCGCCCTGCCCCCGGATCACGCTGGTCAAGGTGCGACCACCGTCAGCGCGCCGCACAACCTCGAACGCCTCGGTGCGAGCGAAGCGGCCGGAAGCCACCCGGAAGACCCCCGCGTCTTCGACACGATCGCCGGCGGTCAGCGTGAACAGCGCGGAACGCTCCACGTCGGGCACGGCGGGCGCGGGGTTCACCCCGAAAGACAGAGCTAACACAGATGCACCGATGAACCAGGCGACTGGTGCACGCTTTGCGGCGTCATAGGGCGTTGTCATTTTCAAGGTTGCGCTCACTCGCAATTGGAATATTGGCAGTTCGGGCAGCGACGCGCCCGGTGGGCCGAAGTCATGCTGTTTATCGTGACGCCGTCTAGTCCGGTGGAGGCCGCTTTGCCATTATCGTGATGCCCTCCATCACATAAACGGGCTCACCGCCGGGATCGCTCAGCACCAACTCGCCGGTGACCCGGCCGCGGTCGGGTCGGCTCCTTGATTCGATGATTTCGGTGACCGTGTAACACGCAGTGTAACGAATGCCGGCGCGTACCGGTTTCAGGAAGCGAATCGTGACGCCTGGCGAGCCCAGACAGGCGCTGCCATTAAGGAGACCATCCACCAGCAACACGTGACATTCACTGCCGGTCTGCCAGCCGCTGGCAATCAGACCGCCGTAGGGCCCATCGGGATCGGACTGCAGATGAAAAGGCTGAGGATCGTAGCGCCGGGCGAAGGCGACGATATCCTCAGCGCTCAATGAGAAGCTTCCCAGCTCAAATTGCTCGCCCACTGCCATGTCTTCCAGGTAACGCACTTGGTCTACTCCTCAGGTGCCGGTGCAAGCATAGCTGCGAACAGGGCCTCGGCAATAACGGCGGGGGCAGCGCTGTCGCTGTTGCTGAGCACCACCACGCCGATCTCGTCACGCAAATCCAGCAGAAGATGGGACCGATGGGCGGCAAACCAGCCTTCGTGACGGGCCACCGAACGATCCTGGTAGCGCCCGACTTTAAGCCCCAGACCCCAGCCGGAGGCCTGGCGCGCGTGCATGCGCGCGCGCATCTCAGTCGAGAGCACCGCATCCCCGCCATGACCGAGCAGAAACCGGGTCAGGCGTCCCAGGTCACGAGCCGTGGTGAAGGCGCCGAAAGCGGGGCTCATGGCGCGAGCATCGTGATACTCGCGCAGATGGCGCTGCCCCACCTGCCGCCCGACGCCGGCAAACGGACGCTCCCTGCTGGGGATCATGCGGCCCACGGGCGTGTAGCCTGCCGCCACGTCTGGCGCCGGTCCCCGCGCGCCGGAGGCCGCCATTCCCAGCGGCAGCAGCACCCGCGCACGCAGGGCCGCACCGTAAGCCTGGCCGGTGACCCGTTCGACCACCAGGCCAAGCGCCCCGTAGCCCACGTTGGAATAGTGCAGGGACGCCCCAGGCAGGCTGCGCAGCTCGGCGTCGGCCAGGTATCGGGTCAATGCTGCCCCGTCCGGAAAATCGGCGCTGAACCAGTAGCCGAAATTACCCTCCCGCGCCAGACCGGAGGCGTGGGTCAGCAGCTGGGCTACGGTGATCGTGGCAGTGTCGCGGCCGATCCCCGGCACCGGCTCGGTAAGTCTCAGCCTGCCCTCCTCCACCAGCCCCAGAGTGAGCACCGCGGTGAGAATCTTGCTCAGCGAACCGGCGTAGAGCACGGTATCAGGGGTCATCTCGCGACCGGTTTGAAGATCAGCCAGACCGCTGCCGCCGGCGAAGACGACCTGGTTGCCCCGGGTGATCACGGCGCTCACACCGGGCGTCTCCTGCTCTGTCCGCAGGCGCTCGAGGATCGCCGGAAAATCCGGCGCGACAGCCAGGCTCAAAACGGTTGCGAGAGCGGTGAGGGACATGGGTGCGATTGTAGTGGTTGGGGCGTGGCGGCGGGGCCTTCCGGGATCGCCCACCGGGACAGGCGCCTGCGCGGCCGTCATGGGCAGCGCAGTGATCGAGCGGCCTGCCGATCCGGCGCCGGCCGTGATCAGGCAGCGCGGATCACTGCAAGGAACTGTTCGCCGTAGCGGTCCAGCTTGGCCTGGCCGACGCCGCTGATATCCAGCAGCTCGGCGCTGGTCTGGGGCCGCAGCTGCGCCATCTGGACCAGAGTGGCATCGTGGAAGATGACGTAGGCGGGCAAATTCTGCTCCTCAGCCAGCTCCCGGCGGCACTCGCGCAGCGCTTCGAACAACGGTCGATCCCCCGCGGCCAACGGGGTCTTGCTCGACCGAGGTTTCTTGGTCGACGCGTTGGTTCGCGGGTCTTCGCGCAGCTGCAGCGCAACCTCCCCCTTGAGTAATGGGCGGCTGGCAGCGGTGAGCATCAGCGCCCCGTAGCGGCGCTGTTCCGACCGCAGGTAGCCCTGCACGATGAGCTGTCGGATCACCGAGCGCCAGGCCCGGGCATCAAGCTCGGTGCCAATACCAAACACGCTGAGTTGATCCTGGCCATTCTGGGTGACTTTCTCGGTGGCCTTGCCCAGCAGCACATCCACCACGTGGGCGCCGCCGAAACGCTGACCGGTGCGATAGACAGCGGACAGCAGCTTGCGGGCCGCTTCGGTGCCGTCCCAGGTAATCGGGGGACTCAGACAGTTGTCGCAGTTGCCGCAAGGCTCGGGGTAGTCGTCGCCGAAATAAGCCAGCAGTGGGCGCCGCCGGCAGGTGGTGACTTCACACCAGCCCAACAGCGCATCCAGCTTCTGGCGCTCAAAGCGTTTGTGCGCTTCATCGGCCTGGGAGTCGTCCACCATCTGACCCAGCCGCACCACGTCTTGCAGGCCGTAGACCATCCAGGCTTCCGCCGGCTCGCCGTCGCGCCCGGCGCGACCGGTCTCCTGATAGTAGGACTCCATGTTCTTGGGTAGATCCAGATGAGCCACGAAGCGTACGTCCGGCCGATCGATACCCATGCCGAAGGCAATGGTCGCCACCATCACCACGGCTTCCTCGGTGAGAAAGCGGTGTTGGTGCGCCGCCCGCAGCTCAGCGGGCAGGCCGGCATGATAGGGCAGCGCGTTGACGCCGGCCTGCTGCAGCGCGGCCGCGATGCTCTCCACTTTCTTGCGGGAAAGACAATAGACAATGCCCGTCTCATTGCCATGGCTGCCCAGGAACGTGAGCAGCTGCCGAGTCGGGTCGGTCTTCGGTCCGACCAGATACCGGATGTTGGGCCGGTCGAAGGGGCTGACGAAGACGGCCGGGTCGTGCAGGGCCAACCGCTCAGCAATTTCGTCCCGCACGACCTGGGTCGCGGTCGCCGTGAGCGCCATTCGCGGCACCCCCGGGAAGAGTGCCGCCAGCTGATCCAGGGCCAGGTAGTCCTGGCGAAAATCGTGCCCCCACTGGGATACGCAGTGGGCTTCGTCGATGGCGATGATGGCGAGGGGCAGCTCCCTGAAGAGCGCCTGGGTGGCCGGCTGCACCAGGCGTTCTGGCGCCACGTACAAAAGCTTCAGCTCACCGGCCGCAAGCTGCCGGATCACTCTGCTCTGGGCCTGGGGACTCAGACTGGAATTCAAACAGGCCGCCTCGATACCCAGCTCGTGCAGCGCGCGAACCTGATCCTGCATCAGGGCGATCAGCGGCGACACCACCAGCCCCACGCCCTCGCGCATCAGCGCGGGAATCTGATAACACAGGGACTTGCCGCCGCCGGTGGGCATCAGCACCAGGGTGTCGCGACCCGCCAGCGCGGCCTCGATTACCGCCGCCTGATGGCCACGAAAGTGGGTGTAGCCGAAGACCTGGCGAAGCAGCTGGCGGGGCTCATCGGCGACTGGACGCGCAGATTCTAGGATTTTGAAGTCCTCAACAACGGCGGGATGCGCTTAAAGATAGCGGTTACCGGACGGCGCCAACGGCGGTTTGCTGGGTACCAGCATCGCAGGCCGGCGCGGCTCCAATCAAGCTGCGTTTGCGCCTTGGAGGTCCGGCCAGGCGATGTCTGCCCTGTGAATGCCCGGTCGTCCCCGTGACGCCCAGCCCCGCAGTGCAGGTAGACTATCTTCACGCCCGCGCCGGAGATCCACCATGACCGAGCCCTTCAACCTGACCGTCATCCAACCCCGCATCCGCCGCGTCTTCGACGATGATGGCGTGTTTCATGCAGACGCGCTGCAGGAGAATCTCGAACATCACTCAGAATTGATTCTTGCCGGCTGGCGCTATTCCAAGAGCAAGCTGTTCGTGCTGCCCGAGTTCAGTCTCCAGGGCTTTGCCGGGGGCGTGTCGGTAGACCGCTGGATCGAAGCCGCCGTGCAGATCCCAGGGCCCGAAACCGAGCATATGGGGCGCATCGCCAAGGATACCGGGGCCTATATCGCTTTCATGGTTTACGAATACATGCCCGACTGGCCCGGCCGGTACTGGAACACGGCGGTGATCGTGGGTCCGGACGGTGAGGTGGTGCATCGTTATCACAAGCTCTACGCGCAGACCACCAAAACCCGCCCCGGTGATGTCTACGCGGAGTACACGCGGCGCATGGGCGGGCCCGACGCGCTGTTTCCCGTGCTGGACACGCCCATAGGCCGGATCGGCACTCTGATCTGTTACGACATTAACTTCCCTGAGGTCACCCGCTGCCTGGCGCTGCGCGGCGCGGAGATCTTCCTGCACATCACGTCGGAGCCGCGGGCACCATGGCGCAGCGAGAACGGCGGTTGGATGCTGGCCCGCCGGGTGCGCGCCTATGAGAACGTGGCCTATCTGGCCATGGCCAACAGTGGCCCTGTGGAAGGCAGCATGAGTCCGGTGGATCGCTGTATCGGACAGTCTCAGATCATCGACTACAACGGCCAGGTGATGGTGGAAGCGAACACCAGCAACGAGACCATGGTGCATTGCGAGATCGACATCGAAGCGCTGCGCAAGCGCCGGGCACGCCCCTACATCGACTATCACGCCGAGGGCATGAACTTCCTGGCCGAGGTGAACACCGCCATTCACGCGCCGATTTATCAGAAGTATCAGACCTGGCCGGCAGACTACTGGGCGGACACGCCCATCCAGCACACCGAAGAAAATCATCAGGTTAATGCCGAGGTGGTGCGGGCGCGAATTGCTGCAGGTCTGCAGGTTCCGCCGGAAGGTTACCGGGCGCCGGCGCGCGCCAAACCGAAGGCGGTGGGCTCCTAGCCCGATGGCCGGCCGGGACGGCCTCCCACAGGGCTGATGCTTGGCGGCTTTTTGACGGTGGGATTGGGCAGAGTCAGGGGCATGCCCGTCCCAGCGTGACCGGCAGCCGGCCCGATCCGGAACGCTGTTCGGCCGGATGCACGTCGGCTTGGAACGCCGCTGGCCGGGTTTTCCCCGCTTAGCGGCCGCTCCATCCGGGCGCCCTATCTAAGTCGCGGACTTGTGAATACCATTGCGGCTGTTCTGATCAATGGCGGCTGGCAAGACTGGCTGCTGTGAACGCGGGAGTGTGCATCATATGAGTATCGGATTTGGCCTTGCCCTGGATTTCTGGAGCACCAAGAAACCGCTGAGCCAGCATTTGGAGGACTGTTCAGAGTTGCTGAAGCTGGCGGAAGGCTACGGCTTTAACTCCGTGTGGGCAGGTGAGAACCGCCCCTTCAAGTCGCAGCCGGGCCATACGCCCTCCCCGCTGCTGGTGCTGTCCGCCCTGGCGGATCGGACCAGTCTGCGTTTGGGGACCGGCGTCACCCTGCTGACTCTGTGGCAGCCGCTGCGCCTGGCCTACGACGGCGCGCTGCTGGATCAGCTGTCCGATGGCCGCTTCACCCTGGGGGTGGGCGTCGGCGTCGCGCCGGTGATGAAGCGCTATGGCGTGCCCCCCGAGGAGGCCGGCTCGCGTATGGATGAAACCCTGCAAGTGCTCAAGGCCATGTGGTCGGGCGCGGACCATTTCCATGGCGAGCACTTTCATTTCGAGGGCGGTGTCCTGCCGGGCCCGGTGCAGCCCGGCGGCCCGCCCATCTGGGTGGGCGGCACCATCAAGAAATCCGTGCAGCGCGCGGTGGAGTTGGGGGATGCCTGGTACGGCGCCACCCAGTATCACTTCGAGCTGATCAAGCGCCAGGCCCAACGCTATCGCGAGGCTTTGCAGGCTCACGGCGACGATCCCGCCCAGGCCACTGTGGCTGTGAACCGTACCTGCTTCCTGGCGCCCACCGATGAGGCGGCGCGGCGCGAGGGCAAGCCCTATGTGACCGAGGTGCTGAACTTCTACGCTGCCTTCGGGGCCGTTACCGATGCCCAGGGCAACTCGCTGGATCGCAACCTGGATCTGTTTGAAGAGGTGGGCGACGAGGTGTATTTCGCCGGCAGCCCGGCCAGCTGCATTCACAGCATGCAGCGCTACGTGGACGCCGGCGTGAATCAGTTCAATTTCCGAGTCAGCATGGGCGACATGGCACCTGAACTGGTGGAGCGCACCATCCGGCTCTTGGGCCAGGAAGTGCTGCCGACATTTCTTTGAGCACCAGGACATACCTATCAGGAAGGCTATGACATGAGGTTTTTTACCGCGCCGCTGCTGATGCTGGTGTCCGCCGCTGCCGTTCCGGCCGAATGCGTGCAAGGCAACTGCGTAAATGGTTTTGGCCACATGACCTATGCCGACGGCTCAACCTATGCGGGCCAGTGGCGAGACGGCAAGCGCCACGGCCAGGGCACCCAGCGGCGCGCCAACGGCGGCGTGGTCACCGGTCGGTGGGTTGACGACGAGGAAAAGGGGCACGGCACCTACACCTTCGTGAATCGTGCCAAGTACGCCATCGAGTGGACCGGCGATGAACCCCAGACCGATGGCCCCTGGGCCTATGCCAACGGCGGCAAGTATGTGGGCGGGCGCGATGACCGGGAGCATGGCCACGGCACCGTCATGTACAACGATGGCGGCACCTATATCGGCGGCTACGATCACGGCAACAAGCAGGGTAAGGGGACGTTCTGGTATCCCAGCGGCGGTCTTTACTTCGGCGACTGGGAGGGCGGCAAGCCCGGCGGGCGAGGAACTTTCGTGCTGCCCGACGGTGGCGTGTATATCGGTGAGTGGCACAACGGCATGCCCAACGGGCTGGGCATCTTGACCGAGCCTGACAACTCCACCAAGGAAGGTCTCTGGCAGGACGGGCAGTTCGTTGGGGCGCAGGACTCAAGCGGCGGTGTGATGAAAAAAGGCAGCGTGTTGGTATTCGGGGCGAGTCGCGGCACGGGATATGAAGCCACCAAACTGTTGGCTGAACGGGGCGATCACGTCACCGCCTTCGTGCGCCCGACGTCGGATCGCAGTGGCTTGGAGCCTCTCGGTGTGGATTACGCTGTGGGGGACATTCTCGACCCGGTGTCCGTGGCTGCGGCGTTTGCCTCAGGCGAGTTTCGCGCTGTCATCAATACGGTGGGGGGCCGTCGCGGCGAGCCGCGGCCGGATTTTGAGGGCGTGAAAAACATGGTGGAGGCGGCGAAGGCGGCCGGGGTGTCGCGGGTGCTGCTGGTCACCGCTATCGGCACCGGCGACAGCCTCGATACCGTGAGCGCTCGCACCCGGGAGGTGTTAGGGCCGGTGCTGGCCATCAAGTCGGAGGCGGAAGCCTATCTGACAGCCAGCGGGCTGGACTACACGATCCTGCGGCCGGGCGGCCTCACCCGGGAGCCCGCCTCCGGCACCGGCATCATGACCGAGGATCACGGCGTGATGGGCAGTATCAGCCGGGCGGAGCTGGGTGCCCTGGTGGTGAAAGCGCTGGACGACGACAGCACCATCGGCAAGATCCTGCATACCATCGATCCCGCGATCACCAACAAGCCGCCCCTGGAGCGCTGACGGCGCACGCCGTCGATCGAGCCCTACGGGGTCCCCGATGCCTAGCGTTTCTTCAGGGCCACAGCCTCACACAGAATGCTCGTCCAGCAGTTGTTGGCCCAGTCCACGCCCTTACTGGGCCCGCAACCCGGCGGCGAGATAGCGTCACCGCCGAGTTGGAGCGCCTTGAGCTTGAGTTGCTCAATGGCATGCCGCTCGTCCGCCCGGGTCTTGCCATTATTGTCACAGGACAGCCCGGACACCGGGCCCAGGTTTTCATAAAAGGGGCTGTCCTGGCTGTAGAGGGGGGCGATCTTGATCTGCTGATAGGCGCGCAGCGCCTCTGCGGATACCTGATAGTGATCGACCACGGCGACATGCCCGGCACACCCAACACCCAGCAGACTCGCGACAATAAGGGATACAGCACGTGCGGTCCGCATCATCTAGCTCCGTGAACAGGGGGTACGCAGGGTCGGGAACAGGTCCGGGGGCAGAACCCGCTCCTCGCCAGCGCCTTCGTAGAACAGCTGCGGCGTCTCACCGGGTTGCGGGGGGCGCTGCATCCACTCACCGACCCGCTGTAAGCCAGGGTCGATCCGGAACGACGGGCGCACCGTCCAGGCGAGCGTGCGGCAGGGTTCCAATGGCTGGGCGATGAGATGGGCAGGGTCGGGCAGACCGTGCCGCCGATAGACCAACCGCTCATCATCGTAAATCTCCAGATCGTAGGTGATGCTGCCGGCGTCTATCTGCACCGGCGCAGGCAGATGGTCATCGCCGCCCAGCGTCACAAACTCCCAGGCCAGCCGGGGCGTGAGGCTCTTTGTCTTAGCCCGGTCTTCCCCATCGTGATCCGCTGTAGCCACGGGTCGCAGCACGTGGCGCAACTCCAACCGGGTGAAGACGCTCGCCACCACCTGCTGGGCGATACGATGGCGGGCGCCGTCCAGATAGTTGGCGAGCCCCGCTCCATCGTCCTTCGCCCAGCGTCTTAACGGCAGAGCCTTGCGATACACATAGCCCTGGGTGAACAGGGAACGACCGGATGCGGGTGCTACGAGCTCGGCATCCACATAGACGGTAAACCGGGTCTGAGACGTGTCGTCCACCACCGCCTCGATCAGGCTGACGCCCACGCGCAATTCTGCATCGGCGGCCACACCCTGCCGCGCCGTCTCGTAGCCTGCCGACTCGTCAACGAGTTTCGCTACGGTCCGGGCAAGCCGCTCGTTGGGCAGTGCCTGACCGTAGGTATCGAGCAATGCATCGGTAGTGGCCTTGTTGTTCTCGCGGCGGTTGGCCTTGGCTGCTCCGGCAGCCGCACCGGCACCTGCCATGATAGGCAGCAGGAACGGCAGCAGCAGCAAGCCCATGCCACTGTCGTCGGAACTCACTTCAGACAGCGTCCCTGCCACAAACTCCTTGGCACCCTGGCCCACTTCGCCACCCTGCTTGCCGTAATCCGGTCCGGTCGCCTGCACCAGCGGCTCCGCCCCCAGCGGCACCACCGCCACGATCTGTATGCCGGCGCGCAGGTTTTCGGGCATGTGCAGGGCCTTATCGCGGAATCGAACCGAGGGGTGCTGGGGATAGATGTGCAGGGCCTGGCAGCCGGTGAGCAGGGCGGCCAGCAGCAGCACAACGTTGCAGGTGGGTCGCGGTTTCATGGTGTTCTCACGGCGTCTTCTGCTTGGCAAACACTATGGGATCACCAACGCCGGGCAGACAACCTACAAACGACTTACCGATGACTTACCGAGGGATCGTTGGCGTAATCCGGCCGGCGGGTTATGTTTAAGATGGGATCTCGGGCTACAACGCGCCGATGGCGCTTGGGCAGACGCCTTTTGGCGACCTGGAGGCTGACGACACATGACACTCGCTCGGCAATGGACTCTTTCAGCGGCGGCTGCGCTGGTCAGCGGGCTCAGTGTTGCGTGTCCCTCAGCAGCCCTCGCCGATCAGTCCAAAACCCGCTACCGAACCTATGTGGACGGGCCCTGGGGACAGATCCACCTGCGAGTGGACGGCGCGGGGCCGGGTTATGAGTCCACGATCATCCTGCTGCACCAAATGGTGTGGTCGTCTCTGCAGTTCGAGCACGTCCAGCCGCTGCTGGCAAAACAGGGCGTGCGCTCTGTTGCGGTGGACTTGCCCGGCTACGGACTGTCGGACGGGCCCGCCCACGTGCCCACAGCGGCGGAATATGCCGGCACGTTGCTGCCGATCCTGGATCATTTCGGGCTGAGCAAGGCCATCCTGCACGGCAATCATACCGGCGCAACCATCGTCGCGGCGTTTGCAGATGGGCATCCGGATCGGGTGGATCGTTTGATTCTGCAAGGACCCCCGATTTTTGATCCCCAAACCCGACGGGCGCTGCTGGCCGAGAAGCCTTTTGACCAAACGCCGCAAGCGGACGGCAGCCACCTGCTGGGACGTTGGCAGCAGGCCAGCGCAAGCTTCGGTGCCGACACCAGCCTGGCATCCCGGCATCGTTCGGTGCTGGAATTCTTCACCGCCGGACCGCGGGAGTGGTATGCCCACGATGCCGTGTTCCGTTACGATCTAAAAGCGGTTGTGCAACGGCTGGCGGGACCCGTGCTGCTTCTGAGTAACCCGGGTGACTCGCTATACGACGCAGCGCTGCACGTGAAAGCCCTGCGGCCTGATTTCGACTATGTGGAACTGGCCTGGCGAGGTGCACATGCAATCTATGACGATCCCCAGACTTGGGCCAATGCGGTCACGGCGTACGTCAAGATGCCAGACGTGACGCCCGCCGTGCAGGCCTTCTGGGCCGCCTGCAGTGACCGGATCACCGAGCCCCCCGTGGATGGCTTTTACCGGGTGCGCCATTTCGGTGCTAACCCGGACACCGCAAGCCTGCTGCTCAGACTCATTGTCGAGGGTGAAAAGACCGTCACCTTCCCCATTCCGTGGGTCTACCAAGGCAATCCCAATGCCACCCCTGTCGTCGGCGGCTACACGGTGGTGACCGACTTTAATGGCAACCCGGGCGCGCTGCTGCGCACCACGAGCGTCAAGACTTTGCCCTTCAACGAGGTCACCGAGGCCGACACACAATACGAAGGTCCCGGCGCCCGACCTCTGGCGGCCTGGCGCCAGATTCACTGGGACAGCTATACGCTTGCCCTCAAGCCAAAGGGCAAGGCGCCCGCAGAGGACATGCCGGTGACCGTGGAACGGTTTGAGTTGGTGTGTACCGCGGCGGAATGACCCGTGGGGCCCGCGCCGTCACACCATCACGATACGGTCACCGATATCGTTGATCTGCACCCCGCCGTCCTTGGTGATCAGGGTCAGATCCTCCAGATGAGCCGAGCCGCCGATCCCGGCGTGGCGCACCGGCATGTCAACACTGATCACCATGTTCTCTTCAAGCACGGTGTCGCCCTTCACCCAGTAGGCGCCCGGCCCACCGCGGCCCGGATCATCCGAGTGGGCCAGACCCACGCTGTGGGGCGACACGGCCACATCGTAGTCGAAGCCCGCCTTCTTCATGGCCGTGCGGCCGATTTCACGGATCTCTGAATAGCGCAAACCGGGCTTAAGGCGTTCCCGGACCGCATCCCAGCCGAACGAAATGGCATCCGTTGCCCGCTTCATGGAGCGGCTGGGCTCCCCCACGAATATCGTGCGCCCATAGTCACCAAAATAGTGGAAACCAAGGCTTACGGCGTCGATGGCAAAAGCCTCCCCATCCTTAAGCTCCGCGTCGTAGATTTCCGAGGTGACGGTATCAATCTGCAGGAATAAGGGCGCGTTACCGCGCCGTGCGGCCTCGGCAAAGAAGCTGGCGCGCAGCTCCTTGTGGGTTGCGCCGGCGCGGACCTGCTGCACCGCCGCCAGCGCGGCGTCCGCGTTCAGCTGCGCCGCAATGCGCATCAGCTCGATCTCCCGGGGCGACTTGATGGTGCGGATTCGCCGGATCGCATGGTCCGCGTCGACTGTGGCTGCGGCGAAGTCAGCGGCCTCGTAGATGCCCGCAATGACGGAATGATCCACCGCAATCCGCCCCTTGTGCAGGCCCATGTCCCGCACAGCCCTGACCAGGGCCCATTCCGCATTGGCGCTGGCCGGTTGCTTCGCGAGCGCTGCGTTCAGGGCATGGACTCGGTAGGTCTCAAAATCACGCTGGGGAAGCTCGCCCCGATCATCGAAGACAAAGGGGGGCCGGGCCGGCGGCTCGTCGCCTGACAGGCCGGTGCCCGCCTTGCCTGCTGCGATTTTTCCGTCCCAGCCGGTAAACAGATACGCGTTCAAGGGATAGTCGTAGTGACTGTCCACGAAGCTGTAGTAGTAAAGAAACTGGCTCATCACGATACCGGGCGCCTGACGTTCATCCCGCGCCAGCAGGGCGAAGGCCGCGGGCGCATCGTGACGAATCGCCACATGATCCAGATAGCCGGTGAGATGGTAGAGATTGACAGGCCGGGTCAAGATCAGGCCGTCCAGCTCTTCTTCGGCCATCACCTGATAGGCGCGCTCCAGATTCATGAGCGGGCCATGGCGTAACAGCTCGACGCCCCGGGAATGGGCCGTCAGCAGCGACGGGTCTCCGCTGGCATCCGCGCCTGCCGGCGTCATCACGGCACCCGCGGCCAGCATGCCCGATCGCAAAGCGTCCCGTCGTGTAATCATCGGTATCCTCCCGGCAGGGGAAGCTGGGTTACCGCATCTTATCCCAGAGGTCGCCCACGAACACGCCCTCGCCTTGGCACCGCGACGCCGCGGGAGGTCGGTCGCGAACCGCCCGGCGCCAATGGGCCAGGCCTCCGGCAATGCCCCACGGGCTGACCCGATACCCCGCCTCGCCGCTGGCCCTCACTGCCCGGCCTGCCGCGGCTTAGAATACGCAGCATGACCGACCATTCTACGTTGCGCTGGCGCGCACCCGTCCCCGGGAAGCATGCCTTTCGCTCACTTTAGGAGCATTGATGATTCGCCTCACCGCCCTGTACCGCAATGACCCCGGCGCACACTTTGATTTCGACTACTACATCAACACCCACCTGACCCTCGCCAGGCGCCTGCTGAAGGAGCACGGCATGCGGGGTTATGAGGTGCTGCGCTGCACCCAGAAAATGGATGGCAGCAAGCCGGACTACCTGTGCGTCAGCCAGGTGGACTTCGAAACCCTGGAGGGTATGCGGGCTGGATTCGCTACCCACAAGGCGGCGCTCAGCGCCGACTTCGCCGCCTATACCAACGCGGTCCCCGAGGTGCATGTCTGCGAGATCGTCGCGGAGAGCCGCTTCGACCGGTGAGCTCCGCGTGGTCCGCCGTCAAACCACGCTATCGTGGTTCGCGGGGGATTCGCTTTCTGCGGGCTGGGCCTTTTATCTGGGAACGCGAAACGCCTCGTCAGTCAGCCGGCAACGCAAACGCGATGAGGGCATCGCCGAGTTTGGTGCCGGCGCGCCCGTGGCCACCCGCGGCGATGACCACATACTGCCGGCCGTCCTCGGTGAAGGTCATGGGCACGGCCATGCCGGGTGCCGGTAAACGCGTACGCCACAGCTCCTCACCCGTCTCAACATCAAACGCGCGAAAACGACTGTCCATGGTGGCCCCGATAAACACCAGGCCACCGGCTGTAATCATGGGGCCGCCCACGCTGGGCGAACCCCAGGCCTTTGGGGATTTCAGCCACCCGAACGGCCCAAAGGACACCTGGCCAAAGGGGATGCGCCAGCGGGTTTCACCACTGGCCAGATCAATCGCTGTCAGCTCACCCCAGGGTGGCGGCGAACACGGCACGCCCCAGGGTGACAGCCAGCGATAACCATCCACGCGATAGGGCGTCCCGATGACCGGCCGGGACAGGGCGCTGGTACCGAACTTGCTCGGGATCGGCTCACTGTCAATGGAAGACAGCTTGAAGATGAAACCGATATTCTGAGATTTGACGATGAGCAGATTGCGGCTTGGATCGTAGGCCACGCCGCCCCAGTTACCGCCACCCCCCGGACCCGGCAGCAACAGCGAACCCTGGATACTGGGCGGCGTAAAGGGTCCTTCGTAGCGCGCCGCGCGGAAACTCTCCCGACACTTGCGCCGGTCCCAGAAGGTCAGCCCAAACACGTCGTCTTCGCTAATCCGCTGCAGGGAGAATGGCTCCGGCAGCACCGGTCGCGGCTGGGTGGGCGCGGTGCGCTCTTCGGCCAGATCGGACTGCGGCACCGGGATCTCTTCGATGGGGAACAAAGACTCCCCCGTGGCACGATCGAAGACGTAAAGCAAACCCATCTTCGTGATCTGGGCTACGGCCTCGATCACCTCACCGTCCCGCCGGATGTCCACCAGCGTGGGCTGGGCCGGCAGGTCGTAGTCAAACACGTCGTGATATACCAGTTGGCGATGCCACACCGGCGTGCCGCTGGCGCCATCCAGAACCAGCAGCGCGTTGGCGTAGGGCATGGGCTCAACGCGGTTGCCGCCATAGGAGTCCGGGCTGGGGCTGCCCGTGGGCACAAAGACCCGGTTCGTCGCGATATCCACGGTGAAGGGCGGCCAGACATCTGCCCCGCCGGTCGCATCCCGCATGGCTTCCGGCACCATGCTAAAGCTCCAGCGCTGTTCACCGCTGCGGGTGTCAAAGGCCCGCACCGTGCCGTCGGGGGCGTTCGCACGCACGTTATCCCCCACGCCGCCACCGACAATGACCAGATCCCCGAGCACCACTGGCGGCGAACTGAGGCTGGGCGTTCCAACGCCGTAGTACTCGTAGTCGGCCAGATCCACGTAACCGCCGTGACCAAACTCGGCGCACGGCTCGCCGGTGGTGGCATCCAGGGCAAATACCCGACCCGCTCGATCGCCTTTGAAGATGCGCTTGGCACAGGCGGCGTCGCCCGCCCCAGCGGTGTCTTCCCAATAGGCGACGCCGCGACAGGGCCGCAGGCGCCGCTGCGCCTCTACCAGCGTCCCGTGGGGATCGAACGCCCAAACCTCTTCACCGGTAGCCGGTTGCAGCGCAATCACGCGGTTGAACGGCGTGCAGATATACAGCAGGCCGTTGGCCAGAATCGGCGTTGCCTGGAATGAGCTGGGGCCCAGCTCGGAACCGTAGTCGGAGACGTCGCCGCTGCGGTACGACCAGGCCACCTTAAGCTTATGAACGTTGTCCCGGTCGATCTGGGTCAGCGCCGAATAGCGCCCGCCACCGGGCACCGCACCGAAGGACCCCCATCCCCGGTTGTCCTGCAACGCATCGGCTGCGGCACCGCCATGCCAGCCGGCAGAGGCGCACAGGGCCAGCAGCAACGAGCCCACCCGCATGCGGTCAATAATTGGCATAGCCCCCCCTTTCGATCTTCAAATTACACGATCGTATCTATGGTTGCACAGCGCTGCTGACGTGCGAAAGCTTTACGGTGTTCGGGGCCTGGAAAAGCTGGCGACGCTGCCAGACCGCTTGCTGTTGGTCGAAGGCTCCAGTCCTATCGATCCACCGGCCCGATCCGCAGCAGCTGACCCCGGGGAGAGTCCGTCAGCACATATACAAAACCGTCCGGCCCCGTGACGACGTCACGAATCCGCCCGAAACGATTATTCAGCAGGCGTTCCTCGCCCACGACCCGGTCATTCTCCAGGGTCAGCCGGACCAGCTGACCAAACTTGAGTGATCCGACTAACAGGTTACCCCGCCAGCGCGGCAACTGATCGCCGCTGTAGAACGCCATGCCGGAAGGCGCGATGGACGGCACCCATTTGTGGACCGGTTGCTCCATGCCCGGCTTGGCCGTGCCTTCGCCGATCCGGGTACGGATTCCGTAGTTCACCCCATAGGTGATGACCGGCCAGCCGTAATTGGCACCGGGCCGATTGATGTTGATCTCGTCGCCACCCTGAGGACCGTGCTCGTGGGTCCAGGGCATGCGAGTTTCCGGATGCAGCGCCAGGCCCTGCATGTTGCGATGGCCGTAACTGAAAATCTCCGGCTTGCTGCCGCCAGCAAACGGGTTATCCGCAGGCACCGAGCCGTCACGATTGATGCGGATCAGCGAGCCGCGGTGATCGTCCAGATCCTGGGCCGACTGGCGCTCGCCCCGGTCGCCCAGGGAAATCAGCAGCGTGCCGTCGGGCAGGAATGCCAGCCGGGAACCGAAATGACGACCACCCCGGCTCTTGGGTAGCGCGGTGAACAGCACCTCCATATCCCCAAGGCTCATACCTCGAAGCCTTCCCCGCGCAACCTCGGTACCATGGCCACCCTGGCCCTTGCCGGCATAGGCCAGATAAACCCAGGGCTCCCGGTCGAACGCAGGGTCCAGGGCGATGCCCATCAGACCGCCCTGGCCCGTGGGCGCAATTTCCGGCAGCCCGGCAATGGCTTCCGGCACGAGTTGGCCGCCGCGCACCAGCCGCAGCGCGCCGCCTCGCTCGGTCACCAGCATGTCCCCGTCAGGGAGAAAAGCCATGCCCCACGGAAAGCTCAGCCCGTCCACCACCTCCGTAACCTCAATCTCATGCAGCTCTGAGGTGAATCGTGCCGCAGCAAGACAGATCTCCCCGGCGAGCAGCAGCCATACCAGGGACATGAGTTTCAGCGTACGCAGCATGGCTGCACTATAGACCATGCATCAGCCTTATCCTGGGGTGCCTATCCAGGCAGTTGATCGTATGCAGGGCCGATCAGTTTCGGAGCCCTGTGGAAAATGCGGATTGTCGCCGGGCGGCCATCTCGCTTTAATGGTGTCTTGGCAGCCGGCAGCGCAACCAACAACGGGGAACGCATGACGATCACCCTCCAGGCTCGCGGGCTCACCAAGGTCTATCACACCGGCGATGTGACGGTGCACGCGTTGCGCGGGGTAGATCTGGACCTCTTCCAGGGCGAACTGGTGGTGCTGCTTGGTCCGTCGGGCTCCGGCAAGTCCACTCTGCTGAACATCCTGGGTGGCCTGGACTCCGCCACGGCCGGCATCGCCCGTTTTCTCCACCACGACCTCACGGCGGCGGACGATGCCAGCCTCACCGATTATCGTCGTGATCACGTGGGATTCGTGTTTCAGTTCTACAACCTGATTCCCAGCCTGACCGCGAGAGAGAACGTGGCTCTGGTCACGGAGATCGCGGCACGGCCTATGGACCCGGCTGACGCTCTGGCGCTGGTGGGGCTGGCCGAGCGCGTGGATCATTTCCCAGCCCAGCTGTCCGGAGGCGAGCAGCAGCGGGTGGCTATTGCGCGGGCCATCGCCAAGCAGCCGGAAATTCTGCTCTGCGACGAGCCAACCGGCGCGCTGGATAGTCAGACAGGTGTCCTGGTGCTGGAGGCGTTAGATCAGGTCAACCGGGAGTTAGGCACCACCACCGCTTTGATCACCCATAACACCGTCATCGGGCAAATGGCGGACCGGGTCATCCACATCGCTGACGGTCGGATCGCCAGCGTGGAGAAAAACAGCACGCGGTGTGCGCCTGAGGATCTGGCCTGGTAATGCGCGCCATCGACCGCAAGGTCCTGCGGGATCTATGGCTTCTGCGCGGTCAGGCGCTGGCCATCGGGCTGGTCATCGCCTCCGGCGTCGCCGCGCTGCTCATGTCCCTGTCGACCTTGAATGCGCTGCGCGAAACGGCGGATGCCTATTACGAGCGCTATCGACTGGCAGACGTTTTCGCCAGCCTGAAACGTGCCCCCACGTTAGTCGAGAGCCGGATCGCAGCCATCCCCAACGTCAAGACCGTGCAGACCCGGATCGTGCAATTCGCCACCCTGGACGTCACCGGGTTTGCCGAGCCTGTCATCGGGCAGCTGGTATCCATCCCGGAAGGCCGCCAGCCACTGCTGAATCAGTTCGTGCTGCGCAGCGGCCGACTGGTGGAGAAGAACAGGCCGGATGAGGTCATCCTCAACGAACCCTTCGCCCTGGCCCACAACCTGGTGCCTGGCGATCAGCTCAAGGCCGTGTTGAACGGCCACCAGCGCACCCTGAAAGTCGTCGGCACTGCCCTGGCACCGGAGTTTATCTACAGTATCGGTCCCGGCGCCCTGATCCCCGACGATCAGCGCTTTGGTGTGCTTTGGATGGGGCGCGAGGCCCTGGAGGCAGCCTTCGATCTGAAGGAAGCCTTCAACAATGTGGTCTTGAAGCTCAACCGGGGCGCCGACCCGGAAACGGTCATTCAGCGGCTGGATCAGGTGCTGACGCGCTACGGCGGTATCGGCGCCATCGCCCGCAAGGATCAGCTGTCCGCTTGGTTCGTTGCCAACGAGCTGAAGCAACTGGCGACCCAGTCGAAGATGCTGCCGACGATCTTTCTGCTGGTGGCCGCCTTTCTGACCCACATGGTGCTGGGCCGGTTGATTGCGACCGAGCGCAGCCAGATCGGGCTGATGAAAGCGTTTGGCTACGGCAACCTGGAGGTGGCGTCCCACTACGCCAAGCTGGTGGCCGGCGTCGCCCTGATCGGCATCGTGCTCGGCCTCGCCCTGGGTAGCTGGCTGGGTCGCGTGCTTACCGAGCTGTACGGCGAGCAGTTCCGCTTCCCCACCCTGCTGTACGCGCCGAGCGTGAGTGCCAGCGTGCTTGCCGTCGGTGTGAGCCTGCTCGCGGCCTTCGCCGGCGCCGCCGGCGCAGTTCGCGGGGCAGCGCTGCTGCCGCCCGCGCAAGCCATGCTGCCGCCGGCGCCGCTGTCTTTTCGCCGCACCCGCTTTGCCGCATCGGCGCTGGGTCGCTGGCTGGATCAACCGTCCCGCATCGTGCTGCGCAACATCGGCCGCTTTCCCAGTCGCGCCGCTCTGACGACCATTGGCGTCGCCGCCTCCGTGGGCCTGTTGGTGCTGGCCTTGCAATGGCGCGACTCCCTCGACTACCTGGCACAGAGCTATTTTTTTGACGCCCAGCGCCAGCACGTGATGCTCGGTTTTGCCGAACCCCACGCGACCACCGTGGTTCGCGAAGTGGCCCATATGCCGGGGGTGCTGGCCGTGGAACCGACCCGTTTTGTCAGCGCAGATTTGAGTGTCGGACCCGTGACCCACCGGGGTGCCCTGGTCGGCACACCCAGCCAGGCGATACTGCAGCCAATTTATGACGACATTCGACGCGCCGTCGTCCCGACCCCGCCAGCCGGACTGGTCTTGGGCACGTGGCTGGCAAAGAAGCTGCAGGTTGGGATCGGTGAGACCGTCTGGGTCCAGATCCTGGAGGGCCGTCGACCGCTCGTCGAGTTGCCGGTGGTCGATCTGATCCAGACCTACATCGGCACGCCGGCGTACATTCATATCAACGCACTGAATCGCCTGCTCAAGGAGCGACCGAGCGTTCAGTACGTGAGCCTGCTGGTGGACCAGAACGACGCCGCTGAGCTTTATCGGGAGCTGAAAGGCCTGCCCGCCGTCTCCGCCGTGATGGTGCGGCGGGCTGCGGTCGATTCGTTCCAGGACACCATTGCCCGCAATCTAATGGTATTCATCAGCATGTTTGCGCCGCTGGCCTGCGGGCTGGGATTCGGCGTGGCCTACAACAGCACCCGCATCGCGCTGTCGGAACGGGGCCGGGAACTGGCTACGCTCAGGGTGCTGGGCTTCAGCCGCGGCGAGATCTCCTACATCCTGTTGGGCGAAGTCGGATTGCTGATTTTGCTGGCTCTGCCCCTGGGGTGCGTGCTGGGTTATCTACTCTCGGTGCTGATGGCCGCATCTTTCAGCACCGAGCTGTTCCGGGTGCCGCTCACCATCGCGCCATCCACCTACGGTGTGGCGGTCGTCATCGCGCTGGCGGCGACCATCCTGTCGGCAGCGGTCGTGCGGCAACGGCTGGACCGCCTTAATCTGGTTGAAGTCCTCAAGACCCGGGAGTAACCCATGACGGCGAATGGCAAACGGCTACTGATCTGGGCACTGGCAGCGCTGGTGGTCGCCGCCGCGTTGGCAGTGGCCTTCGCGCCCCGGGCTGTGCGGGTAGACCTGGTCACACTGGCTGTGGGGCCAATGCTGGTTACGGTGGATGAAGAGGGCGAAACCCGGGTACACGACGTGTTCTCCCTCTCAGCACCGGTCGCCGGCCGGGTGCGGCGCATGGATGTCCACCCCGGTGATGCCGTGGTCGCCAACGAAACCGTGCTGGCCCAGATCGAGCCAGGAGATCCAACCTTTCTCGACCCGCGCAGCGAAGCCCAGGCTCGAGCCGCCATTCAAGCCGCCGAGTCCGCCCAGACTCTGGCCGCCGCCGAGGTGGATGAGGCCGCGGCGGAATTCGACTTCGCCCGTTCTGAACTGGTCCGCGCGCGGGAGCTGATTATTGACGGCACGATCTCCCAGCGAGAACTGGACAGTGCCGATCGCGCCTACAAAGCAACGCGCGCGTCACTGGCGACGGCACGCGCTGCCCTGCAGATGCGCAAGTTCGAACTGGAGCAGGCCCGCGCACAGCTGCTCTCCCCCACCGACACCCAGGCCCGCCACGGGGAGTGCGAATGCGTGCCGATCACGGCACCGGTCAGCGGCCGGGTGCTCAATATCGTCGACCAGAGCGAGCGGGTGGTTGCGGCCGGAGAACCCCTCATGCAGATCGGCAACCCGGCGGATCTCGAGATTGTGGTGGACTTTCTATCAGCAGACGCGGTCCGGGTAGAGCCCGGGCAGCGGGTGATCATCGACAACTGGGGTGGCGCTGAGCCGCTGGCCGGTCGCGTCCAGCGGGTCGAGCCCTTCGGCTTCACCAAGATATCCGCCCTGGGCATTGAGGAGCAGCGCGTCAACGTGGTGATTGATCTGATCAGCCCGCGGGACGCCTGGCAGCGTCTGGGTCACGGCTATCAAGTGGAAGCCCGCGTGGTGCTGTGGGACGCCGACGCCGTCTTGAGTGTCCCACTCACCGCCCTGTTCAGGGACCAGCGCGACTGGGCGGTGTTCGCAGCGCAGGACGGACGCGCCCGCTTGCGGCGCGTGACGATCGGCCAGAGCAACGGCCTGGTGGCAGAGCTTACGGCCGGACTGGAAGCCGGCGACCGAGTCATCGTTCATCCCAGTGACCGGGTGCGGGACGGCGTGCGCGTCGCGGCGCGGGACTAGCCATGGGGAACATGAATACATAAGAACCGAGCCTGGTCAGGGTAACGCTGCATCACCGCGGTGACGCTCTCCTCGGCCCTAGGGATGAAATCTACAAAGGCCACGGGAAACTCCTCGGTGTCTTAAGGCAAGCGGCAGTGTAGCGCAGCCCGACGGCCCTTCCGCTGGCTGCATCAGAAGTGGTGACTGTGGGTGTGGGGCAGTGGGGCGACACCGAAGCGAAAGCCGACGGCCAACAGCACCTGGTTTTCCGCATCCAGATCCACCCGAGTGCCGCTGTCGTCCACAAACAGGTGATGGCGCCCCGTTTCATAGCCCAGCGAGAGATCCAGGGTCAGACGGGACCGCCAGCGATAACTCCAGGACAGCTGGGCACGCACCGCCTGGAATCGATAGTCGAAGTCGTCGCCCAGCTGGTCGCTCACAACATGCCATTGATGGCCGGCCGGGAACAGTCGGGCGGTAAGGGTCTGGTGCGGGGTAAGCGTCACCCTCAAGGCCGTATCGGGAAACGCGACGCGGACCCACAGGCGCTCGGTGGGGATCAGCTCCACGCCGATGATGGGGTAGGCGCGCGGCCGGCCAAACGCGGCGCTATAGGCCAGCCCGGCGACCCATTGCCGGCGAGGGTCGCCGCCGCGCGCCGCCGCGCCGGCGGTGATCTGCACGTCGTCCGCGGACATCTCGTTAAAGGGGTCCTTGATGACATTGGATGACGTGGAGACCCCTGCCGCGAACAGGCCATCCAGTCGCCAGTGATGCTGCTGCCAGGAGAATCTGACGGGCAGCTGCACGCGATGCAGATCCCGATCCCGACCAGCGACGCCGGTATAACCATAGCGGGTGTACTGATAGTCGAAACCCAGCGTAAGCTCACCCGCGCCACGCTGGGCCTGCAGAATTCCGGCGCTGAGCTGGGCCTCGAGGGTCGCCACGTCGGCCTGCTGGGGGGACCCAGCGAAATCGGCCGCTGGCAGCCGCGCATAGCGCGCGGCGAGAAACCGGGCACCCGAGTCGAGCGGGTCCGCAGCATTCCCCGGCGTGGTCACCCAGGCGGCGAGCGCTGTGCCGGCAAAGAGCATGCGGCGTATGAGTGTCATGCCCATCATGGGCATTCACCGCGGGCCGTCAAACGCGTAGCCGCACCGCAACCCGCGCCGTCAAACCTCTTTCTCCGCCACAATCTCGCCGTTGGGCAGATTCCAGTTGTACACGCCGTACCACGCCTGCTCGGTGGCCTGCAGTCCAAGCCGAGCGAGACCGGAGTTCAGTGGGTGGCGGGTTTCGATGTAACCCTGGCCCATCCAGCAGCGCCCATCGATGGCCCTGTCCGTGACGTGCAGCTTGATGAGCTGGCGCAGCGACGGTTTGTCCGGATTGGGATGGGGGATGTGGCGCTCGTAAACGGACGCGAGCCCCTTGAAGGGCAGTTCCTCGGGCTGCGCTTCGCGATGCAGCACCATGGAGCCTTCCGCCATGGTGACCCCCGACCGGGATAGACGGCCGAAGACCTGATTGGCATGAATCTGCAGGCCATTGTCGTCCATGAGCAGCTTGGTCATACCGAAATACTCACGCCCGCCAAGCATCGCCAGATCGTCGGAAACCCAGATATACGGAATGGTCTGCACGGCCTCACCCTCATAGATCACTTCCTGGATCACGCCGATTTCGTAAAAACGCAGCGATGTGGGCGGCTGACTGTTATTGGCAAAAAACACCTTGACGGTGCTGCCGGGGCCGGGCTCGCAGAACGACGGCGTTATGCGCGCCAACTCGTCGGCATCCGCCGCGCACTCGATGATCATCATCTCGGCCCGTTCCATGGGATAGGGTGCCGGACCGATGGGGGCATTCCAGTAGGGCATCAAGGCGCCGCGACCGGGAATATCCTGGCTCATGCTGTCGTTCTCCTGGCGTCAGGGACGGCTCTGGTATAGCACGCTGGCGTGGGAATGTCCCCATGCTAATCTGTCTGTCGAGCTTTGCGGGGGGAGCGCAGCATGGCACTGGGGAACAACAGCAACACAGCACCGCCCTACCCGACGACCGGCTATAGCTGGTACGTGGTCGTGGTCCTCACGCTTGCCTACACCGTGTCATTCATCGATCGCCAGATCATGGCCCTGATGGTGGAGCCCATCCGTCGCGACCTGGATATATCGGACACTCAGATGAGCCTGCTGCTTGGGCTGGCTTTCGCAATTTTCTATACCCTGCTCGGTATTCCTATTGCTCGCCTGGCGGACCGCTACAGCCGCCGGCTGATTATTACCACCGGCATCACAATCTGGTGCCTGATGACGGCGGGCTGCGGCCTGGCGCGCAACTATGGTCAGTTGTTTCTGGCTCGCATCGGGGTAGGCGTAGGCGAGGCAGCCTTGAGTCCGAGCGCCCTCTCCATGATCAGCGACTACTTCCCCAAGGAAACCCGCGGCCGGGCGGTGGCGTTCTATACCATGGGCATCGCCATGGGCGTGGGGCTGGCCATGATCATCGGCGGCCAGGTAATCGCCCTGGTATCCGCCGCGCCTCCCGTGGTGCTGCCGGTGCTGGGGGAGCTGTACGCCTGGCAAACCGTGTTCCTGGTCGTCGGTTTGCCGGGTCTCTTGATGGCGGTGCTCATGAAAACGGTCAAAGAACCGTTCCGCCGCGAAGGTCTGAAGGGGGCGGCCGGCGGCGACTCGGCGCACCTGCCGCTGGCCGCGGTGGTCCAGTTCCTGGGTACCCGCTGGCGCATGTATGGCAGCCATTTTCTGGGCATGTCCGTGGTGGGCATTCTCTCCTACGGTTTCTATGCCTGGATTCCCACCATGTTTATCCGCACCTGGGACTGGAGCGTCCGGGACATCGGGATGGCTTACGGCATCGTCACCCTGGCCACGGGACCCGCCGCCGTGGTTATGGCGTCGTGGCTGGCGGAATCCTTTATGAAGAAGGGGTATCAGGATGCCCACATGCGGGCCGCCTTCTTCGGCGCTCTGATCGGTATCGCAGGCTCCGTGGCCACACCGCTCGTGCCCACGCCAGCCCTGTCCGTGCTGATGCTGATCCCGGCTTCCGCCGGCACCATGTGCACGACTGCGGCCGGAATTTCCGCGCTGATGATCGTCACCCCGAACCAGATGCGCGCCCAGGCCTCGGCGCTGTATCTGTTCGTCATAAACCTGCTGGGCCTGACCATCGGGCCCACCGGGGTGGCGCTGTTTACCGACTACGTTTTCGGAGATGACGCCATGTTGCGTTACTCGGTGGCCTGTGTGGCAGTGCTGGCGGGCGTGTTCGCCACGGGCTTTCTGATTTACAACATGCGTCAGTATCGCAGCATGGTGATCGAGTCCGAGGCCTGGTCGTCGGCAGCCGCCTAGGCAGCCGGGTTGCGCCAGCCGCCCAAGTCCTGGGGGCGCCACCCAGCCTGGTTACCTGCGGAGCGGTCGCCGACCAGGACCAGCGACGCATCAAGCGCCTCCCGTGGGTGAAAGGCGTCGTTACCGGCCGGGATGCCATCAGCACCCGTAACAAGCCCCGCATTGCATGATCTTTTGCGTTGCGAGGTGAGATTGATCATGGGGGGCTGCCAAATCTGCCGGAGTCCTGGCCCCACGTCACCGTGCGGCGATGCCCGATCGCGGTAAGTAGTTTTGCGAATGCCCGGGCACTGGTTACCGACTTAATGTCACTGCCGACGCCGACGAGAAAGGAGTAGGTCATGTCACCCGCCCGCAAGAAACCCGCCAAAAAGAGCGCCGCCAAGAAAGCTGCGGCAACCAAGAAAACGCCGGCCAAGAAGGCGGAGTCCAGCCGTAAGCCTGCAGCCAGCAAAGCACCCACTGAAGAAGCCGCGGCGGTTTCGGTCAAGAGCGCGCCATCGGAGACCGCATTTGAATCGAGAATGCTGGCACCCCTGGCCGAGATGGAGCGCATGCTGAGCGACTTTCGCCGCGACTGGCTGCGCCCGTCCCTGTGGGAATGGCCTCACTTCCCCGAGATGCCATCCGTCTTTGAGGGGCGATTCCCCAGCATCGATGTGGTGAACCGGGACAAGGAGGTCGTGGTCAAGGCGGAAGTGCCCGGGATCGAGAAGGACGACCTGGAGGTATCCATCTCGGATCGCAACCTGACCATTAAAGGCCAGAGCAGGCAGGAAGAGAAGCAAGAAGAGGGCGAGCTGTTTCGTCAGGAAATTCGAAGCAGATCCTTCTCCCGGGTCATCACGTTACCCGCCGAGGTGGATGCGAAGAAGGCGAAGGCCAGCTACAAGGACGGTGTGGTGGAGCTCACCCTGCCCAAGGTCCGAAAGTCGACCACCCATAAGGTGCAGGTCGACTAGCAAACTTTGCCGCGTTGGCCCGAACCCCTGGCGGCGACGATGGCGTGGTCGCGCGCTGTCAGGACTCGGTCGCGAACCACTGCGACACCGAGCCCCCGTGGCCCAGGTGACCGAACTGAGCGGGTGGGTGCCGCGTGCGCGTCACGCCGGCCCCGTCCCGCACAGGCTGCGGCGCCCTCCAAACCCGCACCGGAGCAACGCTAAGTATTTCTGCGCATAGCCGGCTGCCATGGCGCTTGCTAGCTTTGCTCCAGTCCATTCACGGAGACAGCACCATGCGCGTTGGTGTGCCCAAGGAAATCAAAAACAAAGAAAACCGCATCGCTTTAACGCCCGAGGGTGCCGCTGCGCTGGTGGCGGATGGCCACGACGTGGTGGTCCAGACCGGCGGCGGTCTCGGCTCCGGCTTTGACGATGCCAGTTACGCGGCTGCAGGAGCCGCGTTGGGCGACGTGGCCGACGCCTGGAACGCCGACTTGGTGCTGAAGGTGAAGGAACCGCTGGAATCCGAGTATGGGTATCTGACTGACCAGATGCTGTTTACCTATTTACACTTAAGCGGCGTCACGTCGGCGTTGACCGACGCCTTAATGAAGGCGGGCACCACCGCGATTGCCTACGAAACGGTGGAAGACGCCGCGGGCAAACTGCCCCTGTTAGCGCCCATGAGTGCGGTGGCGGGAGACATGGCGGTCACCATGGGCAGCTATTTTCTGGCGCGTTTCAACCAGGGCAAGGGCATGCTGCTGGGCCGGGTCATGGGCGATGCCTACGGTAAAGTGCTGATCCTGGGCGATGGGGTGGTCGGCCGCCACGCCGGCACGGTCGCGGCAGCCATGGGCGCGCGCACGCTGGTATTTGGCCGCCATCCGGAATACGAGGCCCAGTTGAAGGCCGCTATTTCGCCGGACATTCAGTTCGTTCTGTCAACGCCCGAAAACATAGCCCGGGAAATCACCGATGCGGATCTCGTAGTGGGCGGCGTGCTGTTACGGGGTGCCCGGGCGCCCCATCTGGTGACCGAAGCCATGGTCGAGTCCATGCAGCCCGGTTCGGTGATCGTGGATGTCAGCATTGACCAGGGCGGCTGCGTGGCAACTTCCCGCCCCACCAGCCATTCGGATCCGGTATTCATCGAGCACGGCGTCATCCACTATTGCGTGACCAACATGCCAGGCGCCTATCCCCGCACGTCCACCATGGCGCTCACCGCAGCCACCCTGCCCTTCGCGCGGCGATTAGCCGCCGAGGGCCTGGCCGCGCTGCGGCAGGATTCAGCCTTTGCCCGGGGCGTCAATGTCCACGGCGGCAAGATCGCGTTTGAAGCCGTCGCCGCCGATCTGGGCCGAGGGAACGACTACCAAGCCTTCAGCTGAAGTCAGCCCATGGATCCGGTCAGCGGGGGTCCTCGATCAACTCGGTGAGTTCTCCCGTCGGGCCCACCAAGGTGGCGGCGCGCCGGCCGTCATACAGGGGCGCCGGCTCGGTGATGAACTCCAGCCCCAGACCATCCAGGGTGTCCACGGAGAAGCTGGTCATGGCGACACCGGGCGGCAGCTGCTCATTGACGCGCGGTCGGGGGGTTGCCTCTTCGGGATAGCCGTCCAGCTCAATATTGTTACCGCGCTCCCGTCCCCGCAGCAGCCCCAGCGGGAAAACCCGGTCCTCAGGGATACCCATGGCCCGGGCCGCCAGCGTAAGCGGACCATTGAAATTCGGAATCCGCGACATGGCGAACTTCTCCACGTAAAAGTCCGCCATGGCATCCAGGTCCGGACCCGCGAGAATCATGATGAAGGGGCGATCGATGAAAGATCCGGGAATGGGCAGCGTGGATTTGTCCCGGTCCCCGGTTTCGCAGGTGAGATACAGCACCTCCTCCCCGGGGCCCACCACCTGCATGGCGTGAATGGACGCGAAGCCGCCGCCTAGACTATGGGGCAAACCAATAATCTCGAAGGGTGATGCTTCAAGGCGCTCATGCAGCGCATAAACATCGTCCACAATGATCTCAATGGAATTCCAGCCGAAGGTCGTCATGGCCTTGTAGCCGGGCACTGGGTCCCCCTCCACGGCCCGGATATAGACGTCGGCGCCGCTCGCCGGCGCCATCAGCGCATAGCGCTTGCCGGCGCTGCCCGGCGCGCCCCAGGACTCCGCCAGCGCAACGGGCACGTGGCCCTGTTCCACCACCTGGTAATCCAGCCATTCCTGATACAGCGCACTCCACTGATTGACGTCAGGCACGTTGACCGTTGCCATCTTGATTCGCCGCAGCTTCGGCTCGGGTGCCTCCTGGGCTTCAGTCATGCCAGCACCCGTGAGCACCAGGGCGGCCGCCAGGGCGCCCGCCAGAACTCGGTTGGAGCAACAAAAATTTCGCCACATTGTGTCTCACCGTTGATTGACTTCAAACAGCTGGCCATCAGGATCATAGAACCCCATGGAGGTCATGGGGATTTCGCCGACACCGCCAGACTTGGGCACGGTGCGGGTAAAGGGCTCGCAGGTCACCCGGACATCCAGGTCTCTGACGCGCTCGAACACGCCCTTCGCATCGCCGGTGTGAGCCACGAAGACGACCTTGCCCACGCCCATGTCCCAAGTGCCCTCGCCGGGGTCCGGCAGCACCGGATCGAGAAACTGCAGTGCGCCGACCATGCCGATGTATGGATCCTCGCCCTTGAACACGACCAGCCGTACCCGGGCGCCGGGATAGCCCGCGGGCAAGTCCATACCCTCGGTGGTCATTACCCCGTCTTGATAGATGCTCATGCCCAAGCCATCCCGGTAGAACCTCATGGACTGCTCCATGTCACGCACGATCGTTGTGGTGCGGCGAATCAGATACCTGTCCGGGTTGGGCCGGTTATAGCGATAGTAAACCTCATGGAGAAAACCATCGGGATCGAAGAACGACATGGATGACAAATCGATGTCACCGGATCCATCCGGGGCGGGGAAGCTCCAGTCCCGCGGTGGGCATACCACGCGGCAATCGGGATTGGCATCAACCCGCGCGGACAGTGCGCTCATATCATCCACATCGGCGACGAACACAACATCGCCGATGCCCACTTGCTCTTTGGCCGCTCCGGGTGCCGGCAGCGCCGGGTCCAACCACTGCAGAATGCCCACCTTGCCGATGTCCTTATCATGACCTTCCATGATGTACAGCTGCACCTGAGCGCCGGCTTGCCCCAGTGGGATAATCTTGCCCGTCACCTTCATCTGGGCATCGTAGTAGGTGCGCCAGCCCAAGGTTTCGGAATAGAAGCGTTTGGATCGTTCCGCGTCGGCCACGATCATCGTGGCGCGCTTGAGCAGCGTATCGGTCATGGTCTTTCCATTGTTATTCGAACTAACGCTCAGGCCAGTATAGCGCCCTAACTGGGCGAGGCCGACGGTACCCGCATATCGTGCGTCATGCGCACCGCCGTCTCGCGGCCGTAGTAGTAACCCGGCACCCGGCCACGTTCCTCATAGCCCAGGCGCCTGTAGAAACGCTGTGCGGTGAGATTCTCGGCGCGCACTTCCAGATCGATGAAGAAGGTGCCCGCGATGCCCGCAGAGGTTTCCAGCCAGTTGACGAGCGCCGTCCCGACCCCTGCCCGGCGCGCGGTCGGCTCCACCGCCAACAGACTCAAGTGGGAACGGTGCTCGCCGCAGAACATGATGCCGAACCCCAGCATGCGGCTGTCTTCTCGGCTCAGCACCACGAGACTGTCCCGGCTTTCGATATGACGCGCCACCCGTCTCGCGGTCCAGGCCCAGGGCAGTCCGCCTTCTACCAGGCGGCGCGACATGACGGCAATCGCCAGGGCATCGGACCGGGTTGCCAGGACAATCTTAGGCATAATCACTAGCCTCTCACGATCAGGCGTCCTGCACCAGAAATCACACTGCAATTGCGGGCAACCCCTGCGGGGGCTTGACATTGCGCAGACGAGCAGGCGCTGATCATGGCCTGCTCGTCGGCGCAACGCCTTCAGTAGGTACGGCAAGGACGAACGTCCCGAGCACCTGAACGTCAAAACTGATGCCCTGACCATTGCGGCGCGGCGGCCGGCCGCCCGGCACGGGGAACACCGGATCCCAATCACGGGTGGCCTCGTTGTAGATATAAGGCCTGGCATCCGCGCCGGTCCGGCCCGGTTGCAACGGCAGAGTGATCGTCGCCGGCTGATTGAACAAAGTCCGGTAGGGACCAAACAGCACCGCCTTACTCACCACGGCGGCGCGAGCCTTCAGCCCCGCCAGGCTGACATCCGCGGCTGCGATATAGGGATCGAAGTCATCCCAGGCACCCACCAGGTTTGCGGCCGGATCATTGAAGGTCTCGTAGCGCGCCGACGTGAAGGACTCGGGCTTGCCAGGATGACGATCCGGCCGCACCAGCAGCATGGCACCCTGCAGGGGCCCCCGCGTGACCCGCACGCCGCCGCCCTCGCGCTGTTTCACGGTGCCGTCTGCGACCGGCTCGACCCCCGCCGGCAGCACGCCGAACCGTTCCACACCGCCGCGAATCCGATGGGCGTAGCCGATGGCAAAGATATCCGCCACCTCGTCAAACGCTTCTGTGAGCTGGATATGCGTGACCCCCTCCTGATCGCAGGCTACCGGCGTTGTAGCACCGGGGACTTCGCACCAATCGATCCAGTGCTTGCCGTGCCCCAGATCCCGCCGGCTGTTCAGGGGCAGTTCCTGGAGCAGCCGCAAAGCCAGCAGGGTGTCGCGATTGTTGTCGTACCAGTGGGACAGCACCGCAATCACCTCTCTGCGTCCCTCGGCCTTGGCGCGATCGATGTTCTGCCGCAGCGTCATGAAGCCTCGAGCCGGATCCTCAGAATCGCCGATAGGCGCCCGGTACATGGCATAGGCAAAATAGTTGTCCACGCGCCGGTCGCCATCCCGCTGGGCGTAGTTGAAATTCAATCGGTAGCGCCCGCCATACTCGGCGCGGGCGTAGTGCTTGAAGGACAGATAGTTGTTGTAGGCGTTCTCGTGGAACACCTCTTTTGCCCAGGGGTGCGGCGCTGCGAACGGGCCGCTGGCCTGATCATCACCAGGCCAGGGCAAGCCGTAGGTCGTATAGATCAGCGTCACCTCGGTGCCGGGCGGCAGCGCCGCGACATGACGCTGGACGGTATGCAGTAACGCCGTATTGTATTCCGGTGTACGACCCACCTGACGCACCTGCTGAAACTGCACAGGCTCGGTCAAACCCGCGCGGCACAGACCGGCTTCAATGTAACCCCGGGTCATGAAATTGTTGGCGTAGTTGTTGTTGTCCGTCGTCTCCCGGGTAATGACCAAGCGCTCAAGACCATCGCGCACCATGGCAACCGCGACGTCCTCTTCCAACTCCATCCAGCCCGGCGTGGGCGCATAGCCGCCAAAACGAACATCGATGCGCTGGCTACCGAACAGCTCCAGCAGCGTTGTCTTGGTGAGCTTGTTGATTTTCACGGCCGCGGGCGACAAACGGGGCGTCAGATCAGCGTACAGCACGTGCATGTCGGTCAATCCCGCCATTACACTGATTTCATCTAAGTCTCTGATCCCATTTGGGAATGCGCGCGGGTTGGGACCTGCCCCACGGGGCGGAAAGCCGATCTGCCAGAGTCGCTTGAAGTAGTTGGTACCGTTCCTGGGGTCGATGCCCCAGAGTGAGCGCTGGGTTCGACTGGTGGACTCGATCGCCGGGATGACTAACTCGGTGGGCACCTCGCTCACGGCATAAGACAGCCCCGGATCGAATACCGACACGTAGCGCTGGCCATCCTCGCTCTTGCGGTAAAAACCGATGGAGTCGTATACATCCTCCAGCCCCTGCACGGGAAAGGAGACAGCGAACGGCAACATACCCATGGTAGAGGCAAACGGAAACTCGCCGACGTGATCGGCGGTACAAGGCTGCCCCGGAAACTCCGTGCGCCAGCCATAGGTCCGCGACGCCACGCGGCGCCGATAGGTATGGTCGAAACCCTCTGGCTCAGCCCAGTCAGTCATCAGGATGCCGACAGGCCCGCCGGGATCGGCGAGCGCCGTTTGGGTCAACAACGCGGCGGCAAACCACCAGCAGCGGTGCATTATCGTGATGACCCTCTGTTACCGTTGTTCCCGCAGCGCCACCGGGAACTCGGGGGGGCTTTCCGAGGCAAAGCACCGCGCCAGCGTCATTAACATCTGATCTTCTCCGGGTGGCGCCATGAGTTGGACGCCCGCGGGGAGACTGTCCGCGCTGTGCGCAGCGGGCACACTGACAGCCGGCATGCCCGTCACATTGGCAAGCACCGTGAAATCCGCCTGGGAGTCTGGCGTCGGCCGATCCAGGGGGAAGGCGGTCTGGGGAGTAGCGGGCATTAACAACGCATCGCAGCTGCTGAACCAGCGCGCCACCTGGTTTGCTGCAACCTGGATGCGCTCCCGGGCCCGCTGCAGCTTAGCCGGCGGCTGGTTCGCCCCGAAGGCCACCATTTTGGCCACAGCCGGCGACAGGTCGGCCGGGCTGCGTCCCTGCTCCGCCAGCCAGTCCGCGAACGCCCGCTCCGCCAGCAGGAAACCGGCACGGCGCGTCGGACCTGGTTCGTAGTCACCGCCCGGCAGCTCGATAAGCTCAAGTCCCGCGGCGGCAGCCCGCTCCCGGGCCCGGGCAAAGGCATCTGCTACGGCGGGTTCCAGATCCACCCGGTCTGACAAAGCCAGCACGCCCAGCCGCCGGGGTGTCCTCGGCACGGCCGCAGCAGCGTCGGCCAGCGCCTGAAACAAGGTGGGCAGATCGGCCACTTGCCGGGTCAAGAACCCCAGATGATCAAAGGACGCGAGCAGTGGTATCAGCCCGTCTGTCGACAAAGCGGCGAAGCTGGGCTTGAAGCCCACCACCCCACAATAAGCGGCCGGGATGCGCACCGACCCCATGGTGTCGGTGCCGATGGCCCAGGCTGCAAGGCCCGCGCGAACCGCACATGCCGAACCGCCGCTGGACCCGCCGGCGGAAAAACCTGACCGGAGCGGGTTCTGACAGGCGCCGTAGTGCGGATTGTTGGCGCTGGCGCCGAGGGCAGCCTCATCCATGTTGGTAGCACCGAGCAACACCGCGCCCGCTGCCCGCAGACGGGTGATCACGGCCGCATCCACGACGGCGCGCTGCTCGGCCCGCCAGGCAAGACCCGCCGTGAGGGGCCAACCGGCCACCGCCACGTTGTTCTTCACCGCCACCGGCACGCCGTCCAAGGGGCCGCGACCCGCACCGGCCCGCCGACGCTGATCCGATGCGGCGGCCTGCTCCCGCGCGCCAGCAGCATCCACATGCAGGTAGCAGTTGAGCGCCGGATTGACGCGCTCGATCGCCGTCAGATAGCTCTCGCTCAACTCCAGCGCCGACACGTCCTCAGACGCCAGCAACTCGGCCGTGCCGTGTAGCCCCAGCATTCTGAGGCCTGCCTCATCCATCAGCAGCCCACCCAAAGATCATCGGGCTTTGCAGCACGAGCACTAAGGCGCTCGCCCCGGGCACCGGAAAGGCGCGATCTGACGGGTGTCATTAAAGGTTGCGCTCATCGAGCAGACGGATGGGCTTCTGGCGCGTCTCTACCTGAGTGAGGGCTTTCAGCGCGCCGGGCGCATGCGCTGTCACGGTCATTTTCAAGCCCAACCGCTGCCGCAACAGGGTAGCGATGCGCTCAGCGACGCCGCCCGCATCCCCCGCCGCGACTTCTACCAGCACCTCCAGATCATCCCGTCCCGTGGCATCCCGACGCACCCGGCAGATGAACTCCCCGGCGAACGCCGGATCTTCAGCCAGCACCGGCCCCAGTGCCTGAGGATAGATATTGATACCCCGGATCTTCACCATGTTGTCGCTGCGACCCAGGAAGCCTTCGATGCGCTTCAAATTGAAGCCCAGGCTGGAGGTCCCGGGCCGCCAGGCGGAGAGATCCTTGGTGTTGAAACGGATGATGGGATACACATCATCCTTGTAGAGACAGGTTACGATCAGATTTCCGGGCGAGGTATCCTCGAGCACCGCGTTGGTTTCGGTGTCGCAGATCTCCGCCAGCTGGGCGTCTTCCATCACGTACATGCCATCCTGATCCGCAGCCTCCGTGGCAATCAGACCCGTATCCCCCACGCCGTACCAGTCATAGACCTCGGCACCGCCCCAGGCAGCTGCAATCTGCTGGCGGGACTCCCGACCGATGTGACCGGAAATCATGCGGATAGGAATATCCTTGCCCGGTTCGATGCCAAGCTCTGCGGCGACGTCGGCCAGCCGCTTGATATAGTCCACAAAACCCACGATCACGTTCACGCCAAAGGTGCGCATGAGTTCTACCTGCTGACGGGAGCGGGTTTCCACACCGGTGCCGGCTGAGAGAAAAATGGCGTTGGTGTAATGCAGAACCGCCTCGCGCACGTAGTGGCCGCCGTTGATCATGCCGTGACCGTAGACGGAATGAACCACCTCCGCGGGACGCAAGCCCTGGAGCCCATAGGCCCGGCCCACCAGCAACGCCTGCACTTCCCGGGATTTCGCACTGAAAAACAGCGGCTGAGGCTGCCCCGTGGTGCCGCTGGTGGTTTGCATCACAACAACGGGCCGATTCTGCGCGGGCCATTTCTCCCAGCCGTGATAGTCGCCAAAGGGCGGACTGGCGGCGACGCTGGCCATGAGATCGTTCTTAGAAAATATGGGCAACCGGGGCAGGTCATCCAGGCTCCGGATATCGCCGGGCGTGGCACCCGCCTCGGCCCACAAGCGTTGATAGAAGGGGACTTCCCAGGCCCGCGCAACGCACCGTTGGAACTGGGCCTCCTGGCGCGCCCGAATCTCGTCCCGGGACAAGACGGCGAACCCTTCGGCAAAATCCCGGCCCAGCGGATAATCCGCCAGCATTTGGGCATAGTCAAAAGAGTCGAAATAAAGGGGATAGTCGCTCACATCAGCAGCTCAAGTGGTTCAGAAGTTCTTTGATGTCCGGCAGCGTCTCGAGGCGCTCGCACAGCCCGATCAGCGCATCCTGCTCTGCCGTCGAGCGTGGCGGCCGCGCTGATTCGCAGCAGCGGCGGAATTTTTCCAGGTGCTCGTCGCGACTCAGCGGCTTGCTGGGATGGCCGAGAATCCTGTCGACGCGCGCCGTGTGCTGGGCACCGCTATTCAGGTGAACCGTGACCGCAACGGGCGCCAACGCATTGTCATCGGTGCTGCCATCGGGCTGCACGCGCACCCGGGCCGCCAGAGTCTGGCGCGGCGTCTCGGCTATGGCGTCCGCGTCAAAATCCTCCACAGTCACCGCCCCCGTGCTCAGCGCCGTGGCCAGGACATAGGGCAGGCAGAGACGGGCGTAGTTGGGACTCATATCCGGGTGGGGCGCGCGGTCTGCCAGTTGCAACACCAGGGGCGGGCCCGCAACGACAACCTCAGCCACCTCATCGGCAACAAAACCATGCTCTTGTTGCAGCCGGGCAAGCCCATCGATGGCGGCATGGGTCGCGCGGCCTGTGGGAAAGGGTTTATGGCTCAGCTCGTTCACCCGCTGGCCCGGCTGCAGTGCTGCGGGCAGATTGGCGGGATCCCAGTGGGCTTCCATCAGGTTGAAATAGCCGTATTGGCCTTCCAGGAAGCCAGCCGGCGCCGGCAGGCCGGCGGCGGCCAGATCCGCTGCGGTGACCGCGGCCCGGGCGTTGAAGCCCATCTGCAGGGGCAGCAGGGGTGAGCCCTCCGCATGGGGCTGCATGGTGCCGCAAAGCTGGCTGTAGGCAATGCCCATGGCCCGCTCAATCCCTGCCGCATCCAAGCCCTGCAAGCGGGCCAGCACCGCGGCGGCGCCGAAGGTTGCCGCCATGCCCTGGCGGTAGAAGGTCAGCGGCGCCTGCGGCACGATGCCGATGGCAATGGCCACGTCCACGCCCAGGATGACCGCTGCCAGAAGATCGCGCCCGCTCACCCCGCCATCCCGCTCGGCGTGAGCCAGGACCGCGGTCAAGATCACGCCCATGGGATGCACCACGGCGCGCTCGTGGACGCAGTCGAATTCCTGATTGTGAATCAGGTAGCCGTTGACCAGCGCCGCGCTGGCCGCGGGCATGGCCTGCGCTGTCGCAAAGCAGCGGGCCTCGGGGGTATCGCCCCAACGCCGGGCGGCCTGCAGCAGACCCGGTACCGCGCGCTGGCGCGTACCGGATAATCCTGTGCCCAACGCGTCGAGAATAAAGACCTTGGCCGCGGCTGTACCGGCACTCAGGTCCCGCTCCCAGTGATCGGCCACGTGGGCGGCCAGCATCCCAGCAAATCGCATCAGCCCACCTTCAGGGCGCTTCGGGCCGGGCTTCGTTCAAGGCCGTCACGAAGCGGTTGCTCCAGGCATGAATGTCGTTGCGCCGCAGCACCTGAATCATGGCCCCATGACGTTCCATCCGTTCCTCCAGGCTCATGTCCAGCGCCTGCTGGATGCCGTCGGCCACGCCGTCTTTATCGTAGGGATTCACCAGCACCGCGCCATCCAGTTCCGCCGCGGCGCCGGCTAACCTGGACAATACCAGCACCCCGGGGTCACCCGGATTCTGTGCCGCCAGGTATTCCTTGGCCACCAGGTTCATGCCGTCGCGAATCGGCGTCACCAGCGCCACCCGGGACAGGCACAGCAAGGACATCAGCACACCACGATCGTAACCCTTGTTGAGATAGCGGATGGGCACCCAGTGCATCTCGGCGAAGCGGCCGTTGATATTACCGGCAGCCTGCTCCAGGGCCTGACGAATCTCTTCATAGGCGCGCACGCCTTCCCGGGTGGGCGGCGCGATCTGCATGAAAATGACTCGACCCCGGTTGCTGGGATACTTGGCAAGCAGGCGCTCGTAGGCGCGGAATCGTAACGGCAGACCTTTGCTGTAATCCAGCCGGTCCACGCCAATCATCAGGTCTTGTCCACCGAGACTGATCATGAAACTGCGCACCGCGGGCGAGTCCAGATGTGCCATAGCGTCCTGGCGACACTGATCCACGTCGATGCCGATGGGAAAGACCTCGGCGCGGAATGTTCGTCCAAAGGCTTCCAGTAGATGGGGGGCCAGCGCCCGGCCACCCACTTCCGGCTGACTGAGCGCCTCCCGGAACGACCCCAGATCGCGCGCCGTCTGGAAGCCGACCACGTCGTAGGCGGCCAGGGAGCGCAGAAGGTGCTCATAGGGCGGTAGGGAACGCAGCACGTCGAAATCAGGAAAGGGGACATGGAGAAAGAAGCCGATGGGCTGCTTGACGCCGGCCCGGCGCAATTCGGCAGCCAGGGGAATCAGATGATAGTCGTGCACCCAGATCACATCGTCCGGCTCAAGCAGAGGAATCAGCTTGCGGGCAAACAGCGCGTTGACGCGACAGTACGCCTCGTACTCCCGTCGGCTGTAGGTGAAGTAGCCCAAGAGATAGTGCAGCAGGGGCCACAGACTATTGTTACTGAAACCGTTGTAATAGCCCTGGAAATCGCTCTCGTTCAGATCAATGGTCGCGAAGGTGATATTGTCCTGCTCGACCAGCCTGGCATCCCGGGTTTCGGTGGCCAGCGAGCCGCTCCAGCCAAACCAGATACCCCCCCGCTCGGCGAGTGCCGACAGCACCCCCACCGCCAGGCCGCCCGCCGAGCGGCCGGGCTTGCTCATGTTCACCCGGTTGGAGACGGCAACCAGCCGGCTCACAACGCATCCTCCCAGGAACGGCTCAAACGCATGGCCCCGTTGATGATGCCCACCATGCTGTAAGTCTGGGGGAAATTACCCCACAGCTCACCGCTATTGGGATCCAGATCTTCCGACAGCAGTCCCAGGGGATTGCAGCGGGTGAGCATATTTTCGAATAGCTCGCGGGCCTCCTCGACGCGACCCAGCGACGCCAGCGCGCCGATATACCAGAAAGTACAAATATTGAAGGCGTTTTCCGGCACGCCGAAATCATCGGCCGCAGCGTAGCGGAACAGGTAGGGTCCGCGCTTGAGTTCCCTGCCGATGGCCTCCACCGTGCTGACGAAACGCGGGTCCTGCGCCGACACGAACCCCAGATCGCAGAGGGTCAGCATACTGGCATCCAAGGCGCCGTCAGCGGTGCTCTCGACAAAGGCGCCACGTTTTTCGTTCCAGGCCTGCTGAGCGATGTGCCCATGAAGCCTGGCGGCATGCTCCTGCCACGCCCGGGCCTCATCCTCCAAATCCAGATGACGGGCAATTTTGGCCAGCCGGTCGCAGGCCGCCCAGCACATCACGCCGGAGTAGGAGTGCACGCGCTGCCGGCCGCGGTATTCCCACAACCCGGCGTCCGGTTCGTTAAAAACCTTCAGAGCATGCTCCCCGAGCGCCGCCAGTCGCCGATACTCCTGGACGCCCCCGTGCTGGCTGAGGCGTCGATCAAAGAAATACTGCGTGGCCGCCAGCACCACGGCGCCGTAGACGTCGTTCTGCACCTGTTTATAGGCTTGATTGCCCACGCGCACCGGCCCCATGCGCCGATAGCCCGGCAGGGAATCCACGATGTGCTCCTCCAGGTCCGCCGTGCCGCTGATCCCGTAGACCGGCTGCAGTTTTCCGGAACCACCCTGCTCGACCACCAGATTCACGATATAGCGCAGATAGCCTTCCATGGTGCGCGTTGCGCCGAGTCGATTCAGAGCGTGGACCACGTAATAGCTGTCCCGCAGCCAGCAATAGCGATAGTCCCAGTTGCGCTGCGAGTCGGCGGCTTCGGGAATTGACGTCGTCAGGGCTGCGACAACCGCACCGCTGTCCTCGAAGTTGCACAGCTTGAGGGTGATGGCCGAGCGAATCACCTGCTGCTGCCACTCGAAGGGAATCGACAGCCCCCGCACCCATTCCTCCCAATAGCGCTGCGTCTGACCGAACATATCCCGGCAGATCTTCTCCGGCGCGTCGGCAATGGTTTCGTCGGGCCCGAGAATCAGGTGCATGGCCCGATCCAGCACGAAGGCGCGCTCTTCCAACACGGCGCTTAGGGAAGCGTTGGTGGTCAACCGCAGAGGGAATTCAGCCGCCATGAAGCGGATGTGATTGCTGCCGTGGGTGACCCGAGCCGCCGCGGCACCGTAATTCGTGGCGGGGCGCAGCCGGATCCGCACCGAGGGCGTCCCGCTCAGCGGCACGATCTGGCGAATAATCATGATTGGCCGGAACATCCGCCCGTACTGGTTAAAACGGGGCGCAAAATCAAACACCCGCACACTGCCGCCGGCATCGTCGTAGAGAGTAGTGGCAAGAATCGCCGTGTTGTTCAGATAGTGCTGTTCAGAACGCGCCAGACCCAATAACTCAATATCAAAGAAGCCGGGCCGGTCCCCATCGCCATTACCGGACAGCAGCGAGCAGAAGGTGGGATCGCTGTCAAAACGGGGGAAGCAGCCCCAGGTGATGCGCGCCGTGGAATCCACCAGCGCCGCAATCTGACAATTGCCGATCACGCCTTGATCCAGGTCCGTCATGAGCCAGCGCCCGGCGCGTCAATAACCGTCTCCAGCCAGGCAATGACGTGGGCCACGCTGGCCAGCTGCCAGTGCGCCGCGGTCGGCGATGGACCCACCTTCACCGATGTTCCCCCCAGCTCATTGATGGTCTTAAAACCCACTTCGTCGGTGACATCGTCGCCGATGAAGATGGGATGCCGGCCCGCAAACGGGGACTCCGTCATGAAAGCCCGGATTGCCGACCCCTTGTCCTGCGCAGTTGGTTTGAATTCGTACACCATGCGGCCAGCAAGCACGCCCGCACCGGCCGGCAACCTGCTGCCCAGTTCGGCGACAAAACGCGCCACCTCGCCCGCCAGGTCAGGACGCTGCCGATAGTGTAGCGCCACGCTGATGCCCTTGTCCTCCAACAGCAGACCGCTGTGGACGGCGACAAAAGGATGAATGTGGGCCACCACGCCTCCAAGCCAATCATCGGCGAGCGGGGCGCGATGAACCTGACCGCGGGCGTCCCGTCGAACCAGGCCGTGGATCCCTGCCACCGGCAGCCGCAGGGGTGCGAACAGCCTATCCAGATCCTCGATGGAGCGCCCGCTGATCAGGGCCACCGCACCGCCGGTGGCGTCCGGTAGACGGGGCATGAGCCGCACCAGCCGTTCCGTTGGCAACACCGCCTCGGGATGTTCGGCAATCTCCAGCAGAGTGCCGTCCACGTCCAGAAACAGAGCCGCTGGCATGGTCCAGGGCGGGGTTGTCGCATCGGGCGCCATCACGGCCAACCTTACCTGGCCGCTGCCCTGCCAGGCAAAGAGCCCCTGTCCGGCCCCTGGACAAGCCAGGGTGACCTGCTAGGCTGCCTGACAGCCGGGATTTATCGGTATCTCAAGCTACCGGAAACCAATGCCATGGAAAAATTCGGACCCGAACGTTACGGCCCCTCCGCCGACGTGCCGCCGCCCTACACGGTGGTCGGTCGCCACGACATGATGCCCGAGGTCACCCACGATGAGGTGGCCCGCTTTAATTTCCTGACCAACATGGTGAAGCACATTTCCACGCGGGTGCTCCCGGGCAATGCGGTCGCCTACGAGAAGCGCGCCCGACCCCGCTTCGAAGCCCAGGCCGGCCACGCACCCAGCGATCGGCGGGAGATCCGCCGAGCCATGTCCGATGACCCCTATTACAAGATGTGGAGCGCCCTGCGGCTTAACGCCATGGAGATGCGGCAGCAGGCGGGTCGTTCCGTGGTGCTGAGGCAACTGGACGAACTGAACGACAAAGCCCATCGCCTTAATGATGGCAAAGATACCCTGCAGCTTGATCCGGACGTGCCGATACCCCGTTACATCGGGGCCGTCGATAATCATCTGATGCCCGGCAGCTACTACACCGAGCTCACCGAAGGAGATGTCTCGGCAGCCGCCAACTACGACGTGGGGATCTACGTCACCACCCAGGGCCTGTTTGGAAGATTTACCGATGGCGCCGGGCACGGCATCGTCAAATGGCTGCGGGATAACCACGCCGATCTGGCCATCGACCGAATTCTGGACATGGGCTGCGGTATCGGCCACAACAGCGTGCCCGTCGCCCAGGGGTTTCCCGCTGCCCAGGTGATCGCTGTAGACGTGGCGGCCCCCATGCTGCGCTATGGCCATGCCCGGGCTCAGTCCATGCGCGTCACCAATCTCACCTTCAAACAGGGGAACGTGGAGACCCTCGACTTTCCCGATGGCCATTTCGACGTCATCTTCAGCACCATGTTCGCTCACGAAACCTCTTACAAAGCCATTCACCGGATCATGGCGGAGGCCTACCGACTACTGCGCCCGGGCGGCCTGCACCTGCACCTGGAACAGCCGCCCTTCCACGGCATGCCGCCGTTCGAGCAATTCCTGCGCGACTGGGACGCCTACTACAACAACGAGCCGTTCTGGAGCACGGTCCACAGCATGCCCATGCTGGAGGTACTGGAAAAGGCGGGCTTCCAACGGGAGCGGATGTTCGAAACCACCATCTGCGCCGTGGTAGACGAGAGCATCTTCCCCAAAGCCGGCGATTTCGATTTCGGCCGAGGCGCGGTGTGGTACACGTTTGGCGCGACCAAGGGCTGACATGTCCACGCTGGATATTTTTGCGCTCGCCAACAAGAAAGCTAAGGGCAAACGACCCAACTTTCTCGACGACCCGGCCGTTGAGCGGGTCCTGTCTATCACCCTGGCGGTGGCCGGCGAGCTGGCGGTGATGCGGGAGCGCCTGGACACCATCGAGCGCCTGCTGCAGAGCGGCCAGCCGGTCACGCAGGACGCCATCGACCGCTTCGAGCCGAGCATGGAAGAGGCCCGGGAACGCGCCATGTGGCAACAGGAATATCTCTCTCGCATCTTCCGGATCGTCCAGCAGGAACTGGAAGCGCTGGACAGCGACGATACCAGCAGCGAAGCGCTCGGCAGCGAACTTGCAGAACGCTGATCTGCTGCTATCCACGCCTTCAATCCGGGCGCAGGCCTTGGCGCGGCTGACAGCTCAGGCTGCGCTGAGTAGGTCTCGCCCGCGCCGGGACGGGCTCCTGAAAAGGCTCAGGCGGTAGGCGCGGGGCAGCAGCTGGCGAACTGGCGGGCGATCTCTTCCCGGGTAGCGAACCACACCCCGTCCATGGCGCCGATGTGCTCGATGAACTGGCGCAGCGCCCAGACTCGGCCCGGCCGACCCATGATGCGCAGATGGACGCCCAGAGACATCATCAGGGGCTCGCGCTGGGATTCGTTCCAAAGACAATCAAAAGTGTCCAATGCGTACTTCAGCCAGGCGTCCGGTGTCAGCGATGGGGCGTTCCACATCTTCATGTCATTGGAGTCCAGCGCGTAGGGCACGATGACGATGGGGCCGGCGGCTGTCTGCTCCCAGAAGGGCACATCGTCGCTGAAGTCGTCCATGTGGTAGAGGAAGCCCTCCTCCGCCAGGAGCTGCCGCGTAGCGTCGGTGTGCAGATAGCGTGACAACCAGCCTACCGGCCGCGACCCCGTGCTGGCGGTGATGCTGGCCACGGCATCGCGAATAAACGCCCGCTCGGTCTCCTCGTCCATGCCCATTTGCTGGATCCAGCGATGGCCATGACAGCAGACCTCGTGGTTGCCGGCCACGATGGCTCGGGTCACCTGGGGCGCTCGCTCCAAGGCCAGGGCTGCCGCGGTGAAAGTGGCCCGGATGCCGAAGGCATCCAACAGCTGGAGAATGCGCCCCGCACCCCGCTTGATGCCGTACTGATAGTTACTCTCGTTACCGTGGTTGCGCACCGGCTTGCGCAGGGCGATGCCCAACTCATCTACCGGGTCCGGGCCACGGTCCCCATCCAGAACACTGAGCTCGGCGCCCTCCTCCACATTCACCACCAGGGAGACGGCGAGGCGGGTGTCGTTAGGCCAGCGCAAGGTCATGGCGCGTATTCTAACCTTGCAGCACCCGCGTGGGTGGTATTCTTTGCCTGCACTTCACTCGGTAACACCATGAGCGCAGCAGAACACATACAGGTTGTGGATAACGGGCCCGTTCGGACGCTGGTTCTCAACCGGCCCCATAAGAAGAACGCCATCAACAAGGGCATGTGGCAAGGACTGGTGGCGCAGTGCGACGCCATCGAAGCTAGTGACGTGGTCAAGGTGGTGGTGATACGCGGCGCCGGTGACGGTTTCAGCGGCGGCGCCGATCTGAGCGAGATGCACCAACTGCTTGAGGCCAACAAGTCTCTGGCGGGCCACTACCTGGCCGTGGACGCGGCGCTGACGCGGCTGCGCATGCTGAACCGACCCATGATCGCCATGATTCACGGTGCCTGCATGGGAGGCGGCTGCATGATCTGCCTGACCGCGGACTTTCGCATCGCAGCAGAGGACGCCAGCTTTGCCATCACGCCCGCCAAACTGGGGCTGACGATTACCAGCGAGCAGATCGCGGATCTCATGCGCATCATCGGCGAGGCCCGAGCCAAGGAGATGTTGTACACGGGTCAGCGCCTGACGGCGGCTCAGGCTGCCCAGTGGGGCCTGGTTAACCGGCTTGTGCCCCGCGCGGATCTACAAGCCAGCGTGGCGGTGCTGGCCGAGCAGCTTCAGCAGGTCTCACAACGCTCGGTTCGCACCTTTAAGACAGTCATGAGCGAGATGGCCCGGGGCGACGAAGCAGACCGCGAGCTGTGCAAGGGTTTGTATGAGGAGGGCTTCAGCAGCGATGATTTTCGTGAGGGGGCTCGTGCCTTTCTGGAGCGGCGCAAGCCACGTTTCCCCAGCAATGAATAATCAAAAAAAACCCCGCAGCTGCGGGGTTTTTTTGAGCACGCTGTGCCCGGTCTACTCCGCAGGCGAAACCTGCGTCGCCTGGGGCCCCTTGGGCCCATGCTCAACCTCGAAGGTGACACTCTGGCCTTCCTGCAGGGTCTTGAAGCCTGACCCCACAATGCCGGAGAAATGCACAAACACGTCGGCGCTCCCGTCGGACGGAGCGATGAAGCCAAACCCCTTGGCCTCGTTAAACCACTTTACGGTACCTGTAACCATGGAACATCCTCTACTGAATTACTGAAGTTCAATTGCTAGATCGTGGGGGGATTACAGAGATACCGTGAGGAACGTCTGGAACAACCTGAATCTTGCAAACCGAACTGCCTTGCCGTCGCGGTTCGTCACTTGCGCGACGAATTCGCACCTTGCGCGGCCTGCCAAGCCCTTCGCTCACAACCCCCGCGTCGATAATATGCGACTACCGGCCCGTCGATGCAAGGGGTAAGCGGGCTTTTGGCAACGAGTTCTTCAAAACTTCTCTGACCAGGGCCGCAGGTCCACTTCCTGGCTCCAGGCACTGCGGTGCTGTTGGTGCAGTGCAAGATAGGTTGCCGCAATGGCATCCGGCTGCAGCAGCGAATCAGGCCCGCGCTCATCCGCCAGGTGAGCGTAACGCGCCGAGTGAATCTGCCCGTCGATCACGACGTGTGCGACATGAATACCCTCTGGCCCCAGTTCGCGCGCCATGCTTTGAGCCAGGGCGCGCAGGGCAAATTTGGGCGCGGCCAGGTTGGCGAAGCCGGCCCCGCCCCGCAGTGAGGCGGTGGCGCCGGTAAAAATCAGCGTGCCGCGGCCCTGGGGCAACATGGCGCGCGCGGCCGCCTGACCCACAAGAAAACCGCCGAAGCAGCCGACCCGCCAGCAACGCTCGAACTCTTCTGCGGTGATGTCGGTGATCCGACCCGGCTCGAAGGTCCCTGCGTTGTACACCACCACCTCAACGGACCGATCCGCCAGGTCCGCAAAAAGCCCGTGCACGGCCGTCGGATCGGTGATATCGCAGTCCCGCAAGGTGACTGCGCCCCGCGCGGTGGGCAAATCCGTCAGAGCGCTGGCGCGGCGAGCCACCGCCACCACGTGCATGCCAACCCCGGCAAAGGTGCGCACCAGTGCCGCGCCCAGGCCAGGGCCGACGCCGACAATCACTGCAGTTGATGCGCTCATAGCACAGCGCTTCCCTCAAACCCGATCGGCGCCATAGTACAGCGTCACCAGATGCTCGGCTTCAGCGAAAAACAGCCAGCGCTCGATGAGCAAACCGCTCATCCCCGCGACCACTGCTGCAAGAACCAAGGCCACTTCAAGCCAAAACGGCGCCGGGCCCGCCGCCAGCAGGCAGACGGCCGGCGCGGCAAACCCGGCCAGCAGCGCCATACGCCGCAGCCGGGCAGCATGCTTGCGGGCGATGCGATAGCCCATCTCCTGCATCACAAAGTTGGCACTGGTGTGGGGTAACTCCAGAGACCGTACATTCGCCGTGCTGCTCAGACCCGTGGCGCTGCCGGCGTGACTGGCGCGTCCGGCAGCATCGATATGACGCCAATACCCCCACTTTAGGGCCCAGGCCAGCACCAGCGCGGCGAGCGCCCCGAAGCGCAGCGCGGCGTCAGCCCCGCCCAGCAGCGTCCGGGCACCCACCAGAAGCAGCCCGCCGCTGGCGGCGGCGAGGCTGAGATAGACCCACGGCACCCAGGAATTGGCCCAGCGGGGAACCGTGGTGAGCGCGGCGTAGATCATGGCGGTCGAGAAAACCGTCGCCCCCGCCAGCAGCAGCGTCACAACGCCTGCGGTCGAGACGACCGGGCCACTCACCGACTGCCACCACAGGCCCACCAGCAGGAGCGCCGGCAGATAGGTGAGGATGGCCAGCAGACCTTCCCGACTGAGCCACGACGTTCGCCATTGGCTGATTGCCCGCCAGGCCCGCTCCGGATGTCCCAGGTGCAACGTGGACGACAACAGTCCGGCGGTCACCAGAGCCAACCCGACCACCGCAACCCAGGCCGCCGCCCCAGCGTTCAGGGGCGACGAGCCCCACTGCTGTAGCACGATCAACCAGCCGAGCAGTCCATAGCCCGCCCCTGAGGCGACGGTAAACAAGATGACCGAGTAGGCAGGATGCATGCCGCGCTAGCTCGACA